>CAYLSA010000004.1:2792-55516 GCA_964386575.1 uncultured Oscillospiraceae bacterium | reverse complement strand
CCTTGACTTTTGCCTGGCAAATAACTATAATGATAGGCGTCAAATTTTTGGCGCAACTCATTTCAAGGAAAGGAAAAGACAAGATGAAGAAAGCTCTTGCACTGATCATGGCCGTTGCCATGATGTTCAGCCTGTGTGCCTGCACGGCCAGTCTGGACGAGGACACGCTGGCTCGCCTGACCGATCTCGAGACCCGTCTCGATGCCATCGAAGCGCAGCTGGGCGGCGCCGAGGCTCCCGCGGAGGAGGCCGAGGAGACTGCCGAAGAAACCGCCGAGGAAGCCGTCGAGAAGATCACCGTCGACTTCACCTGGAACGGCAACAAGGAAGTTTGGTCCATCCTGCCCACGACGGGCGCGGAAGGCCTTGTCTGGATCAACGACGCCATGGGCGCCGTGATGCAGGGTCAGGGCTGGACCTATGTGAAGAAGGACGCCCAGGGCGATCCCTCTGCGCAGGTCACCTTTGTTGAAGACGCCATCGCCGCCGGCAACGTCGGCGCTCTGATGATCGCCGCCATGAGCGTCGATATGCTTCAGGACGTCGTCATCCAGGCCCTCGAGGCCGGTATCGCCGTTGCTATGCTGGGCGCCGAGCCTGTCAACTACGGCATCTCCGGCTGCGTCTACACCGCTTATGAGATCACGGCCATGTTCGCGGTCGAGGCCGCGCAGGATTGGCTTGAGAAGCGTCTGGCCGAGGGCGGCAACATCCCCGCCAACGCCGACGGCAAGTATGAGGTCGCCTGCGACGTCTTCACCGACATCCAGGACGGCGTGTATCGCTCCAACGCCATGATCGGCACCGTGGACGCTTCCGACAACCTCGTTCGCGTTTCCACCACCTCCAGCTACGGCAGCAGCGCCTTCTCCGATGCGTACAACAACGCGCAGGACGCGCTGGGCGCGCACCCCGACTGCCGCATCTTCATCGCCTATGAGCCGGAAGAAGCCATGGGCGCCGCCTCCGCCATCGCTGACTTCTGCGAGCAGAACAGCCTTGACCTTGCGGACTTCTGCGTGATCCCCTGCTACGCCGAGGACACCACCTTCACCGATATGTACGCTGCTGCGCAGGCGGATCCCTCCGCTAACGCCATCAAGGGCTACGCCACCTATGGTGACGCGGCTGTGCCTTACGGCGAAGTGGCTCAGGAGCTGCTTGGACCGTCCTATGACGCCGCGGCCGAGTTTGCCATGACCCTGTCCGACGCCGTCATCATCCCGCCCGTGCAGACCGGCGAGCATCTGGCCGACATCCTGCTGTCCGCCTGCGGCACCGAGGGCTATGACTTCGAGTACGGCACGACTTTCTATGACACCATCACGGCTACCAACGTCTATGACTTCTCCGCTACCTGGGCCATGGGCGAGGAGAACCCTGCCATCGAGTACAAGATCCCGCAGTACATCGGCTGACAGGTCCGGCTTTCTAAGCCGCAATAAGGTATGAACCGAGAGGCGGCGCGAGAGCTTCCCGCGCCGCCTCTTTTATCATCCGCTATATCCCAAAGAGAGGTGCATCCATTTGGAAAGCAAAACACCCATTCTTTCTCTGAAGGACATCGTGAAGTACTACCCCGGTGTGGTGGCGCTGAACAATGTCTCCATCGATTTCTATCCCGGTGAGATCCACGCCATCGTGGGCGAAAACGGCGCGGGCAAATCCACGCTGATCAAAACCATCACCGGCGCGCACGCACCCGACGGCGGCACCGTTACCGTCGATGGCGAGACCCATCCCGCCATGACGCCGGCGCTGGCGCGCAAGCACGGCATCGAGTGCATTTATCAGGAATTCAACCTCATCGACGTTTTGTCCGCGGCGGAGAACATCTGCTACGGCGAGCGCTCGAAGGGCTTGGTCAACCAAAAGCGCATGAACGAAAAGGCCAAGGCCCTGTTTGACGATTTCGGCGTGAGCATCGATCCCGCCACGCCCGTGCGCGAGCTGACACCCGGCCATATGCAGATCGTGGAGATCGCGAAGGCTGTGTCGAAAAACGCGCGCGTTCTGATCTTGGATGAGCCGACGGCACCGCTGTCGCTTGCGGAGGTGGAGATCCTTAAGCGGATCGTTCGCAAGCTCAAGGCGGAAAACGTCGCGATCATATACATCTCCCACCGCTTGGATGAGATCTTTGACCTTTCCGACAAGGTCTCCGTCCTGCGCGACGGCGAGTACATCACCACCCTCATCACGGCTGAGACCAACCGCGCGGAACTCATTAAATATATGGTCGGCCGCGAAATGACGCAGACCTTCCCGCCGCGCAATGTGCCGCTGGGTGAAACGGCGCTCGAGGTCGTGAACCTCACGGGCAATGGTGTCAAGAACATCTCCTTCGCCGTGCATAAGGGCGAGATCCTGGGCATTTCCGGTCTTGTCGGCGCGGGACGTACGGAGATCATGAAGGTCATCTTCGGCGAGGTGAAGAAGCAGTGGGGCGACATCTATGTGAAGGGTGAGCCCGCCAACATCAAAAGCCCCGCCGACGCCATGCACAAATACGGCATCGGCCTTTGCCCCGAGGACCGCAAGCGCGAGGGCTGCTTCCTGACGGAAACGATCAGCTGGAACCTTGTGTATAACGTTCTCGGCAAGATCTCCAAAGTCGGCGTTGTCAGCCGGAAGAAGGAGAAGGAGATCGCCGACTACTACGGCAACTCCATGCGCATCAAGGCCCCGAATCTGGATAAAACGCTGGTTTTGAATCTGTCCGGCGGCAACCAGCAGAAGGTGGTCGTTGGCAAGGCGCTGGCCGCCGATGTGGACGTGATCATCTTTGACGAGCCGACCCGCGGCATCGACGTGGGCGCAAAGTATGAGATCTACGAGCTGATGAACGGACTGGTGGAGCAGGGCAAGGCCATCATCATGGTCACCTCCGACATGGAGGAGCTGCTGGGTATGTCCGACCGCATCGTGGTGTTCGGTGAAAAATGCATGGCCGGCACGCTGGAAAAGGACGAGTTCTCGCAGGAACGCATCCTTGACCTTGCGTCCACCGGCGCGTCACTTTGATTAGAAAAGGGAGCAAACACATGAAAAAGCTTCAGGCAAAACTCAAGGACATGATGATGGTCATCGTCCTGATCGTTCTTCTCATCGCGTTCCAGATCCTCTGCAAAATGGTCACGGGCCGCGACTTCCTCAGCCTTGCGAACGTTTTGAACATTCTGGGCCAGAACGCCTATCTGCTCATCATCGGCATCGGCATCACGCTCATCATGCTTGGCGGCGGCATGGACCTGTCCACGGGCTACCTGCTTTCCACGGTGGGCATCGTGATGGCGCTTGTGAATCTGGAATGGTTCGGCGGCAGCAGCTTCATCGTCACCATCCTCGTGGGCATCGCGCTGGCGGTGGCCCTGTCGGCATTCAACGGCGCGGTGTATGCGTGGCTGAAGGTGTTCCCCTTCATCATCACGCTGGCCACGCAGTATATCTTGAACGGCGCGACCTATCTGCTGTCCGGCGGCATGACGCGCACCTATCAGGGCCTGTCCAACGGCTTCAAACTCCTCGGCGGCTACAACATCTCCATCGGCTCCGGTGCGCTGAAAACCGGTGTTCTGGTCGCCGTCGTGATGGTCGCCCTCGGCTCGTTCATCCTCAATAAGACCCACTTCGGCCGCAATGTGTACGCCATGGGCTCCAACCCCGATGCGGTGGCGCTGTCCGGCGTTTCCGTGGCGAAGATGCGCGTTTTGATCTTCGCGCTGGCCGGCTTCTTCTTCGGCGTGGCCCAGATCGTCAACGTCGGCCGCATCGGCTCCGTGAACAACTCCATGGGCGTTGGCGCGGAATTCACCGTCATGGCCGGGTGTATGCTCGGCGGCATCAAAATGGGTGGCGGCGGCGGCAAGATGTCGAACATGGTCGTCGGCGTTTTGATCATCGGCGTGCTCAACTCCGGCATGAACTTTTTGAACATGAACCAGTACTGGCAGAATGTTGCGCTCGGCGTGGTGCTGCTCGCGGCGGTCACGCTCGACACGCTCCAGACCGAGTCGGCCCGCAAGCGCGCCCGTCTCGTCATGGGCGAGCCCCCGAAAACCGACAAACGCGTATAAAATTCGCACAATATAAAAAGGGTATGCACAAGCTCGTGCATACCTTTTTTTATCGTTCCAATGTAAGCAAAAACGCCCTCGTCCGGATGGATGAGAGCGTTTTTTGTGAATAGTGAATTAGCCCAGGTTGTACTTTTTGTTGAACTTGTCAACACGGCCGCTGGTGTCCACGAGCTTCTGCTTGCCGGTGTAGAACGGGTGGCACTTCGAGCAGATTTCGATGGTGATGTTCTCGCGGGTGGAACCGGTCTCGATCACGTTGCCGCAGGCGCACTTGATCGCGGTGTGGTAGTACTTGGGATGGATGCCTTCCTTCATGGTGTTTCACCTCATGTAAATACTGCCTTGAGTACGGCAAAACGCCGCCGTTACAAGACGCAAAGCATACTTTAGCACATTTCTTCTTCCATTGCAAGGCTTTTGCGCACTTTTTTCCGCAGATACCAAAGCTCCGCGCCCTGCACGGGCTTTCCCGTGATGCGCCGCATCGCCAGCGCATAGGCCCGCAGCTGTCCGGCGTAAAGCTCGGGATGCACCTCGGCGTCGGTTTTGAAGTCGATCACGGTGAGCTTGCCGTCTTCTTCGATGCACAGGTCGATGACGCCCTGAAGCAAGATATCCTCGCCCTCCGGCGATTCAGGGAACCATGTCTGCGCCGGGCACAAAAGCGAAAAGCGGAACTCGCGCCATAGCCGGTCGGCGTCTTTCACCCGCCGGCCAAGCTCCGAATGGAAAAAGGCCAAGATGTCACCGGGGTTCACGGCTTCGGCCTGCCGCGCGGACAAAAAGCCCCCTGTGCGCAGTCGCTCGATCTCCGCCGCGACGGCTTCGCGGCTGTCGGTTTGACTTAGATCGATGTGCTGCATGACCAGGTGTGCGGCGATGCCGCGTTCCGTGCCGCTCAGAGGACGGTCGTCCCGTCCGAAATCCGGCTGGCGGAAGCGGCGGCGCGTGGGTGTGAGCGATCCGGCTTCGGGGTCGGCTTGCGCCGCCTCCAGACGCTTGGCCTCCGTGGCCGTGAGCTTTGACGGCAGCGACACGGCCGCCTCATACGGATAGTGCCATGCGAGGGACTCGGCCAGTTCCGCCGTGAGCGCGGGGTCGGCGTCCGGCGCGGACAGGATGGGTTCGGCCTGCGCGTGCGGGTCGGCCTCTTGCGGCAGCGGCTCGATGCGCAGGCGGATATGCGCGCCGCCATCGGCCAGAGCCGTGCGCAGAAGCCATGTGGCGGCGTCCGGCGCGGCGGCCAACAGGCGGGGGTCAAATGGCGCGGGGCCTGCGTCCAGCTTTTCCAGCGCCTCCTCGGCATTTTTCAGTGTACACGTCATGATCAGCCGCTCGCGCGCGCGGGTCAGGGCCACATACAGAACGCGCATCTGCTCGCTCAGCTCCTCGCGGCGCTTGGCCGCGGCGATGGCCCGCCAGCTCAGGGTCGGCCAGCTCACGCCGCGCTGCGTGTCCGTTATGCGAACGCCGAAGCCCAGCGTTTCGTGGCACAAAACGGCCTCGGCATCGCCGCGGTTCCAGCGGCGGCTGTTGTCCGCGAGGAACACAACGGGAAATTCCAGTCCCTTGGATTTGTGGATGGACAAAATCTGCACGGCGTTCGGCACGGCAGGAGCGGGCGGCTCCTCGCCGCGCTCGGAAAGACCCCGCAGCCACGAAACAAAGCGGAACAGGCCCCGGAAGCCATCGGACTCAAACTGCCGCGCGTATTCATACAGCGCCATGAGATTGGCGGTGTGGCGGCGTCCGTCCGGCATGGCGCAGCAAACGGCGGTCAGTCCCGTGCGCTCATATACAAGGCGCAAAAGCGCATCGGTGGAAAGCTCGCGCGCGGCCTGCCGCAGCTCGTTTATCAGTGCCACGAAGCGCGCGCAGCGCTCGTCGGCCTCGGCGCGGGCGCACAGCGCCGTCCAGAAATCGCCCCTGGCGGCGGCACGGATGGCGGCCAGCTCGTCCGGTGAAAAGCCGAACGGCGCGCCGCGCAGCGCCGCGATCAGCGGCACGTCCTGCCGGGGATTGTCCAGCACGGCCAGCATGGAGATGGCGAAGCGTATTTCGCTCTGGGCGAAGAAATCGCCGCCCTGCGGCGCATTCACGGGTACGCCTTCCTCCGCCAACGCCCGCCGGTAAACGCCGCCAACGCTGCCCGGCGCACGCAGCAAAATGGCGATGTCGCCATAGCCCACGGGGCGCTGCTCGCCGCCGTCGCGGATGAGCTCGCGGTTTTCCACCATGGCACGGATGCGCCGCGCGACGTAGCGCGCCTCCACCTCGGTTTTGACGGGCGATTCCTCGTCCGCATCCCAGGTGATCGCGCACAGCTCCGGCACGGGACCATCCGCCGCGTCGCCAAGGCCGCATACCAGCCGCGCCTCGTCGTTATACTCGATCTCGCCGAGCGCCGGAGACATGATGGCGGAAAACACGGTGTTCGCCGCCTCCAATACCTGTCGGCTCGAGCGGAAGTTTTCGCGCAGCAGCACGCGCTTTGCGTGGCTGTCGGCGGCGAATTGCTCGTATTTGCGCAGGAAGATGCCGGGGTCGGCCAGTCGGAAGCGATAGATCGACTGCTTCACATCGCCCACGACGAAAAGCCGCTCTCCGCCGTTCGACAGGCAGTGGAAAATGAGCTCCTGCACGGCGTTTACGTCCTGATATTCGTCCACCATGACCTCGGCAAAGCGCCGGGATATCTCCCCGGCAAGGGGTGTCGGCGTGCCGTCCGGCTGGGCCAGAAGCTTTACGCAGAAATGCTCCGCGTCCGAAAAATCGCACACCTCGGCGCGCCGCTTGCGCGCGGCATAGGCGCGGTCGGTCGCCGCCACCAGCTCCATCAGCCGCCGCAAGGGCGCCGCGCAGCCGCGAAGCTGAGCCAGAAGCGCCGTGCTTTCGCCGCAGATGGACTTTCCCAGCTTGCCCCAGGAGCTTTTGGCGCTGTCCCACGCGGTTTTCACGCGCTTTTTCTTCGCCTCGTCCTCATAGCTTCGCAGTGTGCCCAGCCGCAGCGGCCAGCCCTGCGCCAGATGCGCGGCGGCCTTGTCCCACAGCCCGTCCCGGCACAGGCGCATCAGGTCGCGGAACAGCAGCGCGGCTTCGGAAAACGCATCGCCATAAGCGCGCTCCATGGCCATGTCGCCCACCATGAACTCGCGCATTTTCTCAAGCTGAGCCGCGTGCCATTCGGCCTCAAGCGCCGCATCCTCCAACAGCCAGCGGCCCCACGCGGTGTGTCCGGCATCGGTCTCATCGGTCTCGAGGGCCTTCACGGCCTCGGCGGCCCATTCATCGGGAAAGGCGCGGCTTTGCATCTGGCTGTGCAGCGATAAGATCAGCGCCGCAAGACGGCCGTCGTCGCGGCCGGCGCCGAGCGTGTTCACAAGCTCGCGCAGGGCCTCGTCCGATTCGATGTTTTCATAAGCTTCGTCCAGAACTTCTTCCAGCGCCCGGCTTCGCATGGCCTCGCCTCGCTGTGTTTCCAGCATGGTGAAGGCCGGGCTGAGCGCCAGTGTGCTTGCGTGCTCGCGCAGAAGCGACACGCAGAACGAGTCGATCGTGCCGATGTGGGCGCGGTAAAGCAGCGCCGTTTGCCGCCGCAGATGTGCATCGTTGGGATCCTCCGCAATGCGGCGGTCAAGCTCCTCCAGTATGCGCCCGCGCAGCTCCGCCGCCGCCGCGCGCGTGAAGGTGATGACGAGGAAGCGGTCGATGTTCTCGCCCTCCTGCACGCGTGCCAGCAGCCGCTCCGTGAGCACGCGGGTCTTGCCGCTGCCCGCCGCGGCGGACACCA
Organism: uncultured Oscillospiraceae bacterium; assembly: GCA_964386575.1. Lineage (GTDB taxonomy): Bacteria > Bacillota > Clostridia > Oscillospirales > Oscillospiraceae > CAJOIG01. The sequence goes on along the minus strand of CAYLSA010000004.1, from coordinate 47,647 downwards.
GCATCGGCTTCCCGCGCGTCATCACGGCCTCGGATTGTCCTTTTGTCAGTTCAAAGCCCGCCATGCTCGATCCTCTCCCATGCATCGGATGTTTTCAGCGCCGTCACAACGCGCGCGCAGTCGGTTTCGGCGTTAAACAGACACGCATCGGCGTAATCGCACAGGGCACAGGCGTTGTCGCGCGCGTTTTTGAACCAGGGGTCGGCCTCCACGCTGCCGGCGCGCAGCTCATCGGCCAATTTTTTGAGCGTTTGCTCAATGTAGCGCTCGAGCGCGCCAAAGCGCTCCGCCGTGGCCAGACTGTCGCCCGAGGGGGCGCCGTTTTTGGCAAATTTCACGGGGATGAAGCGCTTTTCGGGTCCGGCCTCCATCGCCTCGATCACATCGCTGTCTGCCAGAACAAGGCCGCTGCGCTTCGTGCTGTCGGCGTGTGCCGCTTCGGCGGTGAGATCGTCCGGCTCGCTGTCCATGGGGGTGATGGTCTGCCGCGCGGGAACGTACAAAACGCCCGCCGGACGAAGCTCCTCCGCGCCGAAATGCTCGCGGGCGCGTTTCGTGAGCGTGAAGAGATACAAAAGCATCTGCATATCCATCCCGCGGCACAGATCGGCCAGCGAGAATTTGCGCACGCCGGTTTTGTAGTCCGTCACACGCAGATAGAGAACGCCATCATGCAGCCAGCCGTCCACGCGGTCCACGCGGCCGGTGAAACGCATCCCGCCGTCATCCGCCTCGGGAGCCAGAACGCCCGGGGCCGAGAGATCAAGCTCCATTTCCAGCGGCACAAAGTCGCTGTGGGAAAGCTCATCCCACAAATCCGCGCACACGGCGCGAACGGTGGTTCGCAGGCGGCGGAACAGATACGCAAAACGCGCCGTCTTTTCCGCAAAATCGTTCATCTCATGCGCGATGTAATCGTCCATGTGCCGGTCGGCAAACTGTTCGACCTGCTCGCGCGTGACCTTTTTGAAGCCGCCCGCGGTCATCGCGTCCTGCGCCACGCCGCACAACACATCATGCAGGAAACTGCCGTAGTCGCGCGGGTCGAACAGCGCTTTCTGGCGCGGCTTTGCCTTCAGACCGTATTGCAGGAAGTAGCCGAAGCGGCAGCTGTTGAATTTTTCGGCGCGGCTGGCGGTCAAGGCGGGCTTTTTGCCATACAGCGCGCGCACGGCCTCCGGTGAAAGCGAACCGCGGCTCATCCGCGCGGCACGGGCCAGACGCTTCGGCTCCTCGCCCTCGCCGATCCGGTCGAAATAGGCCAGCGCGGCGGCGGCCTCCGGCGCGTTATCTCCGGCGGCGGCCAGCACGGCCAGTGTGCGTGCCGGAGCCATGGCCTGCATCCGCGCGCGCAGGATATTGCCATGCTCGCTGTGGATGCCCAGCAGCGCTTCGGCCCGCTGCACGATGACGGACGGGCGCGTGACGCTGCCGTCCGCCGCGCTGAGCGGGCGGGAGATGTAAAGGCTGTCCGACGGCAGCGACAGGCAGTTCACGATCACGCCGAACTCGCGCCCGAGCGCTTCCTCCGCATCCGGCAGCGGTAGGCCCAGATCGTTCAGTTGGGCCTTTTCGTCGGCGGATAGGATGCCGCCGCCCTCGTCCGGCGCGGGCAGACGTTCATCCGTGGCGCCGAGAACGAGCAGATGGCGGATGTGGCGCCGGCGCATTTTGTCCATCTCGCCGGCCTGCACCCGGTCAAGCGACACGGGGATCACGCCCACGTCGTACTGCCCGAGCATCAGCGACCAAAGCGAGGCAAAGCGGTCGGCATCCATCGGCCGGTCGGCCAGCGTTCGCGCGAATTGTTCCAGCGCCGAGCACACCAGCTCCCAAAGCTGGCGGTATTCCATGGCGGCGGCGGACTGGCCGGTCGATTCCAACTCCTCCGCGCGTGCCTCCAGTGTTTCGGCCAGCGAGATATCCTGCAAAAAATCGGCCAGCGACATGGCAAATTCCCGCGCCGTCCCGGCGGCGGAAAGTGCCCGTTCCAGCCGGTCAAGCGGCGCGGCAATACGCTCGCGCAGGGCGTTTAGGTCCGCCAGCGTCTGTTCGCTCTCCTCCGTGGCGGGCCGGTTGTAGCCGTCCGGATGCTGCGTGAAGGGCCGCTTCCACATCCGGCCGCGGATGTTCCACAGGATCGCGTAGTTTTCCAGCGCGTCCAGCTCCTGCGGCTCGATGCCGGAAAGGCCGGTTTTCAAATAGCCGAACATGGCCTCGTATTCCCAGCCGTGCGTCACGCACTCGAGTGCCGAGGAAATGGCCAGCGGCAGACTCTTTTGCAGAATATCGCCCCGTCCGGCGAGAAACAGCGGCACGTCGAAGCTTTCGCAGGCCGTTTCCAACGCGCCGCGATAATCGCCAAAGCCGCGCACGGCCACGGCCATATCCCGCCAGCGACAGCCGGAACGGGCAAGTTCCACCATCCGCGCGGCGGCCAGCTCACATTCCTCGTGCATCGTGGATGCGGTGATAAGCTGCACGCGGTTGCCCACCTCCGGCGCGTCGGGGCGGGAAAAATCAAACAGATGCGCGCAGTAGAAGTCGATGGGCGAGGGATCATCGCCGCCTTGCATCCACTCGCGCACGCATTTCTGCCCCTGCTCCTCGGCGGTGCGTTCCAGCCACCGCGCCGTGCGTGCGGGCAGAACGTATGGGCTGGACTCGTCATCGCCGGTGCAACTGAGGCACACGGTCATATCCGCCCCGCGGGCCAAAATGGCGCGCAGCACCTCGCGTTCGAGATAGGTGAAGTCCGTGAAGCCGTCCACATAGAATCGGCCGTTCACGGTGCTCGACTGGCCGATCAGCTCCGCCAGCAGCGCCAGCGTGTCGGCGCTGTCCGCGCCGGAGCGGGCCTGCACGGCATCAAAGCCCTCGCGCAAAAGGGCGAGATCGGATAGCTTGTCGGCCAAAAGCCCCTCCGCCTGCGCGCTGGCGGCGGCGAGCGAGTCGGCATCCAGCCCCGCGTTTTTCAGCTCGTCCACGGCGTGGACCAGCGAGCCCAGCAGCGCCGTGTTCCGCCGCGCGCGGCCATACAGCTTCAGCGCCCCGCCGGCATCTTCCACGGCCACGGCCATGCACAACAGCCGCCCGCCCGCGTCGATGACATCGCGCGCGCCGCCGCAGTCGGAAAACACCTTTCGCGCCAGCGCCGTGAAGCTCATCACCTCCGCGCAGGCGCTCAATCCGTCGCCCGCCGCGGCGCAAAGCTCGCGCTCGGCCTCGTGGCTGTATTGTTCGGGCACGAGCAGTATCGTGCCGCGTTCATCCCGCGCTTTCGCAAGCTCGGCGATCTCGCGGAAGATGCGGCCGGTCTTTCCGGCGCCGGCCCCGCCCAAAATCAATCGTAACATGGTTTGATTATAGCATAAAAAGAGTATGGAAAGAAAGTCAAATCCGCAACGGTTGACGCGACGGCGCGACAGTGGTAGAATGTTATAGATTTTTTTAAGAAGAAAGGAAGTGTTTTCTTCCCACCATGGAAGATGGCGGTAGCATATCCGGCAACACAGTTTTGCTTTATGTCGTAGTGATCCTCGCGCTGCTTTTGTGCGCGAGCTGGTTTGCTGTGACGGAAACGGCCTTTGCCACGGCTTCCCGGGCAAGGCTGCGCGCGCGCATGGAAAAGGGCGACAACCGCGCCAAGCGCGCCATTTGGGTTTTAGACAATTTTGACCGCGCGATCACGACCATTCTCATCGGCACAAACATCACCCATCTTGCCACGGCAGCGCTCGTTACGCTGCTGGTGACGAAGCTTTGGGGCATGGCGTATGTGGCGTGGGGCACCGTTGTGACCACGGTGGTGGTATTCTTCGTGGGCGAGATGCTCCCGAAGAGCATTGCCAAGCTCTACAGCGAACGCTTCTGCCTGCAAAACGCGGCGGCGCTCGGCTTTTTTATACACCTTTTTGCCCCCTTATCGGCGGTTCTGACTGCCATCGGCAACGCCGCGGCAAAGCTGACGAAGGGCGACAGTGAGGTGTCGGTCACGGCCGATGAGCTGTATGATCTGGTCGAGGACATGACGGACAAAGGCAATCTGGACGAGGAGCAGGGCGACCTGATCCAGTCGGCGCTGGCCTTTGCCGATGTCACGGCGGAAAACGTACTCACGGCGCGTGTGGACCTTGCGGCCATCGACGCTTCGTGGCCTGCCGCACAGATCGCGGAATACATAAAGGCCCGTCGCCACAGCCGTTTGCCCGTGTATGACGGCAGTGTGGATAACATCATCGGCATCTTGCCTATGCGCCGGTTCATCAAGGCCTATTTGCAGCAGGGCGATGCGCTCGAACTGCGCCCGCTTTTGGACGAGGCGGCCTTTGTGCCCGCCGGGACGAAGGTGGACGATCTGCTGCCGGAGATGAGCAAGCGGCGGCTGAATATGGTCATCGTGACGGACGCCTGGGGCGGCACCGCCGGCGTGGTCACGGTGGAGGATATCCTCGAAGAACTCGTGGGCGAGATCTGGGACGAGGAGGACGAAGTGAAGGAATACTTCACGCCCCTCGGCGGAGGTCGCTATGAGCTGGATGCGGGGCTCGATGTGGGCGAGGCGTTCGATTTGCTCGATTTTGACGATCCCGAGGACGATGAGGCCATCGTTCACCGTTCGCTGGCGGAATGGACGCTCGACCAATTCGATTTCATGCCCCATCAGCGCGACCGCTTTGTGTATCACGGCATGGAGTTTACCGTTTCCGACATCAGCCGCCACCGTATCCGCAAGCTGGTGGCCTGCCGCGTGAGCGAACCGGAGGGAGGCGACGAGGCATGACACTATACTACATCGGCTTTGTGCTGTGCGTGTTCTGCTCGGCGTTTTTCTCCGCGTCGGAAATGGCGCTTTCCTCGGCCAACCGGATGCGTCTGGAGGGCTTGAGTGAGGACGGCAACCGCGCCGCGGCGCGCGCGCTGCATCTGATCGACGAGTATGACACGGCGCTTTCCGCCATTTTGATCGGCAACAATCTGGTCAATATCGCGGCCTCGTCGATCTCATCGGTCATCGCCATTTTGATCTCGCTGAAGCTGGCCGCACCGGAGGGCCTTTGCGCCACGCTGGCCACCGTGGCCACGACGCTGCTCATCATCATCTTCGGCGAGACAATGCCGAAGATCGTGGCGAAGAAAAATCCCAACCGCTTTGCGCTGGCCTTTTCCGGCATGCTGCGGGTTTTGAGCGTGATCCTGTATCCGCTGGTCTGGTGCGTTGTGAAGCTTGTGCATCTGGTCACGGGCCGTATGAAGCCCGAGGAAGGTGCGGACAGCCAGGAGGCCGCCGTGGAGGAGCTGCAATCCATCATCGAAACGGCGGAGGATGAGGACGTTCTGGACGAAGAGCGCAGCGAGCTTTTGCTCTCGGCGCTGGATTTCGCGGACATCTCCGCCAGCGAGGTCATGACCGCGCGCGTGGATATGCTGGCTGTGGACGTGGAGGACTCGTTTGACGAGATCATGCAGCAACTGGCCGACGCGCCCTATACGCGCATCCCCGTCTATGAGGACGATACGGACAACATCATCGGCGTTCTGCACCAAAACGCGCTGTATCGCGCCATGCTCGACGGCGAGACCGCGCCCGATCTGCGCTCGCTTTTAAGCCCGCCGTGCTTTGTGTATAAGACCGTGAAGCTGCCGAAGCTCCTTGAGCAGATGCGGCGGCTGAAAAGCCATCTCGCCATCGTTACGGATGAATACGGCGGCACGGCCGGCGTGGTGTCTATGGAGGATATCCTCGAGACCATCGTGGGCGACATCTGGGACGAAACGGACGAGGTGGAGCCGGAGGTCACGGAGCGGGCGGACGGCACGCTTTGGCTCGACGGCGATATGTCCATCGGCGACTTCACGGAGCTGCTCGAACTGGACGAGGACAGCTTTGATTTCGACAGCGAGACCGTGGGCGGCTGGTGCATGGAAATGCTGGATGGCTTTGCCCGCGAGGGCGATAATTTCCGCTATGCCGATTGGGTCGTGACGGTGCTGGAAACGGACGATAAGCGCGTGGAAAAGCTATCCGTGGTGCGCACACCAAACGAAGAAAACGACGAATAAACCAAAGGCACTGCATGAAAATGCAGTGCCTTTTCGTATCTTACCGGCTCTTTCGGGGGCCGGATCTTTTCGGCGCGGCTTTGGCGCGCTTTGCGGGCGGGCGCTTATCACTTGGCTTTTGGGCGTTTTGTTTCCCGCCGGGTTTGGCGGTTTTGCCCTCGGGGCGCGGAGAATAGTCGCGGATGAGACATTTCGGCCCCGTGCCGATCAGATCCTCGCGTCCCGCGGCGCGCAGAGCTTCGGCCACCAAACGGCGGTTTTTCGGTTCCGTGAACTGAAGCAGGGCGCGCTGCATGGCCTTTTCCTTTTCCGTCTTGGCCACATACACCGGCTTCATCGTGCGCGGGTCGATGCCGCTGTAGTACATACAGGTCGACATCGTGCCGGGGGTGGGATAGAAATCCTGCACCTGCTCGGGCCGCATATTGTGCGCTTTGAGATACTCCGCAAGCTTCACGGCGTCGGAAAGCGTGGAACCGGGGTGGCTTGACATGAGGTAGCTGACGGCGTATTGCTTTTTGCCGAGCTTTGCGTTCAGATTTTGATATTTCTCCAAAAACCGCTCGTATACCTGCACGGGCGGCTTGCCCATGTAATACAGAACCTCGTCCACGCAGTGCTCCGGGGCGACCTTGAGCTGGCCGGAGATGTGCCAGTCGGCAAGCTCGCGCAAAAACGCGCCAGACTTGTCGCACAGCAGATAGTCAAAGCGCACGCCCGAGCGCACGAATACTTTTTTCACGCCGTCGAGCTTGCGCAGTTTTTGAAGCAGCAGCGTGTAATCCGATTCGTCCGCATCCAGATTCGGGCAGGGCTTGGGGGCCAGACAGCTTTTGTTCGCGCACATGCCGTGCTGCAATTGCTTGCGGCAGCTTGGATGGCGGAAATTCGCCGTCGGGCCGCCGATGTCGGACACATAGCCCTTCCAGAGCGGATGCTTCGTCATGGCCTGCACCTCGGCGATCACGCTTTCGTGGCTGCGCGATGTGACCATGCGGCCCTGATGAAATGCCAGCGCGCAGAAGTTGCAGCCGCCGAAGCAGCCGCGGTTGTGGATGACGGAAAAGCGAACCTCCTCAATGGCGGGCACGCCGCCCATGGCGTCGTACATGGGATGCACCTCGCGCGTATAGGGCAGGGCGGCCATTTTGTCAAGCTCGGCGGTGGTCAGCGGCATGGCGGGCTTGTATACCACCAGCGTGCGCTCGCCGTGTTTTTGCAGCAGCGTGCGGCCGCGGATGGGGTCGTGCTCATCGTATTCCATGCGCACGGAGCGGGCGTAGGCCGTTTTGTCGGCGCAGACGTCTTCATACGACGGAAGCTCCAAGCCCTCCGGCGGCTCTTTCGTGAGGATGGCGGTGCCGGGGATGTTTTCAAGGCTCAGGCCCTTTTCCAGCCGGTGGGCGATCTTGGCCGTGGCGTGCTCGCCCATGCCGTAAACCAGAATGTCGGCCTTGGAATCGGCCAGTACACTGCGGCGCACGCGGTCGTCCCAATAGTCATAGTGGGCGAAGCGGCGCAAACTGGCCTCCAGCCCGCCGATGACCACCGGCAGACCGGGGAAGGCCTCGCGCGCGCGGTTTGCGTAAACGATCACGGCGCGGTCCGGGCGCAGGCCGGCCTTTTTGCCGGGGGAGTAGAAGTCCTCCGAACGGCGGCGGCGCGCGGCGGTGTAGTGGGCTACCATGGAATCGAGGTTGCCCGCCGAGATCATCACGCCGTAGTTCGGCCGTCCCATGGCGCGGAACGCCTCCGCATCGTGCCACTGCGGCTGGGCCAGCATGGCCACGCGGTAGCCCTCGCGCTCCAAAAGCCGCCCGATCACCGCCGGACCGAAGCTGGGATGATCGACATAGGCATCGCCCGTGACGAGCAGGAAATCATAGTCCTGCCAGCCGCGGCGCAGCATATCCTCTTTTGAAATGGGGAGAAAGTTACTCCAATTTTCCATCGTACCAACCTGAAATTCCGTGATATTTGCACTGCACGCCCCGCGTGGTCTCGCACACGACGGATATCTCATCGCCGGGTGAGAGGGGGATGCGGTAGTCCGTGCAGTCGTTTATGAGCCATGTGCCGTCCGCCTCCTGGCGCAGCAGATTTGTCCGCAGCGTTTCCATCTCGTAGCCCGTGCGCAGATGGCGCACGCGGATGAATTCGTCGTCGCCGCCGAGCAGGGCCACGCGGTTGTCGCCATGGCGGATGTAGTAATGCCGCTCGCTCTCGCGCTGGGCGGTCAGCACCCGACGGGTGGGGAAGCGGTCGTAGCTGATGCAGTCCATGCCGGGCAGAACCAGCGCGTTTAGCTGCCCGTCGTCTTTCAAAACACAGCCGCCGTCGATGCTGATGAGCTTGAGATCGCGGTCGATGATCGGCTGGGCGCAGGTGATGTCGCCGCCGTAGAGTACCAGCGGCCAGTGGCCAACGATGGTCCATTTTTTATGCGGCTTTGCGACCTTGCGGTATTCGTCCGTTTTCATGCAGGCGAACGCGCCCTGTTGGGGCAGATACGCGCTGTGGACGAAGATATAATCGTCCGTTTCGATGATGTGCGGCAGCGCGCGCAAAAAGTCAAATTCCGGCACGAAGGCCTCCTTCACGGCGTGCTTGGCCGCGTTCAGATCCATGTCCGGCGCGATGGGGATATTGAGCGCGTGGAGCATCTGGGCGATCAGTCCGTCGCCCCAGCCGCGGTTTTTGCCCACGAGATACCGGATGTACCACTCGTCCATTTTCGCGTCCGGCTCGTTGTCGCAAAAATCCTGCCAGAAATCGCAGTTGCCGCAAACGACGTGAACGTCGTATCGTTCGACAAGCGTCATGATGTATCGCAGGGTACCGAGCGGGTCGGGGCCCTTTTCCAGCATATCGCCCACGATGATGAGCGTGTCGTTCGGGCCAAAAGCGGCCTTTTGCAAAACGCCCTTGAGATAGTCAAGCTTGCCGTGGATGTCCGAAAGGGCCAGAATGCGCCGTCCGGCGGGGATGGAAAGGCGCTTTACCACCGGCGGCTCCTGCAGGCGCGTTAAGATGGTGCGCGAATACTGCCGGTGGCTCACGGCAGATACCAGATCGCGGGGCGGATGTCCATCTCCATCAGCCACAGATCGCCGCCCACGCCCTGCACGCTCTGCACGGTGCGGAAGCCGCAGCGCTCGTAAAAGCCGATGGCCTGCTCATTCGTTTGCGAAACGTGCAGCCGCAGCTTTTCGTAGCCGCGCGTGCGGAAATAGCTCACGGCATGGCCGAGAAGCTGGATGCCGAGACGGCGGCGGCGATACGCCTGCTCGCAGAAGATCAGACTGATCCAGCCGGCCTTTTCCCGTGCGCCGCGCTCGCGGTCAAGCTCGATCAGACCCACGAATTCGCCGCCACAGCGCATCTGCACCAAAAGTTGCGCATCCTGCGCACTGTGGGCGCGGGCCATGGAGAGATACACGCTTTCGTTGTAGCCGGCCAGATCGCCGTGGCTGAGCTTCCACGTCTCGGCATAGCAGCGGGTGTAAAGTGCGGCGTCGGCAACCGGATCGAGGGGGTCGAAAACGGCGTTGTCCGTGTCCTCGTTGCCGCCGGTCTCCTTGCGCCACCATACCTGGCGGGCAAAGGTGCTGGCCTCGTCTGAAAGGTGGCTGTTGTCGTTATAATACTCAATGGTGAAGCGGCCATCCTCAAAGTGCAGCTTCTGCACGGCGGTGTTGTCGCCATGCGGGACCTTGATGACCTGCTCGGAGGGCAGACCCATCAAATGGCACAAAAAGGCGCGGATGGCCATGCCGTGGGAGAATACGGCCACGGTCTTGCCGTCGTTTTCCTGCGCGATGGCGGTCAGCGCGCGCTCCATGCGTTCGACCACCTCGCCGAAGCGTTCGCTGCCGGGCACATGATAGCGGTCGGGGTCGCGCGCGAACAGTTCCATCTGCTCCGGCCAATCGCGGCTGAGATTGCCCCAGGGAATGTCCTCCCACACGCCGACGTTGATCTCGCGCAGGAGGGGATTCGTCTGGATGCGCAGCGCGGGGTGGTACTTCAAAATGGCGCTGGCGGTGCTTTGCGTGCGGATGAGATCGGAGGAATACAGCGCATCGATGGGCGTTTCGCGGAAGCGTTCGGCCAGCAGGGCGATCTGGCTGCGGCCCAGCGGCGTGATGTTGGAGTCGTACTGGCCCTGCGAGCGGCGGTAAAGGTTGCCCTCGGCCTCGGCATGGCGGATGAGATAGATGTCGGTCATATGAAAACCTGCCTTGTCTGCGTTTTTTTTCTATTGTATAATAAGTCAGAGACTTTCGCAAGGAGGCGCGGCCATGAAAAATGAACGGCGCGGCGTTGTGATCTGCGGCGCTTACGGGATGGATAACGCAGGCGACGATGCCGTCCTGCGCTCGATCGTGAATACGGTGCGGGAATTTGACGGCGAGATGCCCGTTTGTGTCATCGGCCGGAGAGCGCGTCAAACGGCTTCGCGCTTCGGCGTGCAGGCGGCGGGGCGGCTGCAGATCTTTCGCTGGCTTCGTGCGATGGGACGGTCAAAGCTGTTTATTCTCGGCGGCGGCAGCCTTTTGCAGGATGTGACCAGCCGCCGCAGTCTTTGGTATTATCTCGCGCTCACGCGTCTGGCCAAACGCTGCGGCTGCGCCGTGATGCTGTATGGCAGCGGCGTGGGGCCGGTGCGTCGGGAACGGGAGATCGCGCGCTCGGCGCGGGTTTTGAACGAGTGCGCCGATGTTGTCTGTCTGCGTGATGCGAAAAGCGCGCGCACGCTGGCGGATTGGGGCGTGACGGTGCCGCGAATCGTTCCGGCGGCCGACCCCGTGTTTGCCCTGCCGGTACCGGCGGCGGAGCGGGAAAAATGCATCGGCTTTGCCCTGCGGCCGTGGCCGGAACTTGGGGCAAAAATACCGGCCTTTGCGCGCGCCGTGCGCTATGCGTTTGAAAATTACGGGCTCACGCCGGTGTTCTTCGCCCTCGCGCCGGAGGATGCGGCCGTGGCGCGGCGCGTGATGGCGGCGGCGGGGGATGTGCCCTGCCGGATGCGGTCGGATGCGCGGGAACTGGGGCGGATGAGTGCGGTTTTATCCATGCGGCTGCATGGGCTGATCTTTGCCGTGGCCGGCGGCGCGGGCTGTGCCGGCGTGAGCTATGACGTGAAGGTGTCGGCGTTTTGCCGGGAAAACGGCTTGCCCTGCTCGCTTTTGGGCGATGTCACGGCCCAGACACTATGCACGCTGATCGACCGCGCGGTACACGCGGATGTGGAAGCGCTGGGCGAGCGGCGGGAGCGGCTGCGCCGTGCTGAACGGGCCAACGCCGAGGTCATGTGGGAACTTTTAAGCCGATAAAACGTCAAAAAGGAAGGCCGAAGCCTTCCTTTTTCATCGCCCGCCCTGCCGTGGGGGCCGATATGCAACCTGCACGATTCGGCAGGTGGGTCGCCTCATGGCTGGTTCCGTGCTTCCAACGTCCGACAAAGCCGGGAGGCCTGCGCTCCGCAGCCGTATATGGCGTCCCTTATCAGAAATGTGGGTCCAATCGTACCCTTGAAACCACGAACAGGGCAGGTTTCATTTTATAGTATATGCGTCAGTCGTCGAAAGTTTCCTCGTCCGCAGCGAAGAGATTCTCCATGTAGTAGTTGTAAACGCGTTCGAGCTCGTCCTCATCGTCCACGGACTCGAAGCTGTCCTCGCCGTCCTGCTCCACGACACGCAGGATGATCAAACCGTAATCCGGGTCATCCTCGCTCATGTCGGCGGGCAGAAAGACCATGTATTCCTCGCCGTCGAGCTGGAAGGTGTCAAGGTGTTCAAGCTCAAACTGATTGCCTTCGTCATCCTCGATGCTGATGTAGCTGGCGCCGAATTCCTCATCCATGTGGGATACCTCCGCAGTTGTAGTGGCCATATTGTACCCCATACGCCGCCGGATTTCAAGACCCCATCTGCGCAAGCAGCGCCAGCGCCTCGGCATAGTCCGCCGCGCCGATGCCGGAGGCCAGCCGCGCCCTCTCCGGCGGAGATAGCGGTCCGGTTTCCACCGCCGACACGAACACCGGCTCGCGCCGGTTCGGCAGCCGGTAAACGCACACAACGCCATTGCGGCTGCGCAGCAGATATTCATCCCGCCCCGCGGCGCTCACCTCAAGCGCGCCGATGTCCGCCAGCGTGGCCACGAGGGCTAAGATCGCCGTCACGGCCAGCGCCGCGCAGAAAAATATTTTTGTTTTATGCCAAAATCGCATGCGACCGCCTCCCTTGCTGTCAGTATGGCCGGATGCGGCCGGTTCGATACCATGCGCGCGCAATCGAATTTTGCATCTTTTGATTATTTTTCAAAATAAGGGGGTGCAAATGCGCGCGATTGTGATATAATAGCAAACTAGATAAATGTCCGATGCGCCGTTTCGGCGCCAGCAAAGAATTTCGGAGGAGCCGCTTTGAACAGCATTCGAGAGTTTTTTCTGAAAATATATAATTTCTTCCGGCAGCGAAAGGTGCGCCGCGCTTTGCGCACGGCGGAGTCCGTGGCGGATACGGTGGCCTTTGGCGTTGGCGCGGTGTTGCGAACCGTGGTCCGCATCGTGGCCACGGTGCTGCTGGTGTTCGTAACAACGGGGCTTTTGTGCGTTTCCATTTTCGCGGTGTATGTGAAAACCTGCATGACCGAGGGGCTGGATGTTTCGCTGGAGGAGGCCTCGCTGAGCCTTTCGAGTACCATCTGGTACAAGGAAACGGACGGCAGCTGGCGCGAGATGACGAAGCTTTACAGCCTGGAAAACCGCACCTGGGTAGAGCTTGAAAACATCCCGCAGGACATGCAGCACGCCGCCGTCGCCATTGAGGACAAGCGCTTTTACGAGCACAAGGGCGTGGACTGGTACCGCACGGCGGGCGCGTTCGTGAATATGTTCGTTGGCATGAACAACACCTTCGGCGGCTCCACGCTGACGCAGCAGCTCATCAAAAACCTGACGGAATACGACGACGTAACGGTCCAGCGAAAGCTGCTGGAAATATTCCGCGCGCTCGAATTCGAAAAGAAATACACCAAAGACGAGATCATGACATGGTACCTCAACGAGATCTACCTCGGCGAGGGCTGCTATGGCGTTGGCTCGGCGGCAAACACCTATTTCGGCAAAAATGTGTGGGAGCTGAGCTTGGCCGAATGTGCCACGCTGGTCGGCATCACAAATAACCCCTCGGCTTACGACCCCTACATCTATCCCGAAAACTGCGAGATGCGCCGCAATACCATCCTGCGCCAGATGTATGAGCAAAGCTACATCACCTATGAGCAGTACGACGAGGCTGTGAACACGCCCATCGTGCTTGATCACAGCGAAAGCGTCAACTCCTCTGCCGGCATCTACACCTGGTATGAGGAAATGATCATCCGCGACGCGATTGCCGATCTGTCGGCGGCCAAGGGCGTTTCTACGTCCGTGGCGGAGCGTCTGCTCTATTCCGGCGGCTATAACATCTATGCCTGCGTGGATGTCCGCATCCAGAACATTCTGGATAACTACTTCCAGAATCTCGCGAATCTCCCGCGCGCCTACCGCACGTCCAGCCAGCAGCTTCGCGCGGCGATGGTCATCATCGAGCCGTCCACCGGCGATATCGTCGGCATCGGCGGCGATGTGGGCGAGAAGAACCAGAACATGCTGCTGAACCTTGCCACCATGGCCAAGCGTCCGCCCGGATCGTCGTTTAAGCCGCTGGCGGTATATTCCCCGGCCATCGACACCGGCATCATCAACCAGAACACAACGTTCAACGACTCGGCCGGTCTGCGTCTGAAGGGCACGAGCTGGTATCCGCGCAACTCCGGCGGCTACGGCGGCGTGATGACGGTGCATAACGCGCTGGTGCAGTCGAAAAACACCGTGGCGGCGCAGATCCTCGACGCCATTGGACTTGCCACGAGCTGGGATTATCTGACCAACCACTACGGCATCACATCCCTCGTTTGGGAGACCACGCGCGACGATGGCTCCACCTATACCGACTATGCCTATGCACCCCTGGCGCTGGGCCAGCTTTCCGAGGGCATCACCGTGCGCGAAATGGCGCAGGCTTATACCGCGTTCGTAAACGGTGGCGTGATGAGCTATGGCCGCAGCTATTCCGTCATCACCGATCAGGACGGCAATCTGGTCTACGATAACGTCACGCGCACCATCAACGCCCTCAAGCCGAACACGGCGGCGAATATGTGCCAGATGCTTCAGGATGCCGTCAGCTACGGCACCGGTACCGAGGCCCGCATCAGCCAGACGGCCGTTGGCGGCAAGACCGGTACGACCGACAGTGATAAGGACCGTTATTTCTCCGGCATCACCATGTACTATACCGCCTCGGTTTGGACGGGCTATGAAACGCCGGAAAAGATGTATTTCAGCGGCAACCCCGCCTGCCAGATCTTCCGTACCATCATGTCGCAGGTGCTCAGCGGCTATAGCTACTGGTCGTTCCCTGCGGCCACCATCAACGCGGCTTCCATGAAGGGCCCGGAGCTTGATAAAGAAGAGGAAGAGGAAGAGGAGAGCGAGCCCACCCCGGCGCCCACGCCGGCCCCCACGGAGCCGCCCGTGGAGACGGCGAAGCCCACCGAAGTGCCCACGGAGACGACCAGACCGGCAGAACCCACGGCGGCACCCACGGCGGTGCCTACGGCGGTGCCCACGGCGGTGCCCACCGCAGAACCCACGGCGGTGCCCACCGCAGAACCCACGGCGGTGCCTACCGCAGAACCCACGGCGGTGCCTGCGGTCGAAGGTGAGTGAGTCGCGCGGAAAACGCTGTGCGCTAAAAAAGTTACAATTTTTCATCGTTGTGATTCCCCGTTTTCAATGACCACAATCCCTTGTGGTATCGGCGAAAACGGGGAATTTTTTGTGGAATATTGCCAGCGGCAAACGGTTGACAGCTTGGAAACAACATGTTACAATTTGGTATCATTAAAATCAAATGGAGGCGTATCCCTATGGCTGATACCAAAACCGCTGCGTTGAAATACAAAGGTCATCCCCTGCGCCGCAAAGACAATCTGATCTATTTCGGCTCCATGGCGGATAAATATATCATCATGCTTCAGATCCTCGACACCAAGAAGATCAAGGATCTCGACGTGGCCACGAAGGTCTCCGTCCAGCTTCAGCTGACCGACCCCGATCTGAAAAGCCGCGACCGCGTTGTGAAAAAGAGCGAGAAGGACAGCCTGTATGCCGCGATGGACGTGGCGTCCGTGTGGCTTGACCGCGCGCTGGCTACCCGCTGAGTAATTCGCCATGCAGCACAGAAAGATAAAATCCGCGCTTGCGCGCATCGTACTGGTGTGTCTGCTCGCGGCTTTGCTGACTCCGGCGGCTCTGGCCGATTCCGGCCGTGTGACGGCAAGCTATTTGAACGTCCGCTCAACGGCATCCGCGTCGGGCGCGCTGGTGGGCGTTTTGTCCAAGGACTCCACGGTCACCATCGTGGAAAAGCTCGACGGTTGGTATAAGGTCGAATCCAACGGCCTCACCGGCTACGTCAGCGCCGAATACATAAGCACCGACGGCTCCTCGGATACCTCCACGAGCTCCACGGGCAGCAGCTCGTCCGCCTCCGGCAGCGCGACCATCAACAGCTATATGGTCAACATCCGCTCCGGCGCGTCCACGAGCTCGTCCGTCATTGCCAATGTCGGCAAGGGAACGGCCGTGACCGTCGTGGCCACCGAGGGCGACTGGTACAAAGTGGAGTATAAGGGCCAGACGGCCTATGTCCACAAGGACTATGTCACGCTGGACGGCGAAAGCTCAGGTTCCAGTTCGAGTACCGGCTCTAACTCTAGTTCCAGCTCCGGACGGACCGGCGAGATCAACGCCAGCTATGTTCGTCTGCGCTCCGGCGCGTCGCTGAGCGCGTCGATCCTCAAGGTGCTTGATAAGGGCGCGCAGATGACCGTCACCGGCGAGAGCGGCGATTGGTATAAGGTGAGCTATAACGGCACGGAGGGCTATGTTTACAAAACCTATCTGACCGTTTCCGGCGGCTCGTCGTCCGGCTCAAGCTCTGCGTCGGCCAGGACCGGCACCATCACGGGCACCTATGTCCGCTTCCGTTCCGGCGCGTCCACCGGCTCGTCCATCCTCACCACCTTCCCCAAGGGCGCGAGCGTGACCGTTTCGGCCACGGAGGGCGATTGGTATAAGGTAAGCTACAACGGCCAGACCGGCTATGTTTACAAAAGTTATGTGTCCACCACCGGCGACAGCGCGGAAAAGACCAACGACACCAAGGTCGAATCCGCCTCCGGCACCGGTACCATCCGCGGCAGCTACGTTCGCGTGCGCGCGGGCGCGTCCACCAGCTCGTCCATTCTGGCCACGGTGCATACCGGCACCACCATGACCATCACCGGCACCACCGGCGAATGGTATCAGGTCAGCTATAACGGCCAGACCGGCTATGTTTATAAGAGCTATCTGGTCGATTCCAGCGAGGTATCCTCCGGTTCGGAAAGCTCGTCCGGTGCGGGCGAGGCCATCGTGGCGAAAGCCAAGCAATATCTGGGCGTGCCCTATGTTTACGGCGGCACATCGCCCTCCGGCTTTGACTGCTCGGGCCTTGTGTACTATGTTTACAAGCAGCTTGGTTATTCCGTTTACCGCACGGCCACGGCCCAGTACCGCAACGGCACCTATGTCGAACGCAGCAATCTGCAGCCCGGCGACATCATCATTTTCTACAACAGCGGTATGTCCGCCATCGGCCACGCCGGACTTTACATCGGCGATAACCAGTTCATCCACGCCTCCTCCGGCGGCGGAAAGGTGCAGATCAATAAGCTTTCCGAAAGCTACTACAACACCCACTATTACGGTGCGCGCCGCGTAGTGAGCTGAAACGTCCTCGCGGACTCCATTCACTCTCTCCCGCACGGGTGCGGAAGCTCGTTTATTCCGTCGCTCGTCCTTTTCCGAAGCGATCCGCTTCGCTGGGTTCGCCTCGGATGTTAAAAAGGAATAATTTCAAAGCGGCATGGTTTCACACCATGCCGCTTTTGCTATGTTCCGATCGCAAGGAAGATATGCCGCAGGTCGCTGCTTTGACTTGCCGTGTTGACCCGCACGGCAACACTGTGCAGCGCCGGGCGAAAATGTGGTAATATAAGGCCATCAAAAAAATCCCCCTGTGCCGCGAAAAGCACAGGGGGAATCGTTTTGTTTGGGAGCCTTACCGCATCTTGCAAAGGGCCACGGCGGTGTCCGCCGCGAGAGCGGCGTTGTTGTAGACAAGCTGGATGTTGCTGTCGAGACTGTCGCCGCCGGTCAGCTCCTTGACCTTGGCCAGCAGGAAAGGCGTGGTGGCCTTGCCGTGGATGCCCTGGTCATTTGCCTCGGCGATGGCGGTGTCGATGGCGGTGTTGATGACGGCGGGATCCATGGAGTATTCCTCGGGGATGGGGTTGGTGACGAGCATGCCGCCCTCGAGCCCCAGTGCGCGCTTGACATGGAACGCGCGGGCCAGCTCCTCGGCGCTGTCGAGACGATAATCCACGCCGAAGCCGGACGAGCGCGTATAGAAGGCGGGCAGCTCCTCGGTCCGGTAGCCGATCACGGGCACGCCCTTGGTTTCCAGATACTCGAGCGTGAGGCCGAGATCGAGAATGGATTTCGCGCCCGCGCAGATGACCATCACGGGCGTGTGGGCCAGCTCCTCCAGGTCGGCGGAGATATCCATGGTGGTCTCCGCGCCGCGATGCACGCCGCCGATGCCGCCGGTGGCAAAGATCTCGATGCCGGCCATGGCCGCGATCATCATGGTCGTGGTCACGGTGGTGGCGCCGTCGGCGCCCTTGGCCACCAGAATGGGCAGGTCGCGGCGGCTGGCCTTGGTCACGCCGGAGCCGGTTTTGCCGAGATAGTCGATCTCCTCGGGCGTAAGGCCGGCCTTCAGACGGCCGCCGATGATGGCGATGGTCGCGGGTTCGGCTCCATGCTCGCGGATGATCTTTTCCACGTTCAGCGCCGTTTCCACATTCTGCGGATAGGGCATACCGTGGGAGATGATGGTCGATTCAAGCGCCACAACGGGCTTGCCGTTGGCCAGTGCCTCGCGCACGGGCGCGCTTATATCCAGATATTCGTTCACTTGACGCACCTCACTTGTGATTTTATAATGGGAATGGATCACGCTTGTTATAGACCAACGGCCCATATGACACCGAGCATGAAAACCACCTGCAAGCCGAGGATCACGGGCAGACCCACGGAAAAGCGCGGCTTGCGCGTTTTGTGGCGAAACGAGAGCATCCCGCCGATGGCACCCACGCTGCCGCCGAAAACGGCCACGAGAAGCAGCCAAAGCTCCGGTATGCGCTGTCCGCCGCGTTTGGCGCGGTATTTGTCGATGCCGAACAGAGCGAGCGCCAGCAGGTTCACGATGTACAAATAGGTCAATATGATCCGAAACGTATCCATACAGTAAATTATACCCTGAATCTGTCGGGAGGTCAATCCCATGAAAACACACAAGCTTTATTACGACGATGCCTACACCCGCGCGTTCGATGCGCGCGTCATGTCCTGCGAGCCGGAGGGCGAGCGCTGGCGCTGCGTGCTGGACGCGAGCGCCTTTTTCCCCACGGAGGGCGGCCAGAGCGCTGATACCGGTACCCTCGGCGGCGTGCGCGTGGTCGATGTGACGGAGCGCGAGGGCGTTTTGCACCACATGATCGAGGGGCCCCTGCCTGTGGGTGAGGTGGTGCATGGCGAGATCGAATGGCCGGAGCGGCTTCGCAAAATGCAAAGCCACACGGCGGAGCATATCCTCTCCGGCATCTTCTACCGGCGCTTTGGGTATGAAAACGTGGGCTTTCATCTGGCGGACTGCGGCTTCGTGTTCGACACGAGCGGCGAGCTGGACGAGACGGCGCTTTTCGAGGCCGAACGCGAGGCCAATGAGATCCTCTGGCGCAATGTGCCGGTGCGGGCGTGGTTTCCCGAGGTGCAGGAGCTTTCGGTGCTGCACTACCGCAGCAAGCTGGAGCTGACGGAAAATGTCCGCCTCGTGCAGATCGGGGATGTGGATCTTTGCGCGTGCTGCGCGCCGCACGTGGCCAATACTGGCGAGATCGGCATGGTGAAGCTGCTCGATGCCGTGCGCCATCGCGGCGGGATGCGCATTCGGGCCAAGGCCGGCATCGACGCGCTGGAGGAGTTCTGCGCGCGCATCGCGGCGGCGGAGAGCGTGTCGCGGCTTTTATCCGTGCCGCAGGAGGCCATCGCCTCGGGCGTGCAGCGGCTGATGGACGAGCGCGACGGACTGAAGGAGAAATTGGCCGCGGCGCAGGAGGTGCTTTTGCAGCACCGGATCGCGGAACTTCGGCCCGCGGACGGGAATATGCTGCTGTTCGCCGACTGCGATATGGACGGCCTGCGCGCTTTGTGCAACGCGGGCGCACCGCTTTGCGGCGGGGTGTGCGCGGCCTTTACCGGCCGGGATGGCGACTGGCGCTTTGTGATGGCCAGCCGCACGCAGGATACGCGCGCATTTTTCGCCTCCGTGCGCGATGCGCTCGATGCCCGCGGCGGCGGAAAGGCGGAGATGATCTCCGGCTCCTCAAAGGCCACCCGTGCGCAGATCGAGGCGTGCTTCGGCGCTTGAAACGAGACGGTTTACGCCGGGGAATATATGTGTTAAAATACAGACAAACGGGAAATGAGAGGGGGCGAGGCGATGGCGATCGTGGATAAAAGCTGGCTGCGGGGCAAAACGGTCTCCGTGATCGGGCTGGTGAAGAACGCGGGCAAGACCACCACGCTCAACGCCCTGCTGGATGAAATATACGCCGACGGTACGCTTCGCTGCCCCGCGCTGACAAGCATCGGCCGCGACGGCGAGAGCACGGATGTGGTAACGGGCACCTATAAGCCCGGCATCGAGCTGCGTGAGGGCACGCTCGTGGCCACGGCGTCGGAGCTTCTGCGGCTGGGCGATTTCACGCGCGAGATTTTGGCCTCGACCGGCGTGAGCACGCCGATGGGCGAGGTGTATATCGTGCGGGCGCGCTCCGGCGGCGCGGTGCAGCTCGGCGGCCCATCCATGACGGGGCAGCTCAAGGCGCTCAAAAAGGACTTTTTCGCCCTCGGGGCCGACTGTGTGCTTATCGACGGCGCGGCGGGACGACGCTCGCTGGGCGCGGCCAGCGTGGCCGATGGGGCTGTTTTATGCTCCGGCGCGGGGCTTGACCGCAGCATGGAGCGTGTGGCGGAGGAAACGGCTTTTGTGGCCAATCTCATGCGCTTGCCGCTGTATGAGGGCGAGGCGGATGCCATCGAGCTTTCCGGCGCCGTGACGGACAGCGTGCTTGCCGCGCTTTTGCAGCGCGGACGGGAGCTTGCCGGCAAAACGGTGGTGACGGACGATGCCTCGAAGCTGCTGTTTTCCGCGGCCAACTACGCAAAGCTTACGCGTCTTGGCGCGCGCATGACCCTGCGCGAGCGCACGCGCCTTTTGGCCGTGGCCGTCAATCCCGTGGCGGTGCGCGGCTGGCGCTTTGACGGCGCGGCCTTTCGCCGGGCGGTGCAGGACCGGCTGGACGTGCCGGTGATCAATGTGATGGAGGGACAGCAATGATAAGCCGCGAGCTTTGCCGGACGACCGGCCTGCAATACATTCTCGACTCGCTCGAACCGCTCACGCCCTTTGGCGAGGCGCTGTGCCGCAAACCGGAACCGTATGAGGATGAGGCCGCGCTTCGTGCGGAATTGGGGCGTGTGCGCGCATTGATGGAGTATGACGGTCTGACGGCGCTTACGGCGGCGATGGATCGGCCGATGATGTGCATCAAGGACCTGCGCGGCAGCATCGGACGCTGTGCGACCGGCGGAACGCTTACGCTTTTGGAGTTGTTTGAGCTAAAAGGTCTGCTGCTGGCGCTGGGCGAGATCGCGCCGATCTATTATGCCCATTGCCCGCTTTCGGGGCTGGATTTTTCGGACAGTTCTCCGGCGCTTGCGGTCTTGGACCCCAAGGGCGAGCGGCGCCGCAGCTTCACCATCGAGGACGCGGCCACACCGGCCATGTTCGCCATTCGGCGGCAAAAACGGGCCGTGGAGGCAGAATTATACAAAACGCAGGACGAGGCACGGCGGGCCGAACTGCGGCTCGAGCGCGACCGCGTGTGCGCCGAGGAGGATGCCGAGGAGCGGGCCATCTGCGCCGCTCTGTCCGAGGCGCTGCGGCCGTATTGTTCGGCGCTCGAATCGGACTGTGCGGCGGTGGGACGGCTCGATCTGCTGCTGCGCAAGGCCGCGATGGGCAAGCGCTGGGGTGCGGTGACGCCGGAGATCCGCGAGGGCGATATCGCCTTTGAACAGATGACGAATCCGGCCATCTGCGTCTCCGTGGCAGAACATGGCGGCCATTTTGTGCCGGTTTCCATTGCCCTCGGGCGCGGCGCGGCGGTCATCACGGGCGCGAATATGGGCGGCAAGACCGTGGCGCTGAAAACGCTGGCGCTGAATGTGCTTTTGGCCATGGCGGGCTACCCCGTGTGTGCGCAAAGCGGGGCGCTGCCGATGGTGGGGTCGCTGCTGTTTCTGTCCGGTGACGCGGAGAAAACGGAAAAGGGGCTTTCCTCCTTCGGCGGGGAGGTCGTGCGTCTGCGCGATGCACTGCAGGGCCACCGGCCGGATGCGCTGCTGCTTCTGGATGAGCCGGCGCGCGGCACCAATCCCGATGAGGGCGCGGCCATCGTGCGCGGCATGGTGGAGTATCTCAACGCCCAGCGGGGCTTTGCCGTGGTGGCCACGCATTACGACGGCGTGTCCGAGCGCGCGGGGCGGCACTATCGCATCGTGGGTCTGCGCGATATGGATCCGGAGGAGGTGCGGCGGGAGCTGGCGGCCTCCGGTGCGCCGGGACCGGAGATCATCGCCCGTCACATGGACTATGGCCTGTATGCGTGCGACCCGGCGGACACCTGCCCGCGCGAGGCGCTGGACATCTGCCGCCTGCTTGGAATGCCGGAGGAAGTGATGGCGCGCATCGAGCGGTTTTACGACTGAGACGAGGGCTGCTGTGGGTTTTGCCTGTACGACCGGTCGAATTTTATGGAAAACGCTCAATAAGTTTGCATTGACGTTGATAAATTTTTGTCATATAATACAGACAAGGGTAAAATGGCGGGGCGAGGTATGCCCTGCGGAACAAATGCATATCGCTTCAATAGAGGCGCGGAGGCCATGGTAGTCCGGAGGATGAAGGGGGTCTCCGCCGAAAGCGGCGCAAGCTGCTTGGGCGCAGGGAGGTACATGGCTCTGCGACTGTCGTATGGACATACGGTGCGCTATTGCCTGCGGTCGCCTGGCGACTGTTGTGCATGGCGCGCTTTTGTTAACTCTCAAAAAATAAAAAACTATAAATTGTGTATGGAGGAGATACCAATGGCTGAAGAAAAGATCACTTCCCTCATCCGCGTTCGCATGGGCGCGGAGGACGCGCATTACGGCGGCAATCTGGTGGACGGCGCGCACATGGTGCACCTGTTCGGCGACGTGGCCACCGAGATCCTTATCAAGTATGACGGCGATGAGGGCCTGTTCTGCGCGTATGACAGCGTTGAATTCCTCGCGCCTACCTATGCCGGCGACTACATCGAAGCCTATGGCGAAATGGAAGTGGCGGGCAATTCCTCCCGCAAGATGCGGTTTGAAGCCCGCAAGGTCATCCAGTCCCGCCCCGATATCTCGGCGAGTGCGGCCGAGGTGCTCGATCCGCCCGTGGTCGTCTGCCGGGCGCATGGCACCTGCGTGACGCCGAAGGACGCCCAGCGCTTCGCGCACTGAGGACGGCGCTATGGAAAAACTCATCATCACCGCCGCCATCTGCGGCGCAGAGGTCACCAAAGCGCAGAACGAATTCGTCCCCTACACGGTCGAGGAAATGGTGGCAGAGTCCCGCCGCGCGTATGACGCGGGCGCGGCCATTCTGCACATCCATGTCCGGCAGGACGACGGCACGCCCACGCAGGATCGCGAACGCTTCCGCGTGGTGATGGACGCCATCCGCGCCGAGCTTCCCGACGTGATCATGATCCCGTCCACCGGCGGCGCCGTGGGCATGAGCCCGGAGGAGCGTCTGCAGGCCACGGAGCTGTTCCCGGAGATGGCCACGCTCGACTGCGGCACCTGCAACTTCGGCGACGAGATCTTCGACAACACCATGCCCACGATGCGCGCGTTCGGCAAGCGCATGATCGAAAACGGCATCAAGCCGGAGTATGAATGCTTTGAAATGGGCCACCTCGACACCATCCTCACGATGGCGAAGAAAGGCGAGGTCCCGGGTGCGCCGATGCAGTTCAATTTCGTCCTGAACGTGGCCGGCTGCACTCCGTTTACGCCCAAGAATCTGGCGTGGCTGGTCGATGCCATCCCCGCCGGGTCTACCTGGACCGGCACCGGCGTTGGCCGCGCGGCGTTCCCCATGGCCGCCACCACCATCGTTATGGGCGGCAATGTGCGCGTTGGCTTTGAGGACAACATCTACCTCGGCCGCGGCGAAAAGGCCCGCTCCAACGGCGAACTGGTGGAAAAAGTCGTGCGCATCAGCCGCGAGCTTGGCCGTGACATCGCCTCGAGCGCCGAGGCCCGCCAGATCCTCAGTCTGCCCACGCCGGCGTGGCTGAAGTAAACGCGCTCCCTGCGAAAGACAACAAATCGAATTGACGGCGCAAAAAGACAAGACGACTACTTATTGTATGGAGGAAATGAAAAATGGCTGAACTGAAAGGCAATAAATACGGCACCCACCGCGTCATCGAGCCGAAGGGCGTTTTGACCCAGGCTGCCTGGAAGATCGATAACGACATGACCAAGCGCTACTCCAACGAGATCATCGTGGATGTCAGCTCCCTGAACATCGACTCCGCGTCCTTCACGCAGATCTCCGAGGCCTGCGGCCATGACGTGCAGAAGATCGGCGAAATGATCAAGGGCATCGTGGCCGAGCGCGGCAAGCAGCAGAACCCCGTGACCGGCTCCGGCGGTATGTTCATCGGCACCGTCGCCTACATCGGCGAGGATCTGGCCGATCGCGACCTCAAGGTCGGCGATAAGATCGCCTCTCTCGTGTCCCTGTCGCTGACGCCGCTGCGCATCGATGAGATCATCGCCATCCATCCGGAGATCGACCGCGTGGACATCAAGGGCCAGGCTGTTTTGTTTGAGACCGGCCTGTATGCAAAGCTGCCCGACGATATGACCGAGGCGCTGGCTCTGGCCGCGCTGGACGTGGCCGGTGCGCCTGCGCAGGCCCGCAAGCTGCCCAAGGAGGGCGACAGCGTTCTCATCCTCGGCGCCAACGGCAAGTCCGGCGTTCTGTGTGCATGGGAAGCGCTGAAAAAGGTCGGCCCGAACGGCAAGGTCGTGGGCGTTGTGCGCAATCCCAAGCAGGTGGCGGGCCTCGTGGAGCTCGGTGTTTACACCGACGTGGTCGTGGCCGACTGCACCAAGCCCGTGGAGGTTCTCGATGCGGCGCTGGCTGCCAACGACGGCAAGGAATACGACATCTCCATCTGCTGCGTGAACATCGAGTCGTGCGAGATGAGTGCCATTCTGCCCGTGCATGACGATGGTCTGGTCTACTTCTTCTCCATGGCCACCTCCTTCACCAAGGCGGCGCTGGGCGCCGAGGGCTGCGGCAAGGACGTGAACATGATCGTTGGCAACGGCTACACGAAAAACCACGCCGAGATCACGCTGGATGTCCTGCGCGAGAACCCGAAGATCCGCAAGCTGTTTGACGAAAAATACGTCTGAGTCCCTGGCGTTTTCCGATATATTCATTGAAATTGAAAAAAGGAGCTTAATGCTATGAAAACCCGCAACGGACTTTTTGCCGATGTTCCCGAGGAAAAATGGAATGACTGGCACTGGCAGGTAGCCAACCGTGCCACCACGCTGGAGGACCTGGAGCGCTACGGCATCCGTCTGACCGAGGCGGAGCGTCAGGGCGTGCGCGACACGCTGGGCAAGCTACGCATGGCCGTCACGCCGTATTATCTTTCTCTTATCAATCTGGACGATCCCCTTGACCCCATCCGCAAGCAGGCCATCCCCACCGAGGCGGAGCTGTATTATGCCCCCTATGAGGACGCTGACCCCCTGCACGAGGATGTGGACAGCCCCTGCCCGGGCCTGACGCACCGCTATCCCGACCGCGTGCTGCTTCTGATCACGGACCAGTGCTCCATGTACTGCCGCCACTGCACGCGCCGCCGCTTTGCCGGCCAGTGCGACTCCGAAGTGCCCATGGCGCAGATCGAAAAGTGCATCGATTACGTCCGCCATCATCCCGAAGTGCGCGACGTTCTGCTGTCCGGCGGCGACTGCCTGATGGTCGAGGATGCCGAGCTTGAGCACATCATCTCCGAGCTGCGCGCGATCCCCCACGTGGAGATCGTTCGTCTCGGCAGCCGCACGCCGGTCGTGTGCCCGCAGCGCATCACGCCGGAGCTGTGCAACATGCTGAAGAAATATCACCCCGTTTGGCTCAATACCCACTACAACCATCCCGACGAGATCACCCCCGAGGCCGCCAAGGCCTGCGGTATGCTGGCCGATGCCGGTGTGCCTCTGGGCAACCAGAGCGTGCTGCTCGCGGGCGTGAACGACTGCGTGTTCGTGATGAAGAAGCTGGTCAACGCGCTGGTGCGGATGCGTGTGCGCCCGTACTACATCTACTGCTGCGATCCCAGCCTCGGCCTCAGCCACTTCCGCACGCCGGTGTCCAAGGGCATCGAGATCATGGAAGCGCTGCGCGGCCATACCTCCGGCTACTGCATCCCCACCTTCGTGGTCGATGCGCCGGGCGGCGGCGGCAAAACGCCGGTCATGCCGAACTACATTATCTCCCAGACCCCGCGCAAGGTCGTTTTGCGCAACTTCGAGGGCGTCATCACCACCTACACCGAGCCCGAGCACTATGAAAACAAGTGCAACTGCCCGGTTTGCCGCGGCGAGGAAACGCCTGTCAACCCGCTCACCGGTGTGGCAAAGCTTGCCCACGGCGTGGAGCAGCGCTACATGGAGCCGGACGATATGCTCCGCCGCGAGCGCAAAAAACAGCGCGATCTGGAGGCCGCTCAGGCCTGATCCAAAGGGGCGGCCCTGCGCCGCCCCATCCATGATGTAAGGAGTAAATTCACTATGAGCAAAATCGGACTCAATCAGGCCCTCGTCGATCAGGCCCGTGCTTCCGCCGCCCGCATTGCCGACGATACCCAGGTATTTGTGGACAGCCACACCACGGTCACGGTCGAGCGTGCGGTCTGCCGGCTGCTCGGCATCGACGGCGTGAACGAAGTCGAAGTGCCGATGCCGAATATTGTGGTCGATCACCTGCTGGAAAAGGGCCTGCTCGGCAAGGGCGCGGCCTGGGCGCTGGGCAATGCCGTGTGCGCCACGGGTCTGGGCCTGCAGGAAATTGCCGAGGGCATCTCCCGCGGCGAGATCGATCTTTCCACGCTGTCCGTGCATACGGACGCGGAGATCCACGCCGCCATCGACCCCGTTGCGCGGGCGATGTGCGACCGCATCAAAAACAACCGTGCCACGCGAAACGCCATGCTGGAATCCTACGGCGGCGACAAAGAGGGCCCGTACCTCTATCTCATCGTGGCCACCGGCAACATCTATGAGGACGTGACCCAGGCGCAGGCGGCGGCCCGCCAGGGCGCGGACGTTGTGGCCGTCATCCGTACCACGGGCCAGAGCCTTCTGGACTATGTGCCCTACGGCGCGACCACCGAGGGCTTCGGCGGCACCTACGCCACGCAGGAAAACTTCCGCATCATGCGCAAGGCGCTCGATGAAGTCGGCGAGGAGCAGGGGCGCTACATCCGCCTTTGCAACTACTGCTCGGGCCTTTGTATGCCGGAGATCGCCGCCATGGGCGCGATGGAGCGTCTGGATATGATGCTCAACGACGCGCTTTACGGCATCCTCTTCCGCGACATCAATATGCAGCGCACGCTGTGCGACCAGTTCTTCTCGCGGCTGATCAACTCCTATGCCGGCGTTATCATCAACACCGGCGAGGATAACTATCTCACCACGGACGATGCCTATCTGGCCGCGCATACCGTGCTGGCCAGCCAGTTCATCAACGAGCAGTTCGCCTATCGCGCGCATCTGCCGGCCGAGCAGATGGGTCTGGGCCACGCGTTCGAGATGGACCCGCAGCTGGAAAACGGCTTCCTTTACGAGCTGGCGCAGGCGCAGCAGGCGCGCGAGATCTTCCCCAAGGCGCCGCTGAAATATATGCCGCCGACAAAATTCATGACCGGCGACATTTTTCGCGGAAACGTCCAGGACGCGCTGTTTAACATGGTCACCATCATGACGCATCAGAAGGTGCATCTGCTCGGTATGCTCACGGAGGCCATCCATACGCCGTTTATGTCCGACCGTGCGCTGAGTATCGAAAACGCGGAATACATCTTCCGCACGATGGCCGATCTTGGCGAAGAGATCGAATTTAAAGAGGGCGGAAAGATCCAGACCCGCGCTGCCGAGGTTTTGGAAAAGGCGGCGGAGCTGCTCAAGCAGATCGAGCAGACAGGCCTGTTTGCCACGCTCGAGCAGGGCATTTTCGCCGATATCAAGCGTCCGCGCGACGGCGGCAAGGGCCTTGCCGGTGTGTGCGACAAGCAGGACGGCTACTATAACCCGTTCGTTGACATGATGGTCAGCGATCTGGAAGGAGGAAACATGGCATGAGCGGCGGACTTTACAATCTCCATCGCGAGCACATCGACACCACGCTCGATCTCAAGGCCATCAAACCCTATGGCGACACCATGAACGATGGCAAGGTGCAGACCTCCTTCACGCTGCCGGTGCCCCAGGGCGATGAGGCCACCGAGGCGGCCAAGCAGTTGGCGCAGAAAATGGGTCTGCAGGACCCGAACGTGGCCATCTCCAAGGCGCTGGACGAGAACTTCACGTTCTTCGTTGTTTACGGAAGCTGCGTTCACACCATCAACTACGAGGATATCCATGTCGATAAGGTCGAGGAGCCGACCATGGATATGCACGAGATCGATGAGTACATCAAGGAGCACTTCGGCCGCAAGATCGTGATCGTCGGCGCGTCCACGGGCACCGATGCCCATACTGTCGGCATCGACGCGATCATGAACCGCAAGGGCTTCGCCGGCCACTATGGTCTCGAGCGCTATGAGATGATCGAGGCGCTGAACATGGGCGCGCAGGTCACGAACGAGGAGTTTGTGAAAAAGGCGGTCGAGATGAACGCCGATGCGCTGCTGGTCAGCCAGACCGTCACGCAGAAGGATATCCACATCCAAAACCTCACGGAGCTGATCGAGCTTCTGGAGGCCGAGGGTCTGCGCGAGCGCTTCATCGTTTGCTGCGGCGGTCCGCGCATCACCTACGAGCTTGCCAAGGAGCTGGGCTACGACGCCGGCTTCGGCGCGGGCAAGTTCGCGGAGGATAACGCCACATTCATCGTGACCGAAATGGTCAAACGCGGCAAGAAGTAAGTTTTGCAGCAACAAAAATCCGAGGGATGGCTCCCTCGGATTTTTTATCCCTTTTACTTTGCGGGCGGGTGTGGTACAATAACCTGAATGTACAATGGGAAAAGAGGCCGAAAAACATGAGAAAGCTTCGATATGCCGCCGCGTTTGTCACGGCAAAGCTGGCGATATTGGCCCTGCGGCTGACCGGCCATAAGGGAACGCAGTTGCCCGGGCGGCTGGCGATAAAGATCTGTCCGGATTTTCTGGCGCAGGTGAAAAAGCCCGCGCGGATCGTGGCCGTGACGGGAACGAACGGCAAGACCACGCTGACGAATCTGCTGTGCGATCTGCTCACGGCGGATGGAAAAACCGTATGCTCCAACCGCTATGGCTCGAATCTGGCCGCGGGACTGGCCACGGCGCTGGTAGGCGGCTGCGGGACTTTTGGCCGCGTGAAGGCCGATGCGGCGGTGCTGGAGATCGATGAGCGCTCCGCGCCG
The DNA here is from genome assembly GCA_964386575.1 of uncultured Oscillospiraceae bacterium. Classification (GTDB taxonomy): domain Bacteria; phylum Bacillota; class Clostridia; order Oscillospirales; family Oscillospiraceae; genus CAJOIG01. The sequence continues at coordinate 18,548 of CAYLSA010000004.1, read as the reverse complement.
CGCGTGTTCCCGGCCATCCGGCCGCAGATTATGGTCATCACGAACCTGTTCCGCGACTCCATCATGCGCAACGCCCATCCGGCTTATATTGCGGACATTCTCAGCCGCAACATCCCGCGCGAAACGCGGCTGGTCGTGAATGCGGACGATCTGATCTCCTGCCGCGTGGCGCCGGAGTGTGCGCGCGTATACTTCGGCATCGGCCCCATGGCGGGCGATGTTACGGAGTGCGTCAACCTCATCGACGATGTGCGCATCTGTCCGCAGTGCCATGCGCCGCTGCAATATGAATACCGCCGCTACCACCACATCGGCAAGGCGGCGTGTCCTGCGTGCGGCTTTGCCTCGCCGGCGTATGACTATACCGGCAGCGACGTGGACTTTTTGCGCGGCGTGATGCGCATCGCGGATGCCCATGACGGCGCGGAATATGCGCTTTTGAGCGACAGTGTGTTCGATGCGTACAACCTGCTGGCGGCGGTGGCCGTGATGCGGGAGCTGGGCTATGGCCACGAGGCGCTGGTGTCTTTGGCGGCGCGGTGCGCCATCGTGTCCAGCCGCCACGAGGAAAAGCGCGTGGGCGATGTGACACTGGTGATGCAGATGGCCAAGGAGAAAAACGCGCTGGCCTGTTCGCGGGCGTTTGACTATGTGTCCGGCCGCGAGGGCGAAAAAGAGCTGGTGCTGATGATGAACTGCTTGGGCGATGTGAAGCACTGGTCGGAGAACGTTTCCTGGCTGTACGATTGCGATTTTGAATTTCTCACGCGACCCGGCATCCGCTGCATCGTGGCCACGGGCGCGCGGGCGCTGGATTATCGGCTGCGGCTGCTGCTGGCGGGCGTGCCGGAGGAGAAGATCATCTGCGTGGAGGATGAGATGCAGGCCGTGGAGCGGCTGCCGTTTGTCAAGGGCGATCAGGTGTATCTGTTCTATGGCACGGATTCGCTGGTGTTCGCGCAGAAGGTGCGCGCGCGCATCGAACAGCTGGCACAGGAGGCGGCAGAATGAAGATAGAAGTTTTGTTTCCCGAGGTCGCGAATCTTTATGGCGATCTGATGAATGTGGAATACCTGCGCCGCAGCTGCGAGCAGATCGAGGTCGTGAACACATCCCTGCGCGATGAACCGCTGTTCATGCGCGAGCGCCCCGCGCTCATCTACATGGGCTCGATCACGGAGGAGGGCATGACCCTTGCCGCCGAGGCGCTGCGGCCCTGCCGCGAGCGGCTGCGCGAGCTCATCGACGAGGGACAGCTGTTTCTCATAACCGGCAACGCGCTGGAGCTGTTTGGCGAGGGCATCGAGGCCGATAACGGCTGGACGTTGGAGGGCTTGGGCCTGTTTCCCACGCGCGCGAAGTATACCATGATGTCGCGCTATAACGCGCTGTATCTCGGCCGCTACGGCGAGATGGACATCGTGGGCTTCAAGAGCCTGTTCGGCCACAGCTATGGAAACGTGGAGCCACTGTTTCAAACGTTGCGCGGCGATGGCCTGAACGAGCAGGAAAAGGGCGAGGGCATCTGCCAAAACGGCTTCATGGCGACGTATCTCACGGGGCCGCTGCTGGTGCTCAATCCGCCGTTTGCCAAGGAGCTTTTGCGCCGCATGGGTGTGGCGGAGCCGTCGCTTGCGTTCGAGCAGCAGGCCATGGAGCTGTATGACCAGCGCGTGGCGCAGTATTCCGACCCGAACACCGGTATTGTTTACCACTGAAAAACCGCGAAAAAAGATACGAAAGAGGGTGCTGAAAATGCGCCCTCTTTTTTGTTGGGTTTTTCCGGCGGGATTTGGCAAAAAGTATTTGTCAGCGTGCGGCGGATATGATAAAATTTCCATAAGGGCATCGGCCGGTGCAAGCCGGAGAAATGGGGGCGCAGCGCATGGGCAAATTCATCATCCACAGCAGTGAGGATGGCTATTCCTTCCGCCTTCTGGCGGCCAATCGGGAATGCGTGGCGCTCAGCGATGTATACGCCAGCCGCAGCGCCTGTCTGCGCGGCATTGAAAGCGTGCGGCGCAACGCCTCGGCCCATGTGGAGGATCAGACCCTGCGCGGCTATGAATCGCTGCCGAACCCCAAATACGAGCTTTATAAAGACCGCAAGCGCCAGTACCGCTACCGCCTGCGCGCACGCAACGGCAAGCTCATTGCCGAAGGCGGTGGCCATGGCGATAAAAACCTTTGCCTGCAAGGCATCGAAAGCGTGCGGCGAAACGCCGCCAAGGCCAAGATCGTGGAAGAAAGCGAATAAATCAAAGGCAGACGGCCATTGGCCGTCTGCCTTATTTGTTTGCTCTTTTCTCACATATCAATCCGCACTGTGGCGCTTCTGAAGCTCGCTCCGGGCCTCTTCCAGCTTCTTGTGGGTCAGGTTGAAAAACAGTCCCACGACCAGCACGGCAACACCCAAGATCACAGGGATGAGCCCGTACCACAGGCGGATGCCGTTGATCGCCGTCTCGGTGACATTCTCTGCACTAAAGCCGTAAGCATCCAGGATGGAGCCCAAGCCCATGCTGGCAAATGCGGTGGCCAGCTTCATCACGAAGGTCAGGGTGGAATAAATGGTGCTGGGGTTAAAGACGCCGGTCTTATACTCGCCGTAGTCGGCGATGTCGGGAATGGCGCCCCAAGTCACAGTGATGGAGCAGCTCAGGGTAAAGCCAAGCAGAATGGAGGAGATAATGCTGGCCACAAGGCTCCCACCCAGAGACTCCACTGCACCGGCCAGAACCATGCAAATGCCGGCCAGGCAGTACATGCCCCTGCGGTCCAGCCGCTTGGTCAGAGCCGGAACAAAGAGGATCGCTGCCAGAGGGATCACGGACATCACGGACAGGATCGGCGCGATGAGCTCAGGATTACCCAGATAGTAGGGGGCATAGTAAGCGGTGAAAGACGCGCGGACCATGACGCCGCAGTTGACAAGGCATACCACCAACGTGGCCACCACGGCATTGCGATTCCGGAAGAAGGACTTGAGACCCTCGCCCAGCTTACCCTGCTGCGCTTCCACAACAGGAACACGTTCCTTGCAGAAGAAAGCGGGGAACATACCGCCGATGACCAGCAGCACGCCAAGGATCAAGGCGCTGACGAAGAAGCCGTGGGCAGTCATATCGCCGCCGCCGAAGTGAAGAATAAGGACAGAGGCGAAGGTGTTGATCAAAAAGCCGCCCAGGTTGGAACCCCAGTCGCGGAAGGCACCCAGGGTGATGCGCTCCTCGCTGCTGTCCGTCATGGCGCCGGACAGAGATCCGTAAGGCACCTGGAAGGAGGTCTGTGCCACCGTGTAGATGGAGTAGATGATGACGGAGTAGGCGATCTTACCGCCCATGCCGAAATTGGGGGAGAAGAACAGCAACACCATCAACACCGCCATGGGGAGCACCGAGTAGCGGATGAACGTGGTGTACTTCACGCCCTTGCCGTGGGCTTTGTCCACAATAGAGCCGATGATGACGTCGTTGATGGCATCAAAAATAGTGACCGCCATGATAATGGCACCTGCCGCCGTACCGCTCAGGCCCATTCCGATGGTCAGGAAACTGATGAGGAAGGTTCCGACAAACATATAGGCGCCGTTGTTTGAAAAGTCGCCCAGTGCGTAGGATAGTTTTTCGCGGAAGGTAAGTTTCATACTTTCGCACCCCTCTCTTTTCTTTTCGCCGGACTGCAAATTCTTCATCTTCCGGCGATTCTTGAATCCATCATAGCAAAAAGCGAAAAAGATTGGAAATAGTAATTCAAAATCGTTTTCATTTGTGTTTTTAATAACAGCATGCAGAAATTTGATGGTATTATTAGAAAAAATATGATACCCTTTTTACATAGACATCCTGTATTGTTTGCACATAAGTAAGGGGAGAACTGCCTCAATGGACACCAAAAGTCTGCGCTGTTTTCTCGCTGTGGCCGAAACGCTGAATTTCAGCCGTGCCGCCGAGAGCATCTACCTGTCCCAACCTGCCCTCAGTCTGCGCATCAACGCGCTGGAGGACGAGCTGGGTACCAAACTCTTCCTCCGCACCCGCCAACAGGTCTATCTCACCGCGGCGGGTTCCGCCCTGCTGCCCGAGGTGCAGGAGATCATCGCCCGGATCGATGGCCTGCCAGAACTTGCCCGGGGCAGCGGCAGCGCCTCCGATGCCGCCTCAGGAAAGCTATCCCTTCTGCTGGACTCCTCTCTGCCGGAGGAGATGCTCTACCAGGTCATGGAGTTATTCACCCGGTTCTGCGCCCTTTATCCTGATGTGGCCGTGACCGTGGACTCCATGGACACCGACGAATATGAGTCCATGCTCCTGTCCCGGAATGCGGATCTCTGCTTTGTTGGCCTTGGCTCGGATGATGCCATCAATCCGGCCTTCAACACCATTACCCTGCGGGATGAACCCATGATCCTAGCCTTCAACGAGGAGGAACATCTCTCCAATCGTCAGCTTCTCTCCTCGCACGAGCTCCTTCTGCTGGCCGGGGAGGAGCGTTGGAACAAGATCCTGCTCAACTATCTGGCTGAACATCAGATAAAACCCAAGATCCGCACCATCCGCGGCGGCCCCGCCATGTGCGTCAACCTTCTGCGGCACAAGACCATGACCTTTATGCCCAAGAGCTTTTTCGACACCTTGTCCGGCCCCACTTTGGCCTATCGGGAGCTGAATATTCCCGGAGCCCGGGTACACTCCTCCCTGGTGTGGGAAAAACACAACTATAACCCCTGTCTCCAGCTGATGATCAACTGCTGCAGCCCTGTGGAAACGTGATTATCTTTTCAAATAACCGATATTTTGAACGGCTATTTCACTTTCCCGCCGAAGTCTGTTACCATGGTCACAACAGGCAGTATCCTCTTACCTGAATTTTTGAGACAACGAGGTGACTCATATGGATCATAAGGAAGCAAATCGTGCGATCGTCAACGTCTATCTGAACGAGGAGTACTGGAAGCCGGAACACCAGACGCTGTTTGCCGACAACTTTGTTCTGGATCTTCCCTCCGCCCCGCCCGGAATGCCCCAGCATCTGGACGCCTTTGACGCCCGGCAATACCGCGAATGGCTCTGCCGTACCGTGACCAACTACGCCTCTCGGGTACACGAGGTCTACGGCACCCCTGATCCTGATCTGTTCTGGGCTGTGCGCACCGTCGATTGCGATGTAAAATGGGGCAAAGAGCCTGGCCATTTCACCAGCCGCATCTTTTCCCGCATCGAACTGAAGGATGGCAAGCTTTCCTATATCAAGAACAACTGGAATCCTCTGGCCTTCCTCTATGCCATTGGCGCAGATGTACCCATCTTCCGCATGGACATGGATGACCCCCGTGTGGATGCCTTCATCAAGGAGAATGCCGAACAGGAAGCCCAGGAGCCCGCCCCGCTGGATATGAGCCCCGAAGCCATCCGCCAGCGCATCCAGAACAATCTGGACGCCTTCCGCTGCGGCGATTACTTCTATGCTTTGGCCAATATCGCAACCTTCGCTCCCGATTACGACTCCAAAGTTTGGTTCCTCCCCCCTGAGATGAAGGAGAGCTACCCTGCCGAGATGATGGAGCGGGTGGAGGCATGGACCGCTGTCAGCTGCCCCAAGATCGACTTTGACGAAGCCGGACAGTATTGGGCCACTGACGATCCTCATGTCTACTTCTGTGAGTATATGTGTTGGGGCGATGTGGACTGGGTAGGCAATAATGCCCCCGGTGCCCACTACCGGAATCGCTACTTCTACGTTCTCCGCTTTGATGATGCGGGCCGCATCGCCTGCTGTGAGGAAGTTTTGAACCCCGTCAACAAGTTCAATTCCATTGGCGTGAGCATTCCCTCTTTCCCTTACTATTTCTGATCGGCAGATAGTCAAGCAAGTGCAACACATTAAGCGAAGAAAACCTTGTGCGGGGATTCCCATCCGAGACACTTTCTGGGCCGGGCGTTGAAGCGGTTTTCCACGGCTTGCACATCCTCATCCGTTATCGCTCGAAAATCGAATCCTTTTGGCTTCCTTTTCTTTGATAGGCTGAAAGGCAGACGGCCATTGGCCGTCTGCCTTTTTTGTTTGTGCCATACAGGTTCGTTCCTGTATGGGGCCTTGTGCATTCAAGGCTCATCCGGCGATAATCGCCGCCCGCGGACCGTGCCCTCGCACAGGTCAAATTTAAGTGTTTTCACGGTTTTGGAAACTGACCAGATGAGCTTGCCGTCCCGCTGGGCGATGCCGCAGATGAAGCCGTCCGTGCCGTCGGTTTCCAGTGCGGTGCGCGCGTCCTTGCCGTTTGGGCGGATGGAGATGATCTCATAGGGCGTATTGAACCAAAGCCGCCCGCCGATCTTCTCAAGCCCTGTGGCGGGTGCGGGCAGAGAGGTGTCATAGTCCTCGTAAAAGCCGGGCCAGGATTCCGCGATGGTATAGAGCGTTTCGCATTCCCATGTTTCCCGATCGCAGCGGACAAGTGCAAGATCGCGCGTGATGAAGTACATATGATCGCCATCGAAAACCACCTGCGTCACGGCATCGCGCCATGGCGCGGTTTCGTATATCCCGCCCTCGGCAATGAGCGCGGTGTCCTCGCCATAGTGGCTGGTGGCCCGTTCGTTCGCCGTGGAGAACATACAGTGGCGGTGGCTTACAAAGCCGATGCGCTCATAGTGGTTGTCGTCCCAGGTGGGGTCGATGCAGTAGTAGCTGCCGTCGAGCTGGGTGAGCGTCCATGCGTGCAGCAGCGGCACGGAGAAGGTGTACACGCTGTCAAGCCCTGCTGCCTGGGCGAGGTATTCGTAGCCATGCGCGTAGCCGCGGCAGATGGCCGCGCCCTGTACCAGCGCGCCATAGGCCATGTCGCGGTAAAGTGTGACGCTGTAGCCGCAGTGGGTCACGAGCCAGTCATGCAAAGCAAGCGCTTTCTCGCCGTCCGTCATGTCCGGCAGAAGGATATCGTCCAGTATGGCATCCGCCGCTTCGGCCAGCTCGGTTTCCTGAGCCTCGTCCAGCGGGGCATACAGGCCGATGGCGTCGTCATCCGCCGCCCATGCGCCGGAGACAAGCAGCAAAAGCGCCAGAAAAAACGCTGCGATGCGTTTCATAGCGTGCGCCTCCCCTCCGTTTTCTGCAAGCATACCACGACAGGGCACAATAGGCAAAACTTTTTCTCTTTTTCGGTGGGTTTTCCCCTTTTCTTTTCCCGTCGGCTATTATATAATGGAGCCTGTATCAGCGGTTTTTGGAGGCATAGGCATGGCATATCAGCACGACACCACCACGCGCAGTCGCGAGCGCAGTGGCGCGGTTTCCAAGCGGGAATATGAGCAGCGCAAGCGTGAGCGTATGCGCCAGATCGAGTCCGATCCCGAGGTGCGCCGCGCGTATGAGGAGCATCGCCGCCGCCGCATGGAGCAGATCATGTCCGACCCTGCCGCCCGCCGCGAGTATGAGCGCCGCAAGGCGCGCCGTGCCCATGAGCGCCGGATGCGTCGGGTAAGAACCACCGTGGCCGCAGTTTTGAGCGCCGTTGCCGGTGTGGCCGCCGCGTTCGTGGTTCACGCGGTGTTTATGTGATAAGATCAAGCGCCCGCCGGATATTGCGTCCGGCGGGTGTTTTCGATGGGAGGGAACGTTGTGTTCGATTTGAAGGCGGCTGCCGCCCTGTTGCGCGCGGCGCAGGATATACTCATCGTCTGCCACATCCGCCCCGATGGGGACGCGGCGGGCAGTGCGGGTGCGCTGTGCATGGCGCTGCGGTCGATGGGAAAGACGGCGTATGTCGCGCCGCATGAGCGCGTGATGGAGCGGTTTGAAGCGTACATCCGGCCCTATTTTGCGCCGGCGGGCTTTGTGCCGGACTTCATCGTGTCCGTGGACACGCCGGGGCCGGGGCAATACCCCGAGGGGATGCGGGAACTGGCGGAGCGCACCGATCTTGCCCTTGACCACCACGGCAGCAATTCGCGTTACACGCGTCACAGCTATATCGAGCCGGACTCCGCTTCCTGCGGCGAGATCGTGTATCTGCTGCTGGGTGAATTGGGCGTGGCACCGGATGGGGCCATGGCGGAGGCGCTTTACTGCGCCATCAGCACCGACACCGGCTGCTTCCGCACGCGCGGCACCACGGCGCGCAGTATGGCCATCGCCGCGAAGCTGCGGGAAACGGGCTTTGACGCCTTCGCGCTCACGCATCGGCTGTTTGAGGTGAAAAGTCCGGCACGGCTGCGGCTCGAGGCCGCGATCTATGGCGCGATGCGCTATCCGCGAGCCGATACGGCCACGGTGGTCGTCACGAATGAAATGCTGGCCACCTGCGGCGTGCGCGAGGATGATCTGGACAAGATATCCATCCTGACCACGGCGGCGGAGGGCGTGCGCTTCGGGCTGATGCTGCGCGAGCTGCGGGACGGCAGTTGGAAGGTGTCCGTGCGCACGGATGGCAGCGTGCTTGCCGGCGATGTTGCGGGCGTTTTTCCGGGCGGCGGCGGCCATCCGGATTCCGGCGGTGCCGTGGCCGAGGGCGAGGCCGATGCGCTGATGGAGCAAATGCTCGCGCGGCTCGACCAACTCCGCGGCGGAAATTCTTAAGTTTTTGTCGTATTTTTGTTTCTGTATTGACATTTTTGTTACTAAATGCTATAATGGCCACCTAATACATAAGGAGGAAAGAACCCAAATGAAAAAGTTTCTTGCACTTGCTCTTGCTCTGATGATGGTCCTGGCCCTTTGCGCCTGCGGCGAAAAGGCCGAGGAACCCGCGGTTGAGGAAGCCCCCGCTGTTGAGGCGGCTCCTGCGGCTCCTGCGGTCGACGCGGCTGCTGCGCCCGAAGGCGATGCTTCCGGCGAGCCCTCCGGCGAGATGGGCGCCAGCGGCGAAATGGGCGGCATGGGCAACCAGAGTTCCGATTTCGAGATCACCGTGGACGGCGTGGCCGGCACGGCCCACTATGAAGACGTCGACTCCGGCGACCAGGCCACCAAGACCTTCGTGATCACCTGGGATGGCAAGGACATCAACGGCGCCATCGACAAGGGCGTTTGGACCGCTACCTCCGGCGATGCCGGCGATCAGGCGGTTGTCGATGCCGTGAAGACGGCCTTCGAAGGCAACAACGGCGGCAGCATGGGCCCCAGCGAGGAGCCTGCGGCCTAATTTAAGACCGAATGAAAAAGAGGAGAGCTTCGGCTCTCCTCCTTTTATATGTCAAAGCCCCGACCGAACGCGGTCGGGGCTTTGGCGTTTTCAGATGATATACATGAGCTTTTTGGCCTCAAACATCAGCTCGTCGCGCACATCGGGGTGGGCGATGGCGATCAGATCGCGTGCGCGGTCGGACACGCTGCGGCCGCGCAGATGGGCCACGCCGTATTCCGTGACCACATAGTCGGTGTAAGTGCGCGGGATGGTAACGGCCGCGCCCGAGGGCAGAACGGATTTGATCTTGCTCGCGCCCTTGTTGGTGGTGGCGTGCATGATCAGGATGCTGCGGCCGCCCTTGGAATGGGCCGCGCCGTAGGCAAAGTCGAACGCGCCGCCCGGGCCGGAATACTGCCGCGTGCCGATGGTCTCGGAGTTGACCTGGCCGGTCAGATCGATCTCCATGATGGAGTTGATGGAGACCATATTGTCATTGGAACGGATCGTGAACGGATCGGTCACATAGCTGGCCGGACGGATGCGGCAGTCCTTGTTTTCATGCAGGAACTTGAACAGCTCCGCGCTGCCGCCGGCAAAGCAGAAGGTGTGTTCGCCGGGGTTGATGTTCTTGCGCGCGCCGGTCACAACGCCTTTTTCGATCATGGTCATCATGGAGTTGGTGAACATCTCGGAGTGGATGCCAAGGTCGCGCTTGTCCATGAGATTGCGGGCGCAGGCGTTCGGCAGCGAGCCGATGCCAAGCTGGATGCAGTCGCCGTCGTGAACGAGCTCGGCCACGTATTTGCCGATCACATCGTCCGTTTCGGAAAACGGCGCGTCGGGGATGGTGTAGATGTCGTAATCGGCTTCGTAAAACGCGGTGACGTCGCGGATGTTGATCTCCACGCCGCCGCGCACGGTTTGCAGCTTGTGGTTTACCTCCAGAATGATGCGTTCACAGGAGAGAGGATCGATGTCGCGCTCCCACATCTGCGAAAGATTCACCTGGAAGTTGCCGTTTTCGTCCATAGGGGTCACGGCGGCGATGTATACGTTGCGGGGATACGCGCCGTTATACCAGATGGGCTGGTCGGGCAGGTCGTTCGGCACAAAGGTGCAGTTGCCCTTTTCGATGGCGGGCACCCAGCCCTTGGAGTAAAACGCGGACTGCGTGAGGAAGTGGCCTTTCATGCCGTCGTTTTGCAGGAAGCCGAAATCGGCGCTGCGGCCTTTGAGGATGGTCACGTTTTCCACGCGGTCGGCGATGGTGTGCAGCTTTTCGCAGAAAAGGCGGGGTTCGTTGCAGTCCTTGGCGAAGCAGATGTTGTCACCCGAGCGGATGAGTCCGAGCGCCTCGTCCAGTGTGGTGCGCTTGGAAGCGTACATTTCCTGTAGCGTCATGGTTTGTTTCTCCTGAACGTTTTTTGTTTCAGTATAGCGAAAAAAGCCAGTGATTGCAAGCGTTTGCGGATTTTGGCCCGATTCGGAGAAAGGGGGCCGAAATCGGCCGGATTCGGCGAAAATGTTTACCGACCGCCGCGGCGCAGAAGCTCATCGCGCAGATTCCACAGCTTCTCCGACAGGTCCACATAGTAGTTGTGGGGGTTTTCAAAGCGCTTGACCTCGTCCCACAGGGTGTCCAGCTGCTCCTTGCAGTAGCGCTGGATGGCGGGCAGATCGGGCTGGTCGTAAACGAGCTTGCCGCCGAGGAACACCGGCACGAGCAGCTCCCGCGCCGTGAAGTCCTCGAGCGTTTTGGCCTTCCAGGTGGCGTCGGGGTCGAAGATGCGCAGGGGCTTGGTATCGTCCACGGTCTCGTCGTGCAGGCAGATATAGTCGGCGATGGCCTTGCCGCTGTCGCGGCTGTAAAGGCGGTATACCTTCTTAAAATGCGGCAGGGTGATCTTGGCCACGGTCTCGCTGATCTTGATGCGCGGCTCGATCACGCCGTCCTTTTCCACGGCGGCCAGCTTGTAAACGCCGCCGAACACCGGCTCGGAGCGCGCCGTGATCAGCCGCTCGCCCACGCCGAAGCTGTCGATACAGGCGCCCTGGCTGATGATGTCGCGGATGAGGTATTCGTCCAATGCGTTCGAAACGGTGATCTTGCATCCGGTCCAGCCGGCATCGTCCAACATTTTGCGCGCCTTGCGCGTCAGATAGGCGAGGTCGCCGGAGTCGATGCGGATGCCGCAGGACGTGATGCCGAGGGGCTTTAAGATCTCGTTAAAGGCGCGGATGGCGTTCGGGATGCCGGATTCAAGCACGTTGTAGGTGTCCACAAGCAGCGTGGCCGCATGGGGATAGGTCCGGCAATAGGCGCGAAAAGCTTCCAGCTCCGTGGGGAACATCTGAACCCACGAATGTGCCATCGTTCCGCCGGCGGGCACGCCGAACAGCTCGTCCGAAATCGTGCAGGCGGTACCGGCGCAGCCGCCGATGTAGGCCGCGCGCGCGCCAAGGATCGCGCCGTCTGCGCCCTGTGCGCGGCGGGAGCCGAATTCCAGAACGATGCGCCCATCGGCCGAGCGGTTGATGCGGCTGGCCTTGGTGGCGATGAGACTCTGGTGGTTGAGCGTGCAGAGCAGGTAGGTTTCCAGAAGCTGTGCCTGAATGGCGGGAGCCCGCACCGTGAGCAGCGGCTCATGCGGGAATACGGGAGTGCCCTCCGGAATGGCCCAGATGTCGCCCGTGAAGCGGAAGTTGGCGAGGTATTGCAAAAATTCCTCCGAAAAGATGCCGCGGCCGCGCAGATACGCGATGTCCTCGGGGGAAAAATGCAGGTGCTCGATGTAGCGGATGACCTGCTGCAGGCCCGCCGCGATGGCGTAGCCGCCGCCGTCCGGTACCTGACGGAAGAACAGATCGAAATAGCAGATCTGGTCCTGCATCCCGTTTTGCATATAGCCGTTGCCCATGGTAAGCTCGTAAAAATCGCACATCATGGTCATGTTCAGCGCCTGATCGAAGTCCATAAAGACCGCCTCCTGTGGATTAATCGTTTCCCATTTGTAATATCGGTTACATATTATAACGTTGAATTACAAATAAAGCAATTGTATAATCTAAAATGAGCATCTATAGCAAGCTGAAAAGATAAAAGGAGATAGAGTTTATTATGGAACTGACCATGGAACGGCAGCGGGAGCTGGAGGCGCTTTGCCGGCGCTTCCGCATTGATGTGCTCACCGCCATCCACGGCGCTCAATCCGGCCATCCCGGCGGGAGTCTGTCCGCCTGCGAGATCATGACGCTGCTGTATCAGCACCGCATGAATGTGAAAAGTCCCGCTGACCCCGAGCGTGACCGCTTCGTGCTTGGCAAGGGCCACGCCGCCCCCATGCTTTACCGCAACTTGGTGGAAAAGGGCTTCATGAGCATGGACGATCTCAACGCCCTGCGTTCGATCGACAGCCCCGCGCAGGGCCATCCCAGTCCGCACACGCCGGGCGTGGATATGCCTTCCGGTCCGCTGGGCATCGGTCTCGCGGCGGCGCAGGGCATGGCGCTTGGTCTGCGGCTCGACGGCTCCAAGGCCCGCGTGTATGCGCTTTTGGGCGATGGCGAGCTGGATGAGGGTGCGGTTTGGGAGGCGGCGGCCTCCGGCGCGAAGTTCGCGCTTTCCAATCTGTGCGCCATTGTGGACTATAACAAAGTCCAGCTCGACGGCACGACCGATGAGATCATGCCCCTGCGCGATCTGGAAGCCAAGTGGCAGGCATTCGGCTGGCACGTGATCCGCTGCGACGGCCACGATCTGCGCGCGCTGAACAAGGCGTTCGACGCCGCCGAGGCGTATACCGCCGGCCCCACCGTGATCATCGCGGACACGGTCAAAGGCAAGGGCGTGTCCTTCATGGAGGGACAGGCCGGTTGGCACGGCAAGGCCATTGACGATGCCAGCTTTGCCAAGGCAATGCAGGAATTGGGAGGTGCGCTGTAATGGGAAGCTCCATTCGTGACATTTACGGTCAGACCCTCGCCGAACTCGGCGCGGAAAATAACGATATCGTCGTGCTCGATGCCGATCTGTCCGGCTCGACCAAATCCAAGGTCTTTGGGCAGAAATACCCCGAGCGCTTTTTCAACATGGGCATCGCCGAAAGCGATATGGTCGCCTGCGCGGCCGGTCTTGCCAGCGTGGGCAAGATCCCCTTTGTGAACACCTTTACGGTTTTCCTCACTACCATCGGCCTCATCTCCGCGCGCGCGCAGGTGAGCTATGCCAACCTTAACGTCAAACTCGCCGGCGCCTACTGCGGTATGTCTGACGCGCTCGACGGCGCCACGCATCACGCCACGGAGGACATCGCGGCCATGCGTTCGCTGCCGAATATGCGCATCATCGTGCCCTCGGATGCCGAGTCCACCCGCTGGGCCACGCGCTGGGCCGTGGACAATTATGGGCCGGTGTATCTGCGCCTGAGCCGCACGGAGTATCCCGACCTTTATCCCGCCGGGGAGAAATTCGAACTCGGCAAGGCGAAGATCGTGCGCGAAGGCACGGACTGCACCGTGTTCGCCATCGGCATTCTGGTGCATAAGGCGCTGGAAGCGGCGGAAATGCTGGCGGCCGAGGGCGTGAGCGTGCAGGTGGTCGATCTGCTGTCGCTCAAGCCCATCGATGCCGAGACCATCGTGTCCTGCGCGAAGGCGACGGGCTGCTGCGTGGTGGCCGAGGAGCATCAGGTCTATGGCGGCGCGGGCAGCGCCGTGAGTGAAGTGCTGGCCCATGCCGGTGTGGGTGCGCCCACGGAATTTGTGGCGATCCAGGACTGCTTCACGCAGTCCGGCAAATACGATGCGCTGTTGGCCCGCTATGGGCTGGATGCGGCGGCGGTGGCCGAGGCGGTGCGAAAAGCGGTCGGCCGCAAATGAAAAAGTTTTTCAGTCCCGGTCGGGTAGAACTGGCCGGAAACCACACGGACCACCAAAAGGGCCGGGCCATGGCCGCGGCGGTGGAACAGGGCATTTACGCCGAGGCGGAGGCAAACGGCAGCCGCATCATCCGCATCAGCTCCGAGGGCTATGACCCGGTGGTCGTGGACTTGGACAAGCTGTGGCCGGACGAGGCCGAGATCGGCACGCCAACGGCGCTGGCCCGCGGTGTGGCCTCCGTTTTGACCGACGGCGCGGAGGAACTGCGCGGCTTTGATGCCTATGTCGTCAGCAAACTGCCCAGCGGACGCGGCATGAGTTCGTCGGCGGCCTTCGCCGTTTTGGTCGGATGCATGGTTTCGGAGTTTGCCGAGGGCGCGTTTTTCGCCCCGGAGGAGCTGGCCAAGGCCGCCCACAAGGCGGAAAACCGCTGGTTCGGCAAGCAGAGTGGCCTGCTCGACCAGCTCGCGTGTGCCATGGGCGGGGCCATTTATGTGGATTTCCTCGCTTCGCGCATCATCCGCATGGATTGCGATTTTTCCGGCATGGGGCTTGCCATGTGCCTGACCGATACCGGCGGCAGCCACGCCGGCGCCGCGGCGGCCTACGCCCAGATCGCGGAGGATATGAGCGCGGTGGCGCGGGTGTTTGGCCAGCGCTGGCTTGCCAAGGTGCGCCCTGCGGATTTTGATGAGCAGTGGCCCGGCCATAAAACCGAGCTTCCATGGATGCGTGCGCGCCATTTCTTCGACGAGTGCCGCCGCGCGGCGTCCATGGCGGATGCCCTCGGTCTGCACGATGGCGGGCGCTATATGGAGCTGATGAACGAATCCGGCCGCAGCTCCGAGCAGCTTTTGAAGAATATCATCGACCCCAACTGCGGCGAGGGGCTGGCCACGGGGCTGGCGCTTTCGGCGCGGCTGCTGGATGGGCGCGGTGCGTGGCGAGTGCATGGCGGCGGCTTTGCCGGCTGTGTGCAGGCGCTCATGCCCGAGGAGCTGCTCGAGCCCTATACGGCGGCGATGAACGCCTTTTTCGGCCCAGGTGCGTGCCAGCCGGTGCGCATTCGCCAAAAGGGCGCGTGCTGTTTGGACGAAAGAGAATAACGGACGCGCGGTCTGCTTTTCGTGGGCCCGCGCGAGGCATAGACCCGATCGCATATTGAATAAGCGGTCGGGTTTTTGCCTAAAACGGACAGGGAGTTTTTGGTGAAACTGCTGCCGCGTCCCGAAACGGATGTGGCAAGGGGGAAGGGTAGTTTTATGGATCTTTCCATTATCGTGGTGGATATTTTTGCGGTTTTGATGCTGGCGATCATTTTTATCTACCTGCGGCTGGATAAAAAGCGCTTTCGCATCGAGGTGCAGTTTCGACCGGTGCGCGATGCTCTGGATGCGTGGGTGGATGCGGCGCGCGAGAGGCCGGAGTGCGCGGCGGAGGCGGCGCTGTATGCCAAAACGCGCAATGTGACGAAGAAATACCGCGCTCTGGCGGCGGCGTCGGAGAAGGCGCGGGGCCATGAAACGGCGCGGATGCGGGAGTGTGCGGCGGAGCTTGCGGCGTTTGCGGAGGTATATAACGACATGGCGGGGGACTTTAACCGCTCGTTGGAGCGGCCCGTCACAGGCCGGGTCGCCCGGCTGCTTGGCTTCCGGCCCTTGCCGGAACTGCATTTTGTGAGCGAGGAAAACCAATTATACAAGGAGGAGAAAAGAACATGAAGAAGCTACTGTCGGTCGTTTTGGCGCTTT
>CAYLSA010000004.1:0-2692 GCA_964386575.1 uncultured Oscillospiraceae bacterium | reverse complement strand
ATACAAGGAGGAGAAAAGAACATGAAGAAGCTACTGTCGGTCGTTTTGGCGCTTTGCCTGCTGATGGGCGCGAGCGCCTTTGCGGCCAGCGGTGAGCCCTCGAACGGCCCCATGCCGAACATGGCGGGCGGCTCGGATTCGGCGGCCTATAAGATCACGGACGATGGTCTTGAGATCGATGAATCCCTGATCGAGGTCGAAAAGGCGGTGGGTGCCGTCCTCTCGGCGGAGGAGATCTCCGGCGCACGCTTTTATTCCGAGGATAACGCGGCCGGTGTGGTCAGCTTTTCCGGCACGGGCGCTCTGAAGCTTGGTGGCGAGACGGACCACTTCGCGGTGGAATATGCGCTGGGCGATGGCTCGGGCGAGTTCAATACCGTGATCGACCTGCGCGAGGCGAACGATTATGTCTGGGGCTCGGACAACTCCGGCGGCGCGGCCATTGCGGTGCGCGGAAACGGCGATGTTCACATGGAGAATGTCTACGCGCTCAATACCGGCATCTCCCGCTTCACGGTGAGCCTGTCGAAGGGCACGAGCGTCATCAAGGACTGCTATTTCGAATCCCTCGGCTGTCTGGCGGAGTGGTGCGATATGCCGTGGTTCACGGCGCAGCTTGGCAACAGCCGCAATCTCATCGCCTGCGGCACGCTCAGCGCCTACATCTACAACACCGTCACTGCCAGCGAGGGCTACGGCTCCTGGAGCACGGACACCGGCGGCAATCCCTTCGTGTTCTATCTCTACAACGGCGACAGCTACAACTACTACGGCGGCTACGGCACCTATGCCGACACGGGCTTGGAAGTCAATGTGTACGGCTCGCGCCTTGACAGCGCGGAATACGGTGTGTTCGTCACGAATACCGGCATTTTGAACATCGGCTCGTCCGCTGATGCGCTCAAAGCCTCGGATGAGATATTCCTTGAAAATCTCAAGGGCGAGGAGCTTGACGAGGACACGCCGTCCGAGATCGTGGGTGCGCGCAACGCGGTGGTCTATCACGTGGTGGACACCATGAGCCGCGCCAGCGCCGATTCCGGCGTGAAGGATTCCTCGGTTTCGAACGCGTGGAAGACCGTGCCGGAGATGAATGTGACTAACTCCGTCATCACCACCATCGGTGCCTGCGGCACGCCGGTACAGAAATACCCCGTGGCGCAGCAGGCGTGGATGGATCACATGACCGGCTCGGCCATCCTGTTCCGCGGGGCGAGCGGCGTTGCGAATCTGACGAACGTGAAGCTCGAGGCATCGAACGGCATCCTCATCCACTCGGTGCTCGATCTGGACGAAAGCTCCATTCAGATCCTGGACGATGTGGCCACGGAGGATATCCCCGGCGGGCAGGTCAATTCCGTGGATAACGATTGGACGGGCGACATCGTAAACGAGGATTACCAGCGCCCGCTGTATCTGGATTTTGCGAACACCACGCTCACTGGCGCGATCCGAACCTATGACATCGACCACTGGAACGCGCTGTTTGTCGATTATGCCGATGTGCACTATGTGGTGGACGAGACCACCGGCCGCTATGTGAACGCGGACGATCCCACGGACACCGCTTCGAGCTACAAGGCGGTCGATCCGAGCGTGATCTACGGCTGGATCTGCGCCTTTGACGAATACGATGCCGTGCGCGGAACGTATCTTGCGATGGACGCGGCCTCCGTTTGGAATGTGACGGAGCCGTCGAATCTCGCGGGCCTTGCGGTCGAGGCCGGTGCGGTCGTGAACGGCACGGTCACGGTCGATGGCGAGGCGGTGGACATCTCCGCCGGCGGCAGCTGGACGGGCGATATCGTTGTCACCCCCGCGGCGGACGCGGCCGGCGGCGAGGCTTCGAACGATGCGCCGCCCATCCCCGAGGGCCTTGCGCCCGGGGAAGAGCCTCCCGGCGGCTTCGGCGGCATCGACTAAACGCCATAAAACAGCAAAACCCTCCGCATGGCTTCGGCCATGCGGAGGGCTTTTTTGATTTGGTCAGGCATCGATGCCGCCGCGCTTTTTCACATGGGCGCAGATGGCCTCGAAGCTTTGTTGGCTGAGATCGTGTTCGAGCTTGCAGGCATCTTCGGCCGCCGTTTCGCGGTCCACCCCGAGGGCCACGAGAAATTCCGTGAGCGTGGTGTGGCGCTCGAGCATGGATGCGGCGATGGCGAGGCCGTCCTCGGAAAGGGTGATGAGCCCGTCCTTATCCATGGAGATATAGCCCGCCTCGCGCAGACGCTTGGTGGCGTAGGTCACGCTGGGCTTGGTCACGCCGAGCTTTTCCGCCACGTCGATGGAGCGGATGTAGCCGCGGCTGTTTTTGAGCATGAGCATGGCCTCGAGATAATCCTCGGAGGCGCGCAGGATCTGCATGATGATTCACCAACTTTGTCATGAAACTTGCCCTTAGGTTAGCACACTTTAACCAAATTTGCAAGAAAGGATATTTTTTGCGTCCGGAGGGCTTGACAAAAACGGTTAGATATATTAAACTCTCTATCGGTTAGAGATGACTAACCAATTTATTTCGAGATGAGTTAAAGAGCTTAAACCAAAGGAGGCTTTTCAATGATGCCGCTCAATCTGGCCGAAGCGGGCGAGGAAATGATGATCCGCCGCATCGGCGGCAATCCGGAGACCAAACAGCATTTGGCCGATCTCGGCTTTGTGGCCGGGGGAACGGTCACACTGGTTTCGG
>CAYLSA010000003.1:0-67128 GCA_964386575.1 uncultured Oscillospiraceae bacterium | reverse complement strand
TTATAGCTTTTCCCGCCTTCAAGCGTCAGCGTTCCGTCGGTAACATTGGATTGTTCTAGTTCGATTTCTCCCGCCAGCGTTTCCGGTTCGCTGGCGCCGGGGGTGCCGTCCAGCGCTTCCAGTGCAGCCACGATGGCGGCATAGCGCGTGTAATCGAGCATGGAATCGTCATCCAGCGCAAGGCGCGCGTCATCGATGGCGGTAAGCTGCGCTTCCACCGCCGCGCGGGTTTCCGCCGTGACAGCCTCGGCATCGGGCAGCGCGTCCAGAAGCGCCTGCACCTGCGCTGCCGGGTCGGGTTCCGGCTCCGATTCCTCCGCAGGCTCCGCCGTCACTTCCGGTGTGGCCGTCGGTTCGGCGGTCACTTCCGGCTCCACTGTGGGTTCCGGTTCCGCCGTGGGTTCGGGCATGGCTTCGCCGTCCTCCACCGCGAGCGGCTCTATATTCTCCGCCAGCGCCGCCATGGGCAGCAGACCCACGCACAGCACAAGGCACAGAAGCAGACTGATGAGGCGGTTTTTCATGGTTTATCGACCTCCTGAGGCAGACGACAAGGCCGTCAATTCAAAATCCCACTTGATGGTATACCTATACAAAGTTAATATACCACATTTGCTTGTCACAAGCAAATGAAAAATGGAAGCAAAATGACAAAAGAGCGCGAAATTAAATGTAAAAAAGACCGGACGAAGTGTCCGGTCTCGTGGTGTATATCAGCGGTCGTCGCCCTCGGGGGCGATGGCTTCCTGCTGCAGGGGCTGCTGCTCCATCTGGCGCTGCACCTGCTGCTGAAGCGAGGCGTTGTAGCTCGTGGCGGCGTTGCGGAAGCGCGCGCGGCTGGAGCGCACTTCTTCCAGCGCGTTTGCAACCGATGCCTCCGCGCCCTTGAGCGCTTCGTCCACATATTCGTTCGCCACGCGGCGAAGCTCACGCGTCTTGGCCTCGGTGTCGGCGATCATGGCCTCCGCACGCGCCTTGGCCATGCGCACGATTTCCTGCTCGTCCACAAGCTGGCGGCTGCGCTCCTCGGCCATTTTGCGCACGGATTCAGCCTCGCGCTTGGCATTGCCGATGAATTCATCGCGCGCGGAAACAAGGCGCTTGGCCTCGGCCATCTCCGCCGGCAGACGGGCCTTGATCTCCTCGATGAGATCGAGCGCCTTGTCGCGGTCGACCAGACACTTATCGTTTCCGAGAGGGACGCCCCAAGCCTCGGAGATCATGTTATAGAGCATTTCGATCAGTTCAAGGATCCCTTCGTTTTCGTTCATGGTGTCTTCTGCCTCCTCAAGCTGTTTGTTCTGCCGATCACGTCGCCGATGATCTCGATCGGCACAAAATCGGATAAGTCCGCGCCGTAACGCGCCATTTCCTTCACGACCGTGGAGCTGAGATAGGTGTATTTTTCGCTGGCCGTGAGGAAGACGGTTTCAAGCTGCGGATTCATTTTTTTGTTGATGAGCGCGATCTGGAATTCATAGTCAAAATCGCTGAGCGCGCGCAGACCCTTCACGATCACGGCGCCCTCGTATTGCTTGGCGTATTCCGCCAGAAGCATATCGGTCGTTGCGACCTCCACATTGGAAAAGCGGGCCGTTACTTTGCGGGCCAGCTCCATGCGCTCCTCGATGGTGAACATGGGGTTTTTTTCCGAGTTTTTCATCACGCACACGACCACCTTATCGAACACGGCCGCCGCGCGGCGAACGATGTTCAGATGGCCGAGAGTGATGGGGTCAAAGCTGCCGGGATAAAGCGCTGTTTTCATGTTGTTCCCCTGCTGTATGCTGTGAGTGAGACCTTGCCATAATTATACTGGCGGCCGCGCACATAAGGCGCCTTGGCCTCGGGCAGCGGGGTCCCGCGCATACTCTCGACCAATATTATACCACCTTCATTTAATATGTCAAACTGAAAAACGGCTTCCAGCACATCGTCATACAATCCGGCCTGATACGGCGGGTCGATGAACACAAGATCGAACTTGCCGCCGCGGGCCAGATACTGCCGCGCATCGGCGCGAACGACCTGGGCTTCAAAGCCGCAAAGCGAAAGATTCTTCCGCACCAGCGACAGCGCCTGCGGCGCATTGTCCACAAACACACACTCGCGTGCTCCCCGACTGAGCGCCTCGATGCCAAGCTGGCCCGTGCCGGCGAACAGATCAAGCACGCGCCGCCCCGGCACGTCGAACTGGACGATGGAAAACACGGCCTCCTTGACCATATCGGTCGTGGGCCGAACGGACATATCGCGCGGTTCGTTGAGTTTGCGGCCGCGGGCCGTTCCGGTGATGACTCTCATTTTTCTTCCTCCTCATGAAAATGCCGCCACACCGCCTCGGCGGTATTTTTCGGCACAACGGCGCTCAGCGCGGCCACATCCGCCGCCCGTATCGCCTTGATGGTTTTGAAATGCTTCAAAAGCGCCGCGCGGCGCTTGGGCCCCACACCCTCGATGCGGTCAAGGCGGGAGCCGATGTTTCCATCGCGCAGACTGCGGTGGTATTCGATGGCGAAATGGTGGGTCTGCTCCTGAATGTTGCCGACGAGCGCAAATACGGCGGGATTGGCCTGAATGCCGATCTCGCGGCCATCGCGCGTGACGAGCGCGCGGGTGCGGTGGCGGTCATCCTTGACCATGCCGAAGATCGGCAGCGAAAGGCCGAATTGCTCCATGGCCTCCTGCGCCGCGCCCACCTGCCCCTCGCCGCCGTCAATGAGCAGCAGATCGGGCAGCGGCAGGAATTTTTCGTCCCCATCCTGCCAGCGGCCAAACCGGCGCGACACCGCCTCGAACATACTGGCGTAGTCGTCCTGCGTGGTCACGGCTTTCATGCGGAAGCGGCGATAGGCTCGTTTGAGCGGTCGGCCGTTTTCGAACACCACCATGGAGGCCACGATGCCGGTGTTGCCGGTGTTGGAGATATCGAACGATTCGATGCGCTTGGGCAAAGTGTCCATGTCGAGCATCTTTTGCAGCCACTCGAGCGTTTTGCTGCGGCGCTCGGCCTGGGTGGAAGCGCGCAGGCTCTCCTCCCTCGCGTTGCGCATGGCCGCCGCCAGAAACAGCCGCCGGTCGCCCCGCTGCGGCACGGAGATCACCACGCGGCGGCCCGCCGCCTCGGTCAGAAGCTGCTCGAGCGCGTCCTTGCCCTCCGGCTCAAACGGCAGCAGTATCTCCCGCGGCCACAGTCCGCGCATCGCGTAATACTGGCTCAAAAGCGCACCCACCGCCGCGGCATCGTCCTCCAGCGGCTCGGGCATAAGTTCGAGGTCTTTGTCCGTGAGATCGCCGTTCGTATAATGCAGGACAACAAAAGCCGTGCGTGCGCCGCGGCAGAAGCCCACGGCGTCGGTATCCGTGCGCGCGGATTTGATGACGTGCTGGCGGTTTGAAAGCTCGCACAGCGCGGCGATGCGGTCGCGAAGCTCCGCCGCCCGCTCAAAGCGCAGTTCCTCCGATGCTTGCAGCATCTCGCCCTCGAGTTCGTCGATGAGCTTTCCGGCATCGCCCTCGAGCATCCGCACCATCTGGCGGATATTTTCGCGGTACGCCGCGGCGTCCGGCGTGCCGAGGCACCAGCCCGCGCAGGTTTTCATGTGGTAGTTCAAACACGGGCGATCCTTGCCGATATCGCGCGGGAAGCGCCGCGAGCAGTTTGGCATCTGCATCGCGCGGTGCATGGTTTCCAAAATGCTGCGGCTGACATAGCGGCCGCCGAAGGGGCCGAAATAGCGCGCGCCATCGTCCGCCGCGCGGTTGACAAGCTCAAAGCGCGGGTATTCCTCCCGCTCGTCCAAGCGCAAAAACGGATAACTTTTATCGTCGCGCAGGAGGATGTTATAGTGCGGCTGGTGGCGCTTGATGAGGCTGTTTTCCAAAACCAGCGCTTCAAATTCGCTGGCCGCCACGATCACATCGAAATCGTTCACATGGCTCACCATCGCCGCGACCTTGGGCAGATGCTCGCCGGAAAAATAGCTGGAAACGCGGTTTTTCAGCGCCTTGGCCTTGCCGACATAGATCACCTCACCGGCGGCGTTTTTCATGATGTAAACGCCCGGCAGCAGCGGCAGCTTATTCGATTTTTGCCGAAGCTCGGCGATCTTGTCCATGGCTCAACCACCCGCGCATACAGGAAAAGGGCGTGCCAAACACACGCCCTCCCTGTTTTTTTATTGAATGAATTATTCCGCGAAGCCGGAGTCGATCAGCTCCGCGAGCATATCGACCGCTTCCTCCTCGTCCGAGCCGTCGGCAATGATGTTGACGGTCGTTCCCTTCACGATGCCGAGCGAAAGCACGCCCAACAGGCTCTTGGCATTGACACGGCGCTCATCCTTTTCGATCCAGACGCTGCATTTGAACTCGTTAGCCTTCTGAATGAAGAACGTCGCGGGTCTGGCGTGCAGTCCGACTTGATTGTTGATCGTGACTTCTCGAATAACCATTTTTCCCGCTCCCCCATAGGTGTTTTTTTAGTATATCCTATTTTATCAAACTTCTTCGCCGTTGGCAATATCTTTTAATATTTTGTTAAGTTGCACAGTGTATTTCAGCCGTGGACGGTGCTTTTATTTCAGTTCCACCACGGTCACGCCCGTCTCGCCCTCGCCATAACGGCCCAGGCGGTAGTTTTTCACAAGGCGGTTTTTCTTCAAGCACTGCTGCACCGCCGCACGCAAAGCACCTGTCCCCTTGCCGTGGATGATGGTGACGGTTTTCATGCGCCCGGCATAGGCGCTGTCGATATAGCGCTCCACAGCCAACTCCGCCTCATCGGACATGAAGCCGCGGATGTCAAGCTCCGCCGATACCGCCGCGCTTTGCAGCGTAGCCGCCGCGGCCGCCGCCACGCTCTTTTTCGCGGGCTTTGCGTTTTCCACCAGCGTCACATCGTCCGGCGAGGCCGTGACCTTCATGATGCCGGCCTGAAGATACAGCGTTCCATCCGCCTTGACCTCGATGACCTCGGCGCGGATGCCATTGGAGCCAAGCTCGACCGTATCGCCGCGTTGGATGGCCCGACTGGGCTTCGGCTTCGGTGGCATGGGCTGCGGACGGGCGCGCAGTTTCGCTTCGCTCTCGTTCAGCTTGCGGCGCAATTCGGTACGCGCGGCATTGATGCGCTGCACGTCATTTTCCTCGTTCGCCGCGGCCTTTTCGCGGTCGATCTCGCGGAAGGCCTCGTCCGCCGCGTCGCGTGCCTGCTGAATGATGCGCTCGGCCTCGCGGCGGGCCTTTTGCTCCGCCTTTTCAAGTCGCACTTCCAGCTCCCGACGCATCCGCTCCGCCTGCCGCGCATCCTCCTCCGCCTGGGCCTTGGCCTCGCGCCGGGCCTGCGTTTCGCGCTCCATGGCCATGCGCTGGGCTTCGAGGCGCTCGATGGTTTTTTCAAAATCGGTCGTTTCCGCGCTCAGGCGTTTTTTCGCGTCCTCAATGATCTCATCCGGCACACCGAGACGGCTGGATATGGCAAAGGCGTTGGACTTGCCCGGGATGCCCACCAGCAGCTTATACGTCGGCCGCAGCGTTTCCAGATCGAACTCGCACGAGGCATTCATCACGCCGGTGGTATTCGTGGCGTATACCTTCAGCTCCGCATAGTGCGTGGTGGCCGCCGTGAGCGCACCGTGGGAGCGCGTGTATTCGATCACGGACATGGCCAGCGCCGCGCCCTCGGCCGGATCGGTGCCCGCGCCAAGTTCGTCAAACAGCACGAGCGTTCCCGGCTGGCAGGCGTGCAGGATCTTCACGATGTTGACCATGTGACTTGAAAACGTGGAAAGCGACTGCTCGATCGATTGCTCATCGCCGATATCGGCCAAAATGGTGTTCAAAACCGGGATCATGCTCCCATCCGAGGCCGGAATTTGCATGCCGCAGGCCGTCATGGCGCACAAAAGCCCCAGCGTTTTCAGCGTGACGGTCTTGCCGCCGGTATTCGGGCCGGTGATGACGAGAGTATCATATTCCCCGCCGAGAGCCACCGAGATGGGCACCGCCGTCTCCTTCGGCAGCAGCGGGTGGCGAGCATTTTTCAGCAGCAGTTCGTTTTCCGTTAAGATCGGCTCGCCGGCGTTCATCTGATAGGCAAGATCGGCGCGCGCAAAGATGAGATCGAGCTGTGTCAGCACGCTCACATCCAGCACGATAGCCTCGCGACTGGCCGCGCAATCGGCAGAGAGTTCCATCAAAATGCGATCGATCTCCGCCTTTTCCTTGGCGGCAAGCTCGCGCAGCTCGTTGTTGGCCTTCACGGCGCCCATCGGCTCGATGAACAGCGTGGCACCCGAGGCGGACACATCATGCACAAGGCCGGGAATATCGCCCTTGCGCTCGGCACGCACCGGCACCACATAACGGCCCGAGCGCTGCGTGATGATGGCCTCCTGCAGGACCTTGGAGTTTGACGGCGAGGAGATGATCTTTTGCAGCGTTTCGCGCACACGGGCCGAGGCCGCGCGCATTTTGCGGCGGATATCCGCAAGCTCGGCGCTGGCGGCGTCCGCGATCTCCTCCTCCCCGGTGATGGAGGTTGTGATCTTCTCCTCCAAAAAGCGGTTCGGCGAAAGGCTCATGAACAGCTGGTGCAGCCGTCCCGATTCGCCGCGTCCGGCGGAATACGACGCGCAGGCCCGCGCGGAAAACAGCACGCCCGCGATATCCAGCAGCTCGCGCGTGTTGAGCATACCGCCCATATCCGCCCGCGCCAGCGACGAGCGCACATCCTTCAGCCCCGAAAATGACGGGCTGCCCTTCAGCTCCATCATCTTCTTCGCGTCCGCCGTTTCCGCCAGCAGCAGCCGGATGGCCCCCGCTTCCTTCGACGGGCGCAGGGCGCGGGCCAGCTCCTTCGCCCCATCCGACACGCATTTGGCCGCCAGCATCTCCAAAACCGCCGGCAGCTCGATCGTTTGCAGTGATTTTTCGTAAAGCTCCATTTATTTCACACTTTTCCAATAGTCCAGCGATGGCAGCAGCCGGTCAAGCTGGCGGGCGCTGAACGCCTCCGCCACGCGCCCCAGGCGCTGCTCCGATTCCGGCAGGATCGCAAAATTGTATATCTTCTTCGGCTCGGCACTCATAACATGGCGCATGGCCGTCAGACTGTCCGCATCGAGCGGCAGGGCCGCGCCATACACCGAGCTTGCACAGCTCCGGCAATGCAGAATGCCCGCCTGCGGCGCAAACATCGGCTCGATAACATCCGCCCGTCCGCACACGCCGCAGCGGTCAAGCTCCGGCTCAAAGCCCTCCGAGGCCATCAGGCGCAGTTCAAACACCGCCTTGATATGCTCCGGCTCATAGAGCCGCCGGCTGAGCGCATACAGGGCATTGAGCCCCAGCGAAAGCGCCGCCGTGTCCGGCACATCCTCCGCGCATACGGTCGCGAGAAGCTCGGCAAAATAAACACCAAGGGCCAAATTCGCAAAATCCGCGCGCAGACCCTCGAACTGGTCGATCACACTGGCCGCATCGATGCGCCAGCGCCCGCCGGTATAGCGCGCCTCGGACACGGAAAACTCCGAAAAGCACAGCAGCTGCGTGGCCGCCGCGATGCGGCTTTTGCGCCCAAGCGCGCCCTGCGCCTTGATGGACAGGAGCCCGTGCTTGTCCGTTAAAAGCGTGAGCATACGGTCGGATTCCTTATACCGCACCTCGCGCAAAACGAGCCCTTTGAATGTTTCCGCCATGTATGTACCCCGTCTCAGCGCTCCTCGCTGCGCCGAAGCAAAAGCCAGCACAGCGGGTCGCCCGTTTCCTTAAAAAGCTGCCAGAGGATCTCGTCCTGCATGTTCTCACCCCGCTGAGCTTAGTTTGCCGCAGCGGGGTGGATTTCATTACTCGTCCGTCAAGCCAAAATTTTTCAGCAGCGCTTCCGAATCGCGCCAGTTTTCCTTCACCTTCACCCAGGTCTGCAAAAAGACCTTGGTGCCCATGAACGCCTCGATATCGTGCCGCGCCAATTCGCCCACACGCTTGAGCATCGCACCCTTTTTGCCGATGATGATGCCCTTGTGGCTCTGTTTTTCGCAGTAAATGGTCACATCCATATCGATGATGCCGTCGTCCCGCTCGGAGAATTTCGTGACCGCCACGGCGGTGCCATGCGGCACTTCCTTATCCAGCGACAGCAAAAGCTTCTCGCGCACGATCTCCGCGCAGATCTGCTTTTCCGGCTGGTCGGTGATCATATCCTCCGGGAACAGCTCCGGCCCCTCGACGGAATAGTTGTCCAAAACCTTGAGCAGCTCCTCCACCCCATCGCCCGTTTGGGCCGAGATGGGAACGATGGCTTCAAAGGGATAGACCTCGCTGTACGCCGCGATCACGCCGAGCAGCGCACGCTTATCCTCCACCGTGTCGATCTTATTGACCACGAGCACCACCGGCACACCGGAGCGCTTGAACTGCTCGATGAGCGCCGTCTCCTGAGGCCCGACCGAGGCAATGGGCTCCACGATGAGCATCACGGCGTCCACGTCCGCGATACTGGTCGTGACGACCTTGTCCATATAATCGCCAAGCTTGGTGCGCGGGCGGTGGAAGCCCGGCGTGTCGATGAAGACATACTGGGTCTCGCCGCGGCTCGTGACCGCCAGGATGCGGCTGCGCGTGGTCTGGGGTTTGGGCGATACGATGGTGATCTTTTCGCCGACAAGCGTATTCGTCAAGGTGGATTTGCCGACGTTCGGACGGCCGGCAATGGTTATCATAGCGGTTTTCTTTATCATTTTTCCAGCTTCTCCATTATGATCTTTTCTCTCGCGCGCATTTCCTTTTTCATCTCACCCTCGTCCACATGGTCGTAGCCAAGCAGATGCAAAACGGAATGGACCGTAAGATAGCTTGTCTCATGCTTTTCGCCGTGGCCATACTCCAGCCCCTGCGCGCGCACGCGGTTCATGTTCAAAACCATATCGCCCAGCACGAGACGGCCTGTTTCTGGATCGCGGTCGCCCATAGGAAACGACAGCACATCCGTCGGCGCATCCACGCCGCGCTGGCTGAGATTGATCGCATGGATGCCATCGTCATCCGTCAAAAGAACGGACAGTTCACTTTTGCCCTGCACATCCTCGGCCTCCAGCGCCGCCTTGGCCGCGCGGCGGATGCGTG
The DNA here is from genome assembly GCA_964386575.1 of uncultured Oscillospiraceae bacterium. Lineage (GTDB taxonomy): Bacteria > Bacillota > Clostridia > Oscillospirales > Oscillospiraceae > CAJOIG01. The sequence continues at coordinate 58,002 of CAYLSA010000003.1, read as the reverse complement.
CGCGCAGACTGAGCGGGCATTTCCGGCCGTTTTCACAGCGCAGGGATAATCTCAATTTCACCATGGCACTCACTTCTTCGCTTTCTCGTTCGGGCTCTTCTTGTTCTGGAAGGGCTTTTCGTATTTTTCATAGGCCGCGATGATGCGCTGCACGAGCACATGGCGCACCACGTCCGAGCCGGTGAGACGGCAGATGGCGATATCCTGCACGCCGTCGAGCACGCGCATCGCCTCTTTCAGGCCCGAGGGCTTATCGCCCGGCAGGTCGATCTGGGTCACATCGCCGGTGATGACGACCTTCGAGCCGAAGCCAAGGCGCGTCAGGAACATTTTCATCTGCTCACGGCTGGTGTTCTGCGCCTCATCGAGGATGATGAAGCTGTCATCGAGCGTGCGGCCGCGCATATAGGCCAGCGGCGCGACCTCAATATCGCCGCGCTCGAGGTATTTGTTATAGGTGTCCGCACCGAGCATATCAAACAGCGCATCATACAGCGGCCGCAGATAGGGATCCACCTTCGATTGCAAATCGCCGGGCAGAAAGCCCAAGCGCTCGCCGGCTTCCACCGCCGGACGGGTCAGGATGATGCGGTTTACGCTCTTTTCCCGAAACGCCGCCACCGCGCAGGCCACCGCAAGATAGGTCTTGCCCGTGCCGGCCGGCCCGACGCCCAGCGTGACGGTGTTTTTGTGTATCGCCTCCACATAGGCCGTCTGGCCGATGGTCTTGGGCTTTACCGGACGGCCTTTCGCCGTGACGCACACCACATCGCGCGCAAGTTCGCCGATCTTGCCCTCCTGCCCCTCGCGCACGAGTTTGATGATATAGCGCACGTTCTGCGCGTCGATGGTCTCGCCGCGGGCCGCCAGGGACAAAAGCCCCTCAATGGCCTTTTCCGCGTGCATCACGGATTCGGCCTCGCCTTGTATTTTCAACTGGTCGTCGCGGTCGGTCACGGCCACGCCCAGCTCGGTTTCAATGATGCGCAGGTTTTGGTCAAACGAGCCGAAAACGCTGATGACGTTTTCCATGCGGTCGATTTGAATGGTGCGTTCTGTCATGGTTTTTCTTCCTCGGTCTGCGGTGATTTGGCGGCGATCTGCGCCGCGGTCATGGGAACGGTCACGCCGATGGACTCGCTGCACTCGGCGTGCAGGGTGACAAGCATCCAGCCATCGCGCCGGGCGCTCGAAAAGCGCGCTTGGAGCACCTCGCCCTCATCGCCGAGCGAGGCGCGCAAACGCTGCAAAAGGTCGCGCTGCATCCGCTCCGTCAGCGTATCATCCGTCGCGCTTGTTTCCCGCGTTTCATACACCCGCTCGCGCACAAGGCGCAGCGGCAGCGAAAACACGCCCGGCACGGCCAAAACCGTTTCCTCTTCCATTTTAGCACAAGAAGGCGGGCAAATACTACAGCCTTTATAAAAATTTATGCGCTTTTTTCCGAATATCAGCGCCCAGCGCGTCGAAACACAGCGCTCCGGCTCCACGCACTGTGCATTGATCGGCGCCGCCGCCGTGAGTTCATACCACGTTCGCGCCCGCACCTCGCCCAGCGCGCGCAGGGCGCCATGGGTCGTATAGCGCCCGACAGCCTCGCCGGATATAAGCGTTTCTCCGGCGATCACCGTCTGCCCCGGCTTCACAAGCGCCTTGCCGCGCAGGGCCTGCACCTGTGTGATATACCCGCCGCGCACGGCCACGATGTCGGCACATTCCCCCTCCGCCACCACAGCGGGCGCTTCGCGCTTTGGCCGCACGATCACCTCGGCACAGCCGCCGCGGAGATTCACCGTGGCCCAGCGCAGCTCCGGCAGCCGCCGCAAAAGCGCGTTTCGCGTAAGATCCTGCGAAAAACCCGGCCAGAACACGCCCACATCCACGCCACATTCCGCCAGCGCCGCACGCAACTCGCTTTCCGGCACTCCCGCCGTGTACGGTATCTCCACGCGCCAGATGAAAAGGCGGCTTCCCACCAACGCCATCACACATACGCACAGCATCGCAACAAGCGCCCTGCGCCGCCGAAGCGAGCGCCACACAAGCGGCCATCCGCCCGCATGCTGTATCCGACAGTCAAGCCCCAGCCGCCGCGCAAGCGATTCGGTCACGGCTGCATCCCGATGGCGCACGCATATAGTCATGACGAAATCCACCGGCGCGGACGCATCCCAGAACACCACGCCCGCCTCCGCCGCCGCGGATAAAACGCGCTCCGGCCGGTCGCCGGAGATCGCCAGCACCGCCCAGCCCGTCACAAAGCGCCGCAATTTCATTCCAGCTCCACCCCCCAGATGCGCCCCGACACGATCAGCTCCGTTTTGTCCATGGCCTCCATGCGCAGTCCCTCGCCGCGCACGATCACCCGCCCACCGCGAACCGCTGCCGTGATCTTCTCCGGCGCGTATTCTTCCAGCGCCCGCAGCCCCTCCACCAGCACCCGCGTGCCGCCGGAGATCGTGATGCGGGCCGCGGTTCCGAAGCTCTCCTGCGGTATACCGGCGCGTCGTGCCGCGCGGGCATCGGCTCGTTCTTTCATGCGATCACCCCGCAAAAATCTATGCGCCCGCCGGGCAATTTACGCCTGACGAGCGCATACGCTTGGGGTATGAAACGAAAACTATTGCTTTGGGCGGCACTTATCGGCTTTTCTCTGGCCGCCGTATTCTCCGCCACCGTGGCGGAGGGAATGCGCCAATCGCTGCGGCTTTGCGCCATGACGCTGGTGCCGTCGCTGTTTCCCCTGTTCGTGCTGTCGCGGCTGCTTGGAGCCCTCGGACTGCCGCAGCTTTTATCCCGAAGGCTCGACAAGTTCATGCATCGGCTGTTCGGCATATCCGGCGCGGGCGCGCAGGCGCTGGTTCTCGGGCTGTGCGGCGGGTATCCGCTGGGCGCGTCCGTTGTGGCCCAGCTTCGGCGCGATGGACAGCTAGGCCGCGATGAGGCCGAGCGGCTGCTCGCCTTTTCCAACAATTCCGGCCCGGCCTTCATCATCGGCGCGGCCGGCGGCGTATTCGGCAGTGCAAAAGTCGGAGCGCTGCTCTATGCGGCGCATATCCTCGCCGCCCTGTGTACGGGTCTTTGCTTTCGCCGCAAGTCCTCCGAGCAGACTGAGCGTCTTCCCGAAGCCGAGGAGCCTCCACTGAACGCCGCCGTGTTCACCGAAGCCGTGACCGGCGCGCTGGAGAGCTGTGCGCGGCTTTGTGCGTATGTGTGCTTTTTCGGCGCGGTCACGGCGCTGTTCGATTCTTTCCGCTTTCTGCCGGGACTTGGCCCCGCCTTTGCGATGGGGTTATTCGAACTTGGCGGCGGCATTGGCGCGCTGGCCGGATGGCAGCCGGGCCCGCTCACGATGGCACTGGCGGGGTTTCTGCTTGGTTGGGGCGGACTGAGCGTTCACGGGCAAACGCTCGGCGCGGTGGCGGGAACGGATATAAAATGCGCCCGACACCTGTTCGGTCGGGCGCTGTGCGGCCTGTTTGCCGCGATATTCTCGTTTTTATTCTCTTATCTGGTGTAGACCGTTTCGCCCCACGCGACTACGTCCACACCGCCGTTTTGGCCGTCAAAGTCCGCGCCGAGGATGTTCTGCAGCGAGGATGCGCCCGTGAGCATCGCATCGTATACGCCGCGTGTGATGCTGTCGGAAACGATCTTATCGCTCTCGCCCTCCTCGCCTTCGCCGGAGTTGACGCGGTTAAAGCGCTCGACGGTATCGTAAAGGTCGAACAGGCGATACTTAAACGAGGCGGAATCCTCCTCGATGTCGTCGTAGTCGTCCGTATCGAGCATGAACAGCGGCCGGTAGCTCACATTCGACAGCCACACCTCGCCGTTATCCATGTCGTGCTTGAGCGTGACGTACAGAAGGCCGGAGAGATTGGTGTTCTGGTCGTTCAGGCAGTTGAGCATATTGCCGAGGCCATAGGCGATCACGCAGTTTTTCGTGCTGCCGTCCTCGAGTTTCACCTGCTTCAGTTCGATCGGCTGCGGCACCTTCAGACCGCTGCCCACGATGATATCCGCGCCGTTTTCGCACAGATAATCCGCCACCGCGCGCTGATCGTCACGCACATCGGAATAGTAGCTGTCGTTCGACGACCACGCGATGCTGCACACGATCATATCCGCGCCAAGTTCTTTTGCGCGGGCCAGATCGGTATCGAGCCGCGTATAGTCCACGGAGACCTTATCCGTCATGTAGTCGGTGGTAAGGATATTCACGGCGTAGGGATCGCCGGAGGCGGAAACGCCGTTCGTGGCCCAGGTATAAGTCAAAAACGCGAACGTCGCACCGTTTACGACCTTGGTATAAATGCCGCCGGTGGGGTCGAAGGTGTCATGGTTGGCAGCCGTGCCGAGATTGACCATGCCATTCGCTTCGATGGCCTCGATGGTGGTATCGAGCGCCTCCTTGCCGAAATCAAGGCAGTGATCGGAGGCCGTGCTTATCATATCAAAACCGGCAGCCGCAAGCGCCTCGGCAAAGCTGGGCGCAAGCAGATAGGACTCATACTCCGCCGCCTCTTTCATGCTGCCGACCAGCGTACACATGGACAGATCGGCATTCTGCACGGCGGCGGCAATGTTTTCAAGCTGGGCGGTATAGTCGTAGACCGCGTTTTCGACCGTATCGGATCCCGATTCGGATTCGTCCTCGTCGCTTTCCGTGCTCTCGTCGGAGATCTGCTTGGCCTCCGTGGTGATGCCGAGCTGGGCGACCATATCGCCGCCGAAGGCGAGCGTGATGTCCGTAGTGTTGCGCACGGGCTCCGGCGTGGGTTCCGGCGTGGCCTCGGGCGTCGGCTGCACAAGGGCGTTATAGGTCTTTTCCGCCTGGATAGCAGCCGTTTCCTCGTTTAGCTGCTTGTTCGCCAGCACATTCAGATACATCAGTACGGCAAACGCCACGCCGAGGAATACCAGCAGAATGTACATGACGATGGTCAGGAAACCGTTTTGCTCTCTCATGTCACTCAAGCTCCCCGATCGCGCGCGCCAGATAGTCAAACGCATCCGTTTCATAGGCGCCCAGAGTGCCATCGCACGCGGCACGGCGCAGCGCACCATCATACCCCAGACGCGCCGTTACCGGCAGTGTGCGGCACGATTCGGCAAGCTGCATATCGTCCTCCGCGAAGTTTTCCACCACGCCCATCACGGGCACGCGCAGCATATCGCACAGATTCACCGCACGCCGCGCCGAGCCGGAGGAAAGCTCGCCCGGCTGCATAACCGCCAGCGCATAGTCCAGCGGCATGGTGGTGTAGTATTCCAGAGGGATGTCGCCCGCGCCGGACGGCATATCGATCAAAAGCACGTCCAGATCTTCGGGCCATTTGGTGTCCTTAAGAAGCCACACGGCAAGCTTGGCCATATCCTTGCCCGGCCAGATCACCGGCTCCATGGGGTCGGCCGTGATGATGCCGATGGACACCACCGGCAGCCCGTCCACCGATTCGACCGGCGCAAGTTCGGGCATATCGCCCAAAACCGGCTCGCGCATACCCAGCATGGCCGGGATGGAGGGGCAGGCAATGTCCGCATCCAAAATGGCGGTTTTCTGGCCCTGTTTGATAAGCGCCTTGGCCAGCAGCACGGTCACGGCGCTCTTGCCAACGCCGCCCTTGCCGGAAGTCACAACGATGACCTTCTTCGCCGGCTTTTTCACCTTGCTGGAGCACTCCGCCTGGCAGGTGGAGCAGTCATGCTCGCACGCCTGAAGCTCGGAAAGATACTCCTGCTGCTGCTCGGGCGTCATTTGTTTGATCCGTTCCAGTTCGTCCATATACTCATCTCCGAAGAATTTTATCTATATACAGAAAATTATGTTAACATACAATCCGAAAAAAAGAAAGAGAAATTTTTCAAATCGCGCGACAGGCGGTCTTATTATGTGTTAAAATAGCGATTGCTATGGATGAATTGAGAAAAAACGATTTGTATGAAGCGTATATCGATGCCTTTTCCGCCGATGGCGGCGGCGTTTGCCGCATTGCAGGGCGGGCCGTGTTCGTGCCGCGCGCACTGCCGGGCGAGCTTTGGCGCGTGCGCATCGTGAAGGCGAACAAAACCGCCGTGTGGGGTCGGGGCGAGATGCTTCTGAGCGCCCCGTCGGACGAGCACGAGGAGCCGAAATGCCCGGTCTATGGCCGCTGCGGCGGCTGTGCCACGCAGCATATGCGCTATGAAACGGAGCTGAATTTCAAGCTTGGCCGCGTAAACGATGCCCTGCGGCGCATCGGGGGGCTGTCCCTTTCCGCGCGGGACATCCTCGGCGCGGACGAATTGGACGGCTACCGCAACAAGGGCATTTATAACTTCGCGCCCGGCCCGGTATGCGGCTTTTACCGCAGCCGCAGCCACGAGGTCATATCCACGCCGCGCTGCTATTTGCAGCCGGAATGCTTCGACCGCGCGGCCTCCGCCCTGCTTGGCTGGATGAAAGCCAAAAACATTCCGGCCTATGACGAGCAAAGCGGCAAGGGCCTCGTGCGCCATCTTTATCTGCGCCGCTCGAAGGAAGATTTCCTCGCCTGCATCGTGGCGGCAGGGTCGCTTCCCGCCGGCGCGGCGGAGGCGCTGCGCGCGGAGTGTCCGGAATTAACGGGCGTTTTGCTGTGCCGCAATCCGGGTGCCGGAAATGTGGTTTTGACCGACCGTATCGAAACTTTATGGGGCAGCGAATATGTGCATGAAACGCTCTGCGGCGCGCGCTTTCGCCTGTCGCCGCAAACGTTCTTTCAGGTGAACACTGCGCAGGCGGAAAAGCTTTATGATCTTGTGCGCGCCTATGCCGAGCCGGAAGGCAAAACCGTGCTCGATCTTTACTGCGGCGCAGGCAGCATCGGCCTTTCCGTCGCCCGGGATGCCGCGCGGCTCATCGGGAACGATGTTGTCCCCTCCGCCGTGGAAAACGCGCGCTATAACGCCGCGCAAAACGGTGTGGAGAGTGCCGAATACATCTGCGGCGATGCGGGAACCGCAGCGGCGGAGCTGGCTGCACGCGGTGTGAAGCCGGATGTGATCATCGTGGACCCGCCGCGCAAGGGTGTGAGTGCGGAGCTGATCGAGGCCGTGTGCGCCATGGCGCCGGAGCGACTGGTGTATGTGTCCTGCGATCCGGCCACCCTCGCCCGCGACTTGAAAATACTGTCCGAGCGCGGCTGGCACGCGGACGAATGCACCGCCGTGGATATGTTCCCGCGCACAAGCCATGTGGAGACGGTCGTGAAGCTGCGCCGTCAATAACGGAACCGTCGCGTGGTGCAGGGTCACCGCATCCATTGAAGCCGAACCGCTGTTAGATAAGGAGCATACGGAACATTATGAATCGTAAAAAGCTCATTCTTCTCGTCGTTATCCTGTTCGCCGCGTTCTGCCTTCTGGCCGCTGTATACTGTTTTGCAAGGCCAGACGCCTCCGGCGACTATTTCGTGCTTTCGGATACTGCGAACGACCGCTTCACCTATGAACTCCATCTCGGCACCGAGGTCACGGGCGGCGAGCTGTACGCCGAGCAATGGGTAAAGGGCACCTGCGTCCGCTCCGCGCCGGTCGCCATAACCAAGACGGACGACACTCTTTCGATCACCATGCAGGAGCGACGCGAGGAGGGCGCTGCCACTGGGATGGAAATACAGCTTGAAAGCCGCCCATACGGCGGCATCCTTCTGACCTATTTCCCCCATCCGGACGACATGGACATTCTGGGCTGGGCGACCACAGGCTATGAGCTGGACAAGCGCCGCGCTCTGGCTCCCGGCGATGAGGTCATACTCGCAGCAAAGGTGTTCGATGGCGGAGACGGCGTTCGCGTGTTCAACTGCGAAACGCTCATCGCCGAGCCGGAAAGGCTTGAAGGGGCGGAATACATGATCGTCCTCCGTGCCATTTTCCATTAATATCTCCCCCGGCGCATCCAGAAAACGGTGCGCCGGATATTTTTGCTATCGTGGACGCCGGAGCAGCTCGACTATATCCACGATGCCTCCTATTGGCGCGCGCTGGTCGAGGTGAGCGAGGGCGCGGAGGTCGTGAGCGTGGATGAGATGGAGAGCAATGAAAATGTGTGGGCCGATTGGCTCGCGCAGGACAACGAATACGCCGTGGGCGACCGGAAAACAATGGAGGCCGGCGGCGGCAAATATCTCAACTTCATCGCCATCGTCTTGAGGAAAAAATAAAATCCGCGCTCCGAAGCGGAAAAAAATTCAGCGTTTTCGCCGTTTTTGTCCAATTCGCGAAAGATTGCCTTGCAATATGCGAAATTGCTTGCTAATATAGTTTTATTATACCCTCGGCAAATAATAAAGTGAGGATGGTAAGCTATGGACAACAAAATGGAAAAACGCTACGGTCTGCCGACCGCCATTTCCATGGTCATCGGCATCGTGATCGGCTCCGGTGTGTTCATCAAGGGCGGCAAGGTTCTGAGCCTGACCGGCGGCAATATGCTGCAGGGCATCGCCGTTGTTGGCATCGTGGGTCTGATCTGCATCATCTGCTCGCTCGTGTTCGCAGAGCTGGGCTCTCGTTATGAAAAAGTAAACGGCGTTGTAGACTACGCCGAGGTCGCGCTCGGCAAGAACTACGCCTATTATGTCGGCTGGTTTATGACGACGATCTACACGCCGGCGCTGACGACCATCCTCTCCTTCTTTGCGGCGATGATGTTCCTGCAGCTGTTCGGCATCAGTGCCGTCGACTTCTCCACCGGCTCGGTCAACCCCATCGCGGTGGGTCTGGGCGCCGGATTTTTGATGATCGGCTACGGCGTCAACGCCCTTTCCCCGAAGCTGGCCGGCAAGCTGCAGGTCGGCATGACGGTCATCAAGCTCATCCCCCTGCTGCTCATGGGCATCGTGGGCACCATCGCCGGTCTGATCAACGGCGCCACGCTCGACGTGCTCGACTACGTCAACACCCCGGCCTACACCGCCTACGTCGCGGAAAATGGTTCCGGCTTCTTCGCGGCCATCGTGGGCTTTGCCTTTGCGTATGAAGGCTGGATCCTGGCCACCTCCATCAACGCCGAGCTCAAGGACGCCAAGCGCAATCTGCCCATCGCCCTGATCGTCGGCGCGCTCGTGACCATCGTGATCTACGCGCTGTACATCTTCTCCATGAGCGCCGTGGGCGACGTAGACGCCATCATCGCCACCTGGCCGTTCGGCGAGGCTCTGCCCCGTCTGGCCTTCTCCAAGATCTTCGGCAACGTGATCGGCACGATCGTGTATGTGTTCGTGACCATCTCCTGCCTTGGCACGATGAACGGTCTGATCATGTCCTCCTGCCGCGGTATGTACGCCATCGCCTCGCGCGGCATGGGCCCTGCGCCGAAGTTCTTCGGCCACGTCGACGAGCAGAACAACTTCGTCATCAAGTCCTCCATCATGGGTCTGATGATCAGCGGCTTCTGGTACGCCTGGACGTTCATGATGTGGATGGGCGGCCCCGGTATGTTCGGCACGTTCCACTCCTGCGAGTGGCTGGCCTGGGAGCCGGATGAGATCGGCATCATCTGCCTGTACGTCATGTACATCCCCATGATGATCGGCCTGATGGTCAAGGCGAAGGATCTCGGCCCCGTGCGTCGCTTCGTACTGCCGGGTCTTGGTCTTTGCTGCTGCTTCTTCTTCGCCTATGCCATCTGGAACGGCTACGGCTGGAAGCAGTGCGTCGGTTTCCTGATCTTCTTCCTGGTGGTCGAGTTCATCGGCTATCTGTTCAAAAACGGCGGCTTCATGAAGAAGGAATCCAAATAAGCATTACACGAATCCCCTGCCGAAGATCGATCGGCAGGGGATTTTTATACAGCGAACGCCTGCGGCTTTTACCGCAGGCGTTTCGTTTTAACTTATTCTCCAAAGGGTATCGCAGGCTTTCCCTCCAGTATATCCGCGATCCGCCGACTGGCAAGACCGTCGCCATAGGGATTGCTCGCATTGCTCATGGCACTGTATGCAGCCGGATCGTCCAACAGCTCCTTGAAGCAGCGGTAGATGACCGCCTCGTCCGTGCCCACCAGCTTCAGCGTGCCCGCCGCAACGCCCTCCGGCCGTTCGGTCGTGTTGCGCATGACCAAAACCGGCTTTCCCAGGGACGGCGCCTCCTCCTGGATGCCACCGGAGTCCGTGAGGATCATATAGCTGCGCGACAGGAAGTTGTGGAAGTCCACCACATCCAGCGGCTCGATGATGTGTATGCGCTCATCGTTTCCAAGGACCTCATTTGCGACCGTCCGGACTGCCGGATTCATATGGATGGGATAGATCACCTTAACATCCGGATGCTCATCGCACACGCGGCGTATCGCGCGGAACATATGCTTCATGGGCTCGCCAAGATTTTCCCGCCGATGCGCCGTGATCGTGATCAGACGGCTCCCCGCCGCCCACTCCAGCTCCGGGTGAGTGTAATCGCTGCGCACAGTCGTTTTCAGCGCGTCGATGGCCGTGTTTCCGGTAACATATATGCCTGCCGGGTCTTTGCCCTCTTTCAGGAGGTTATCCCGCGCCATCGCAGTGGGCGCGAAATGATAGCGGCTGAGGATGCTGACCGTCTGGCGGTTGAATTCCTCCGGGAAGGGCGAATAAATGTCGCGGGTTCGCAGTCCGGCCTCCACATGGCCCACAGGGATCCGAAGGTAGAAGCAGGCAAGCGCCGCCACAAAGGTAGTGGTCGTGTCTCCCTGGACCAAAACAACGTCCGGTCTTTCCTTTTCAAGGACCTCCCGAATCCGCAGCAGGATATCGGCCGTCACGTCAAACAGCGTTTGCCGCTCTTTCATAACAGAAAGATCGTAGTCCGGCACGACCTTGAACGCCGCCAGCACGTGGTCAAGCATCTGGCGGTGCTGCCCTGTTACGCACACCAGGGTTTGAATGCTGTCTCGTTTCTTCAGCTCGTTGACCAGAGGGCACATTTTGATCGCCTCCGGCCGCGTGCCGAACACCAGCATGATCTTCTTCATCTTGGTCTCCTATCTCCGCGATGTCTGATCCTATTATAATAGCACCCTTGGCAAAAATGCAAATAGTAATAAACTCTTTCCTAAAAGCACACCAAACCTCCGGCGGATGAATGTCCGCCGGAGGTTTAATACCTTAGAGCATATTTGATTTATTTATTTGCGTAGTATTCGTCGCACCATTGCAGCCGATCCTGGATCCACTGTTCAAGCACCTCATGCGTATCCTGCCCCTCATAGCGAGGTTTCCATGTTTGGAACTCCCGCTCATAGGCACCGCTGTCATAAATGGTTTGAAGTGTTTCTTGCAGCGTTGACTGGATATTCTCCCAAGAAAACACCCCCTGCCGCAGTTCAAACCAGCGTGTCGACAGTTGTTCCTCCAATTCCGGATGAAGCGCCAACATATCATCATATCCCCGTCTTTTCGGCATGTATGTCAGCATGCGATCGCCACCATACTGAAAACCAACTCCATCCACCCAGGTCGTGCCGAACGCCATGTCCACATCCCAGGGTATCATCGAGCAAACATAGCCATCTCCCTGAGCTTGGAGGAGATAGAACATATTTTTATGGATGCAGTTATCCGCCAATGCTCCGAACTGAATGAACAGACACATATCAACATAGTTGTTCACATCCCACGTTGTGACGTCTTGCCACACACCGCTCATAGCCTCATAGCTCAAGGCCATATTCAGCGGCGAATAGACGATCTTGTAAACATCCATGGCCGTGTCCAACGCTTCGGAGCTCCGGCCCTTAAAAAGCAGTTCGTCTTCCAGCCCGAGCAACTTCCGATCCACCCGTCGCTGCAAAAGATACAGGCCCCGATACTCGCCATTGATGAGCACCTCAACGTATTTACCCGATGAGCTCTGCAGATCCCAGTCACTCTGCGCCGCGATCTGGTTCCACAGTGTCATCAGCAGGTTTTCGCGAACACGAGTGTCATCCATACTCATGGGGTTGAGCATCCAGTCATCATCCGAGCCCAGCCCGGCCAGATTCACATTCTGAGCCGTTCCATCCTCCTTGCATACGCTTATCTTCCAGCTCTTTTTCGCAGTAGACTGGCTCGTATACCCCCGAAGATGCCACCGCGCATTTTCCCCGATCGGCTGCGTAACGCCGCCCGCCTCGTTATAAGGATCCCACGCCCGAATCATTCCGTATATGTTTTCCCCATCGCCGCCCGATGCGGAGAGCGCAACCACAGGCAGTGTTGTAAATACCACGTTATACCGCATGCAGCCCTGCGCGCCGTCGGTAGCCAGCAATGTAAAAACATGTCCCTGCGCCACCGCCTCTGCCATATCGTCAAAGGCATCGTCACGCACGAAGAAAAGCTGCCCGATCGGCGGTTCACACTCGAGCCGTCCGGCAAGCTCACTGGCGGTCTTATCGGGCTGAATCGCCAGATATATCGTAGACGTTACTACATCCACAGGGGCCTGTTCCCCGTTGTACTGCAGGGACGCGGCCGCATTGAGGATAAAGCTTTCCGTATAGGTTGCCGCCTGCTCCGGTTCGATCAGCTCCACGCCAAGACAGGTTTCGCTCTGCCACGTTCCGGCAACCACCAGCACTCCCAGCACGACCAGCGCCGCCGCAATAACAAGAAAACGCCACAAGCATTTGTTATGCATCGCTTCGCCCCCTCACATTTCAAGCGGGAATTCACCCTGTATCGCAAGTCGGCCCAGATAATACTTGGAAAACGCCGTTTGCCGCAGCTTCCCGATCTCCAAGCGGTCGGCGATAAATGTCGGCAGGAGCTCATCGTACTTCACTTCGAGGATATGCTGGCCCGCCGGCAAAACCGGCACCGATCCTGAAAAAGACGGCTGCAAAAACTCCTCGCAGCGGCGGCTGGCCGCAATGTTGCGGTCAAAGGTGACCCGAACATTTCCCACCGGATACACAAAGGCTGTGCGCTCATAGGAAATGATCGCCTTCGGTCTCATCCTGTCACAGCGCTGCTTCATCTGCAGAAGGTTCAGCGGCGCCCGGTCATCCAAACGCAGAGGCAAACTGCCATCCATAAGAGCGCGCACCTCCGCCTCCGTCAGATCGCAACTTTGCTTTTTCGTCATCCCAGCCGTTTTTTCCTTGATCTCCAGATGCAAAACATCGCTTCCGCTCCCATAGGTACGAATGCGGTATTTCTGCCGCCGATCCACACCGGCTTCGTTTTCATCCATGCAGCTGTCCCATTCATCATCAAAGTACAGGCTGCGTATCTCATAGCAATTGCCGTTCTGATGCTCATCGCTGCGCATAACAGCCTTTAGCCGACCCGCGAGAACAGCAAGGTCGGCATCGGACACCAGATATTTATTTTCGACACGGTATTCCATTGCGAAAACTTAAAAACGAACGGCCCCATCGTGGGTGAGCAGATTCACCGAGGAGACATCCTCCAGTTCCGCCACACAGCCGACCAGCGCCGCAGCATCCTTCACCTGAAGCTCCACGATCCACTCCGTGCCCTTTTCCGTCACATTCCGGCTGCGGATCTTCGCCTTCGCAGCATAGGTCTTCACAGCCTGAAGCAGCACATCCTCCTTGGCATTTTTCCCGCCGGACACGACCAGCAGGTACGGCGCACGCACCGCCGGCAGCAGATCCAAACCGATCTGCAAAACCGTCATGCACAAGCTCAGAATGATCGCCAGCTCATAAAGCCCCGTGCCGACGACAATGCCAACACTGATGCTCCAAAACAGATAGGTCAAGTCGGACGAATCCTTCACCGCGTTGCGGAAGCGGACGATCGACAGCGCACCCACCATGCCAAGACTGATGACCAGATTGCTCTGCATAGCCAACATGATGGCCGCCGTGATCAGTGGCATTGACGCTAGGGATTTATTGAAGCTTTTGTTGTAAAAGCCACTTTTGGTCGTAACGCGGTAAATGAAAAAGATATACAAGCCGATCACGATCGCGATCGCCAAAGCCACAAAGATCTGCACTGTGGAAACATTTCCATCCACGAAGCCTTCCAGTACGGAATTTTTGATAACGTCCCTTGTGCTCATTCTGAACCACCTTATTATGTATTGATATTTTTAGAGTACTGTATTTTCTTATGTCCGGCAAGTTACAAATAATTACACAGAAAAGCCGTATTCTGTGCCAGAATACGGCTTTTCCTGGCACCCCAGAGGGGATTCGAACCTCCGACCTACCGCTTAGGAGGCGGTCGCTCTATCCTGCTGAGCTACTGGGGCCGATAGAAGGCGCTTTGAGACGCCGGTTTATTGTAATTCATAAGCGGGACGGTGTCAAGCGCCGTCCCGCAAATTGTTACACGGGGTCAATACTCATAGTTGTGCGCGTCCTGAAGCACCATTTCCTTCACTTTCAAAAGGCGCACCTTAGTCGCGTTTTCGTTTTCCGCCAGCTTCATGGAGATGTAGCGGATGTTCTCCTCAAGCTGCGGGATCATGACGTATTCCAGCGCATTGACGCGCCGGCGCGTTTTTTCGATGTCCTCCGCCAGAAGCTGCATGGTCTTTTCCACCTGCGCAAGTTCGAGCATATCCGCAAAGACCTCGTTCATCTTTTCCAGCGCGTCGTCCAGCGCGCCGGACGTGGACGCAAAGCCATACGGATACATCGCACCGCGGCTGGCCTCCTCGGTTTTGAAGCGGTACACCGGCACACGAACGCTCATGATGTTGCGCTCGGACACCTCCAGCTCCACGCTGCTGCGGCCGCCGAGCAGGCTTTGCTCCAACATCTCCGGACTCATCACGGCGCTGGCCATATCCATGGCGGCGAACGCCTCCGTGAGCCCCGCTTCCACCTTTTCGCGCAGGGTCTTGTTGCGGCGAACGATGTCGAGGAACTGGCGCATCTGCTCGTCGCGCTTATCCTTGAGCAGCTTGTGGCCGCGCGAGGCCGTGCGCAGGCGGGATTTCATTTGGTTTAGCACCATTCTGGTCGGTGTTATGGCTGTGCTTGGCATTCGATCACCTCACCTTGCCCATAGAATCGGTCATTTTTCGCCCTTCGGCATATATTTTTCGATGTGCTCAAGCTTCACACGCTTAAGCTCACTGCGCGGCAGCAGGCTGAGCAGCTCCCAGCCGAGATCGAGCGTTTGCTCGATGGTGCGGTTGGTGGTGTTGCCCTGACTGACATAGCGCTTTTCAAACTCCTCGGCAAAGCGGGCGTATTGCTTATCCGTTTCGCTCAGCGCGCCCTCGCCCAGAATGGTCATAAGCTCCTTAGCCTCCTTGCCGGCGGCATAGGCGGCGAAGAGCTGGTTCATGGTGCCGGAATGATCCTCGCGGGTCTTGCCCTCGCCGATGCCCTTGTCCTTCAGGCGCGACAAACTCGGCAGCACATCGACCGGCGGCACGATGCCCTTACGGTGCAGCTCGCGCGAGAGAATGATCTGGCCCTCCGTGATGTAGCCGGTCAGGTCCGGGATGGGATGGGTCTTATCGTCCTCCGGCATGGTGAGGATGGGGATCATGGTGATCGAACCTTTCTTCCCCACGCGGCGGCCCGCACGCTCATACATGGTGGCAAGGTCGGTGTAAAGATAGCCGGGGTAGCCGCGGCGGCCGGGGACCTCCTTCTTCGCGGCGGAGATCTCGCGCAGAGCCTCGGCATAGTTGGTGATGTCGGTCATGATGACCAGCACGTGCATATCCTTTTCAAAGGCCAGGTATTCCGCCGCCGTGAGCGCCATGCGCGGCGTGGAAATGCGCTCGACTGCGGGGTCGTTGGCGAGGTTTGAAAACACCACGGCGCGGTCGATGGCACCGGTGCGGCGGAAGTCCTGAATGAAGTATTCGCTCTCCTCAAAGGTGATGCCGATGGCGGCGAACACCACGGCGAAAGCCTCATCCGTGCCGAGCACCTTGGCCTGACGCGCGATCTGCGCGGCCAGCGCCGCATGAGGCAGACCCGAGCAGGAGAAAATGGGCAGCTTCTGCCCGCGCACGAGGGTGTTGAGCCCGTCGATGGTGGAAACGCCGGTCTGGATAAACTCCGCCGGGTAGGCACGCGCCGCCGGATTCATGGGCAGGCCATTGATGTCCTCGTATTTCTCCGGCAGGATGGCGGGGCCGCCGTCGATGGGCTCGCCCATGCCGTTAAATACGCGGCCGAGCATATCCTCGCTCACGCCAAGCTGCAGCGGATGGCCGAGGAAGCGGACTTTCGATTCGGCCAGGTTGATGCCCTGCGCCGATTCAAAAAGCTGCACCACGGCGGTGTCGCCGTTGATCTCCAGCACCTTGCCGCGCCGCTTTTCGCCGGAGGGCAGTTCGATCTCCGCCAGCTCGTCGTAGCTGACGCCCTCCACGTCCTTCACGACCATCAGAGGGCTTGCGATCTCCCGAATGGTTTTGTATTCCCGGATCATTGCTCATCCCTCCCCGCCGCGATCTTGTCGATCTGTTTCTGCATATCGTTTTCAATGCGCTCATATTCCGCCGCATAGCTGTCCGGCAGCGCCATTTTCGCGCGGCCGATGCTCTCGCGCGCCGGGATGGCCCACAGGGCGTTCACATCCGCGCCCTTTTCCATGGCCTCGCGGCACAGGCGGTCGTAGGTCAGGATCAGGCCGAGCAGCTTAAACTGCTTGTCATAGGAGGAATAGGCATCCTCGTCGATGAACGCGTTCTGCTGCAGGAAGTCCTCGCGCAGCATTTTGGCCGTTTCCAGCGTCATCTGCTCGCCGGCGCCCAGCGAATCGCGGCCAACAAGCTTCACGATCTCGTTCAGGCTCGCCTCCTCCTGCAACAGCGCCATGGCTTTCTCGCGCAGAGCCATGAAGCCGGGGAAGTTTTCCTCATACCACGGCTTGAGCGTATCGACGTAAAGGCTATACGACGTAAGCCAGTTGATGGCCGGAAAATGCCGCGCATACGCCAGAGAGCTGTCGAGACCCCAGAACACCTTCACGATGCGCATCGTGGACTGGCTGACCGGCTCCGAGGTATCGCCGCCCGGAGGTGACACGGCGCCGATGGCCGTGATGGAGCCGCTGCGGTCGCCGCCGAGACATTCCACCACACCGGCGCGCTCGTAATACTGCGCCAGGCGGCTGGCCAGATACGCAGGGTAGCCCTCCTCGCCGGGCATTTCCTCCAAGCGGCCGCTCATCTCGCGCAGCGCTTCCGCCCAGCGGGAAGTGGAATCGGCCAAAACGGCCACATCGTAGCCCATGTCGCGGAAATACTCCGCGATGGTGATGCCGGTATAGATGCTCGCTTCGCGCGCCGCCACGGGCATATCGGAGGTGTTCGCGATCAAAACGGTGCGCTGCATCAGACTCTCGCCCGTGCGCGGGTCGTTCAGCTCCGGGAACTCCATCAAAACGTCCGTCATCTCGTTGCCGCGCTCGCCGCAGCCGATATAGACCACGATGTCCACATCCGACCACTTGGCAAGCTGATGCTGCACAACGGTCTTGCCCGAGCCGAACGGGCCGGGAACCGCCGCCGTGCCGCCCTTGGCAATGGGGAACATGGTATCGATGATGCGCTGGCCGGAGTTCATCGGGCGCGAGGGCATATGCTTTGTCTTGTAAGGCCGCGCCACACGCACGGGCCACTTCTGCATCATGGTGACATTATGCTGCGCGCCGTCCTCACCGCGCACGATGGCGATGGTATCGGCCACGGTGTGCTTGCCCTTTTCGATGCGCTCGAGCACGCCGGTCACGCCGACCGGCACCATGATCTTATGCAGCACCGCCGCCGTTTCCTGCACCGTGCCGAGGATGTCGCCTGGATGCACGATGGAGCCGACGATGGCCGTGGGGCGGAAATCCCACTCCTTCTTGCGGTCAAGCGAGCTGACATCCACGCCGCGGGAGATCGTGTCGCCCGTCAGCTCGCGGATGGTGGTAAGCGGGCGCTGGATGCCGTCATAAATGCCGGTGAGCAGGCCGGGGCCAAGCTCCACGGACAGCGGCATGCCGGTGGTCTCCACCGCCGCGCCGGGGCCGAGGCCGCTCGTTTCCTCATAGACCTGAATGGAGGCGCTGTCGCCCTTCATTTGGAGTATCTCGCCGATGAGCCGCTGATCGCCCACGCGCACCACGTCGGACACGTTGGCATCGGCCAGACCTTTGGCCACGACCAGCGGGCCGGAAACCTTTGTAATGATTCCGCTCATGCTTTCCCTTCCTTCCCGATCATTTGAGAATATCGCTGCCAACGGCGCGCTCAACGGCGGCGTGCAGCGCGGACAGACCCATCCCAAGCGAGCCGCTGCGTCCCGGAATGAGGATCACAGCCGTTTCGGGGCTGTCCTTGAATTTGTCGATATCGGCCGTCATACCGGCCGCAAGCTCTTCTTCGATGTAAACGATGGGGTATCGATCCGCCGCATCGGAGGCCGTGAGCGTGCGCAGGGTCTTGCGCGCCGCGTCACAGTTATCCGCCGGAAACACATCCAGCCCCAGCGCCTTGAAGCCCATGACCGTTTGGCCCGAGCCGATCACCGCGATCTTATACATAGCTATCACGCAGCCTTTCCCGGATGGCCTCGGGGCTCATGCCGTTTTTCTTGCCCAGCAGCACCGTTCGCACCACGACGATCTCGGAATCGAGACTGTCCAAAAACGCCAGCACCGGGGCCGGCCCCGCCATGATATACTTCGCGCCGTCGAGCCAGCGGGTCAGCGTGTTTTCACACGCGGACTCAAACGCCGTGAGCGGCCCGCCCTGCATCGCCTGTGCGCCAAGCTCCGCCGCCTTTTGAAAGATGCCGGCAAAAAACAGATTTTCAAGCGCCGACGGCTCCGCCGAAGCGTCCACCAGCGAATACGTGGCCACATAGCCGCCGGGGATCATGGCCGATGCCACCACGGCCTTATCCAGCCCGATGCGCCGCGCGCGCACGGCACTGCGAAGGTTCGCCCCATCGATGCAGTGGCGCACATAGCGGTGGTAAAAATCGTCGGACAGCTCATCCGTCATGGCCAGAAGGCGCGTGTAATACGCGCGGTCCACCAGAAAATCCGTTCGCTGGGGGTCGCCCGTGCGGGCCAGAAGCTCCCGCGCATCGCGCAGGCAGTCGCGGATAGGATCCGGCAGCATATCGTAATTTTCGCTGCGGTAGCACTCCGCCATGCGCCCCGGGTCCACGATGCCGCAGCTGGACATCAGACGCTCGTTATCCCCCTGCTCGCCGCGGGATTTGACCAGAACCTTGATGTTGTGGTAGTCATAGCGGATGCGGAACGCATCGAGCATGACCGGCTCCGGACAAAAGCGCGCGACCTCGCTGACGATCTGCTTGCGGTGGTCGGCGATGGCGTATTCAAGCGCCACATCGTCCATCCCGCTCATGTCGGGATAATCGCAGTCGATCAGCAGCTTCGCCGCCTCGTCAAAGCTGGGCGCCTGGCACATTTTCTCCATGCGCTCGCGCGTGAGCAGACGCGGCTCCCGTGCGCGGAGATTGGCGCACAGGAAGATATAGTCGTTGTTGTTTTTCAGCTTAATTGCCAAATCGATCTCCTCCCATACAGGAGTGTTCAGCCGAACAGCAGCGCGGCCACCTCGGCCGCCATGGTCTGCCGGGCCTGTTCCATCAGCGCATCGACCGTGCAGTTATACTCCACGCTGCCCTGGCGCACGACCACGCCGCCGGCAAAGCGCCCCGTCTCCTGCGCGATGGTAAGTTCCGCGGGCTTTCCGGCGCTTTCCATGGCCTTGTTCGCCGCCGCGAGGACTTTTTCCGCCACGTTCTGTTTATCCGATTCATTGAACACGAGCACTTCCCGTCCTGTGGAGCAGGCGGAAACGGTCTTATCCGTCAGAAAGCGGATATACTCCGCCTTCGGCATACTCATGATCTGCTGCCGCGCCGCGTCGAACACGGAGGCGACCGTTTCCTGCTTGAAGGCAAGGATGGCCTTTTTCGCCTCCATACCGGCCGTTCCGGCCAGACGCGCGGAGCGGTCTTCCACGGCCTTCATGCCCTGCTTCATGCGCGCCCAATAATGCTCCTGCGCCGCCTTTTCGGCCTCGGCGCGGATCTGGGCGCAGCGGCTGTCGGTCTCCTGCGCCATCTGGGCCGCTTCCGCCGCCGCATCCGCTTCGATGCGGGCGGTGATTTTGTCGATCCCGTTCATAGTGCTTCCGCCGCGCCGATCAAAGGGCGTTGGTGACCATGAGGATGGAAACGAGCAGGGACAAAATGGCGTAGAACTCGACCGTGACGCAGAGGATGATGCCCTTGGACCAGTCGTTGGGCTTCTTGGCGACCACATTGATGGCCGAAGCCGCCACGCGGCCCTGGAAAATGGCCGAGAGCCAGCCGCCGAGCGCCATGGGAACGCAGGCCACGAACAGCGTGAAGCCCTGAACGCCGGTGATCTCGATCAGACCATTGCCGCCGAACAGACCGACCTGCAGCATGGTCATAAACCACACGACCAGACCGTAAAGGCCCTGCGTGCCGGGAAGCACCTGCAGGATCAGGCACTTGGAGAAATGTTCGGGATGCTCGCACAGAAGGCCGGAGGCCGCCTCACCCACCAGGCCACAGCCGCGGGACGAGCCGACACAGCACAAACCGGCAGCAAGACCGGAGCCGAGAAATGCCAAAAGCAGACCGCCATACTGGTTGAGAAATTCCATATTAGTTTTCCTCCTTGATAATATCTACATATTTTGTATTCAAGTGAAGCGGGGCGAACGCGCGTCCGCCGTCCGTATAGAAGCGGCCGAAGAATTCAAGACACTGCAGCCGCAGATCGTGTACATAGCAGCCGAGGATGTTCAGCGCGAAGTTCAGCGCGTTGCCAAGCGCGGAGATGATCACGAAGAAGAAAAGCTTTGTGACGACCGTGCTGCCCGGGATGGCCGCGAGGGTATTGAACACCGTGGCAATGATGCTGCCGGAGAGCATGAGCGCCATGAGACGCGAATAGGACAAAATATCGCTGAAAAAGCCCGTGGCGCCGTTATAGATGGCAACGAGCACACCGAGCAAGCCGCCCATCACGCTCTTTTTCAGGATGAACTGGCCCACCACCAGCATCGCGCAGCCGACCAGCAGCACGACCGGCAGACCGTTCACATTGCCAACGCCCAGCACCATCAGCGCGATACCGGCCAAAATCACCCACCAGGTGATCTCGTCAAACACGGCCTCGGCCCAGTTGCCTGCGCGGAATTTGTTCACCACGCTCACCGCCATGCCCGTGACGGTCTGCAAAACGCCCAGACACAGCGCGCCGATCAGAATGGCCATGGTATCGTCCAGCGGGGTAAACAGCGCCGGAAGGGCCGTGAAGGTGGTGTCAGGATTGATAATGGCCACGATGCGCGGCAGGAAATCGCCGAAGAAGCCGCCCGTAAGTGCGCCGAAGATCAGCGTGGAGATGCCGCAATACAAAAGCAGATCGCCGAAATTGCGCAGCGACTCGCGCGGACGCATTTTCAAAAGCACCAGCGCCGCTCCGGCGATCATCAAAAGCCCATAGCCCATGTCCGCCATCATCATGCCGTAAAACAGGATGAAAAACGGCGCCATCAGCGGGTTCGGGTCGGTCGAGCCATAGGCCGGCAGACTGTACATCTCCGTGACCATATTCATCGCGCGGGCGAATACGTTGTTTTTCAGCTTCACCGGCACGGCGGAGTATTCGTCCTCCGCCGGGTCATTGAGCTCCCACGCGCAGTCATAGCGGGTCAGAAGCGCCTCCAGCTCCGGCTGTTTCTCCGCCGGGCACCAGCCCTCCACCGCCACGACCGATTCCGTGCCGCTCAAAAGTTCGATCGCCTCGCAGCGGGCAATGGCCGCCGCCATGCGGTCCGAGCCGAGCTTCAGCTCCCCGCGCGAGGAGGCCGAGGCCTCAAGCTCTTTTTCATATTCCTTTTTCTGCGCCTCCAGCTTCCCTCTCTCCCGGCGCAGGGCGGCAATATTCTCGCGCGCCGTGCCGTGCAGTTCGGGGAAGCCGGCGGACTCAAAGCCCGCATCGTGCAGCGCCGCGAGCATTTGCGCGCGCTCGTTTTTCATGCACAGCACCAAAAACCGGTGCTGATCGGCGTCGCTTGACACGCGGAACAACTGCACCGCATCGGACGCGGCGAGCGCCGCGGCCTGCAAGTCGTTCGGGTCGCTCTCGGCCCGCAGGGTGCCGAATAGGGCAGAAACGGTTTTCGTGCCCTTGCCGTCCAACGGATAGTCCAGCGGCTCCCACGGCTTGAGCGAATCGCTCATCGCCGTATTCTGCGCGATCTGCGCCTCACAGCGGCGCACCCGCTCATCGAGCGCCACGACGCGCTCGGCCAGCAGGATATCGGTCTCAAGCGCCGCCTCGTCCATAACGGCCGACTCATCCACCTGCGGCCGCGGGGCAAACAGCGAACTCTTCTCCGGCACATACTGGCCCAGAATATCCAGCGCACGCAAAAGCGCCGTCTGATCCGTACGCAGGCGCACCAGCTCACTGCGCTCGCGCGCAAAACGCTCGGCCATCTCCGGCTCCGCCAGGAGTGACTGTGGCTCGGTGATCTCCATATTTCCGAAGCGTGCGAGTTCCTTCATCAGCTCGTCACGCCGCGAGCGCAGCACCAACAGCCGCACTTTTTTCATTCTGACAATGGCCATATCAGCCCTTCACGATCCTTTCCACGACCATGGAGACCGCCTCATCCATTCTCTTCTCGGCGCGCACCTTCATAGCGGCACGGCGATTGCGCGTGTTGGAGGCAAGCACCTGCGCATCCTCGGTGGCTTTTTCATCCGCCTTGCGCTTGAGCTCTTTGACCTCCGCGTCGGCCTTGGCCTCCGCTGCCGCGATGGCGATCTTCGCTGCATCCTGCGCCTGCTGGACGGATTTTTTCGCATCCTGCGCGGCGGACAGCTTGATCTGGCGGGCCTTTTCCTCCGCCAGAGCGATGGCGTCCATTGCTTCCAGAGACATCCGAACACCTCCTACATCTTGGGGATCGGGACTCATGCAATCGCTAAATAATGCACAAATCCCCGTTTATATGTTATATGAAAGCTTACCCAATTGCAAGCCTTTTCGGCTATTTTTTCGTTTCTCCCTCGCATTTTGCGCGCCATAACCATGCAAAAATTGCATACGCCGCCCGAATGTGGTATAATCGCTGCGGAATCTATCCGCACGGAGGCTCATTCATGGCTGAACAATACGCTGGAAGACAGCTCGGCGACCGCCCGGACGGGCGCAAGCTGCGCACCCTGCCCTCACGCGAGCGGCTGCTGCCGGTGCTCGTGCGCACACGCACGGCCGCCGAGGAGCATTACCACGAGCGCATCGAGGTAACAGATGCCTGCGCATGGCTGGACGGCAAAAGCCGCGAGGGACTGGCCGACATCGGCATGATGCATCTGGCCGCCGCCGCCTTTGTGCGCACGGCGTCACGTCTGCCGTATGTCAACCGCTTTGTGGCCGGGCACCGCCTGTTTGCCCGCTATGAGCTGGACGTGCTGTTTTCCGGCACGGGCGAGACCTACTCCTCCAACATCAAAGTCCGTCTCAGCGATAACGACACCGCCTCGGACGTTTACCACAAGATAAACGATGAGCTTGAGCGCTTTCGCGCCGGTGACCACGAGCAGGCCATGGAGCGCGTGACGGATTTTCTGATGCTGCTGCCGCGCTTTCTGCGCCGCTTCGGGATGCAGTTATTGCGCCTTGGCGACTACTACGGCTTTTTGAGCCGGGGGATGCTGTATGCCAGCCCGTGGCACAGCTCTCTGCGCCTGTTCGATAACGCCCCGTCGGGTCTTGCGGCCAATCCCATGCCGCTTTCCGACATCGGCACCAACTCCATCTCCATCACGCTCGGCACGCCGCAAAGCAGCTATGACCCCGACGCAAGCGGACGGCTCATCCCCCACCGCTGGATGGACATCGACATCGCCGTGGACAGCCGCATCGCCACCAAGGCGGAGATCGAAAAGGCCATTTTGTATTTCAAAAAATGCCTGGCCGAACCGCGCGAGCTGGAGCGTGTGCCCCGCCGCGTGATGGACGACGTGAACTGAACCTTCGCCATTTCTATTCTATGCCGAAAACGGCGCGCGGGAAACATACACCCCGCCGCTGCATAAAATTCAGGCATTTCGCCCCATATGCCAAAAGCCACCGGATATGCATCCGGTGGCTTTTGCGTTGATTTAATTCTTTTTCTTCCTCGCCGTATAGCCGAGGGTGAGGGCGGCGCTCAGTGCCAGCGCCAGCCATAGCATGGGCATGGCCTCATCGCCGGTTTTCACGGCCTTGGCCGCTTCCGCCGCCGCGATCGCATCCAGCGCGGCGTTGATGCGGTCGAGCTTGTCGTTGAGTTCCTGCTTTTCCTCATCCGTCAGGTTCGTGTCATAGTCCTCAAGAGCCTTTTCGATGGCATCCTTCGCGTCCTCAAGTTTCTGCTTATCCGAGGGTTTGGCGTTGTCCTTGTCGATCTTATCGGTCTTGGTGATGGTCCTATCCTCGGCGGCCTCCTTGGCCTCGTCCAGCCGGTCAAGCAGCTCGTGGAGCTTATCCTCCAGTTCGTTCAGCTTCGTGGCCTCGTCCTTGGTCGGCTCCATGCCGAGGTATTCGTCCACCGATTTGAGCGTGTCCTCAATGACCTCGCGGTCATCGCTCGTGACGGTATCGACCGTCATATCCTCGGTCCCATCGCCGATGCCCGCCGGAACGGTCACGCGCAGCGTGCCGTAGTCATAGGTAATATTGTAGTTCGCCACCTTCGCCGTGTCGCTATTTTTGGCGGTGAACTTGTTCTCGCTCGCGCCGATGTCGGTCTGCGAGCCGGTGAAGTCGTAATCAAATTCCTCGCCATCCACCATGCCGGTCGCGGTCACGGTTTCCGCTTTCAGCGCCGTGCCGTCGTAGGCCTTGCTTTCGCTTGCGCTTTCAAGCGTGACCGGGCGCTTTGTAATGTCGGCCGTGGCGGTCTTTTGCTGTTCGTCTGCCGCCGCAAACACATAATTGCCCGCATCCGCGCCGGCGAGACTCATTCCGGTGATGGTCACGGTCTTGCCATTGCCCACGTTCGCGTCGCTAAACGTTCCCGTCACGACCACGCTCAGATCGTCCCACGAGGTTCTTCCGGTGATATTGGAAGGCTCGCAGATCATTTCCGCCGCGGTTGTTCCGTCATAGGTTTTGTTCTTGGCACTGGCGGTTCGAACGATGATCTCGCTCGCCACAACATCGCCCGTGACGGTTGGGGGATATGTCACGTCGTAGTTGCCCATGTCCGCCCCATCAAGCAGCGCGTTATAGGGTGCCACCGTGACCGTTTTGCCTGTGCCTACGTTTTTGCTGTCGTAAGTGCCGCTCAGTTCGGTGATGGTGATGTAGTCATAGCCCTCTTTACACTCGCCTGCAACGGCACCATCCGTTTGCGTGATCTTGCCACACACCGTCGCCCTGACCGTGCCGTCATAGGTCTTTTCATCCACCCAGACCGTCGCCGTGGCCGGCTTTCGATCGATCTTTGAATGCACTTCTCCGGACGATACGACCTGCTCATTGGTATCGTTGACGACCTTATAGAGGATAACGATGTCCGTTTGTGCGTTTTTCCGTTGGACCTGACTGGCGTCCGTGGTCCAGGTTTCTCCGTTATCCAGACTGTAATGGAACGTATGACCCTCAAAGCTGCCCAGTGTGTCAAGGAGTTCTTGGTCTGTGCCATCATAGATCAGGCCACTCTTCGTTGTCGGATAGGTGATCAGAGCGTCTGACCAAACAGTTCTTGCGGCTCTGTCGCTTGTAGTCCGCTCAGTAAAACTAAACCAATCGTTATTATTTTCCTGCTTCCAGCCTATAAATTGATAACCGATTACAGAATGCGTCGGATCAGGGGTCGGCTGCGTGGCCTGTGCGTTATAGCGCCACTGGGTTTCGTAAACATGATTCTCGTTGGACTCCGCTCCGGCACCATAGGTCCTATAGTAGAAGGTCACCTGATAGGGTTTTCCATCTGTGCGTGTCGCCGCCGCAAAATCGCCGCCGCTGACCACCGAGTTCTCCGAACATTCCACAGTGCATTTATAAATGCCACCGGAGATGGTGCCGTAGTTATCCAGCTTGCCGGACGAGGCGTTGAAATTCGCAGCTTGGATCGCGCCGTGGTTCGTTCCGTTTGTGAATTTCGTAGGCGCCGCAGACGTGGTCGAGGCGATCGTTCCGTAGTTGACCAGCGTACCGACCGTTCCGTTGTTTGGATGCATGGTGCTGCCCGGCGCGTTCACCATATCCAAAGGATCAGGGTCAATTTGGCTATAGGTTTCACTGCTCACAAGCAGCTTCGTGCCGGCATTGCTTGCTATGGCGCTGGAATATGTGCTGTTGAGCGTGAAGGTGCCGACATTCATCAGGCCGCCAGCCACGGTATGCGTGCCCGTCGTGAAGTCAAGCGGATAATCAGAGTTATAAGCGATGGCGCAGCCAAAGATTTGGCCGGTGCCATTCATAGTAAGCGTTCCGGCGTTGTATATACCGCCCGCAGCATTTTGTGCTGCGCCGTCGCAGAAGTAAAACGTGTTGCAGGTATAAATCTGGCTTGCATCCGTCAAGGTAAGGCTTGCATCGCCGGCTACATACACACCGCCCGCACTCGGCGTGCTCGGAACCGTATCGATGCGACATTCACATTGTTTTATCCGCGCGTTCACGGACAGATTGGCGCCGCTGGCCACATACATACCGCCCGCGCAACCGCCGTTTTTACTTTTGCAGGAGTCGATCGTGAGCGTTCCGGTAACGTTCGCGCCACCGGCCACATACACGCCGCCCGCACTGCCGATCGATGAAGATCCGCTGTCGCAGTTGACGATCTTCGCATTGCTGCTCATATTAAACCGTCCCTGCGCAAGCACACCGCCGGCACTGCTGCTGCCCGTGGTCCAGCAATCCGTGATCGTGCCGCTGCCCATGGAAAAGCCGTTGCTGTCGGACCTTATGACCACGGCACCGGCACAACCTTGCACACTGCTGTCCACCTGAGCACGGCAATGTTGGATCGTTGCGGAGCCCTCCATGATAAAAGCACTGTTGGGCGACATATACACCGCCCCGGCAGCGCCGTTGCCAAGGGTCGCGCAATGCTCAATCGTGCCGCCTTTCATAGTAAAGCTGCTGTTGGAGTGCAGATATACGGCTCCGGCGCTATAACCTTTATAGCTCGTGCAATACTGGATCTTGCCGCCATCCATGGTGAAGCGACCGTTTTCATCCACGACAACAGCCGCGCCGCTATATCCCCAATCGCCTATGAAGCCTGCGAGCGTGGCTTCGTTCATAGTAACGTCCGCACCAGAGCCTACATATATGCCCGGTCCATCGTCTCCACAAATTAGGCCCGGCTTATTGATAAAAAGGCGGCCCACCGCATGAATCGCATAGTCGGAGCCTTTCATTTCCAGCTTTTTCCAGTTTAAGCAAAGTTCAGTTCCGTTTTCGATCACGAGGGTACGACTGATCTCGATATCCTCCTTCAGCATGTAGTTATCCGGTTTCAGTACATACTGTTTCGAAGCCGTATTAAAGATCAGACCACTGTCGGGATATTTATCCGGATGGTCGAACATATCCTGCGTGAGGAGTTTATAGATACCGCTGACCGTGCCGCCTTCATCATCCACGGGTTTCGTTTCAACGTCAATGATGAGTATTTCCCACAGGATATCACTGTAGCGCTCATAATTAACCAGTGCCTTCTCTTCATCCGTCAGCTCAACGATCAAAGCGTTGATCTCGTTATACTGCTGCCGCGCCTGGTCGCAATTATCCTTTGTGACCTTGTCAGGCAGCGCGTTAATGAGAGCCTGCAGATGATTTACCTTATCCATATCGACCGGTGTTGTCGTCTCGCCATCCATGACCGCGACCAGTTCCGGCTCCGGCGTGGCGGTCGGTTCGGGCGTGGGCTCCGGTGTCACTTCCGGCTCCGCGGTCAGTTCGGGCGTTACTTCCGGCGCTGTCGCAGGCTCCAGTTCCTCCGTCGGCTCCGCCGTCACTTCGGGTGTGGCCGTGGGCTCGGCGGTCACTTCCGGCTCCACTGTGTGGTCCGGCTCCGCCGTGGGTTCGGGCATGGCTTCGCCGTCCTCCACCGCGAGCGGCTGTATATCCTCCGCCAGCGCCGCCATGGGCAAAAGGCTCATGCACAGCACGAGGCACAAAAGTAGGCTGATAAGTCGGTTTTTCATGGTTTATCGACCTCCTGCGGCAGACGGCAAGACCGTCAATTCAAAATCCCTCTTGATGATATACCTATACAAATTCAATATACCACAACATTTTGTCACTGACAATAGCCATCCGGCAATAAATATAACGCTGCCGCGTGCAATGGAAAACGCCACCGGCGCATGACCGATGGCGTTTGAAATTGATCCTTATCTTGCCCGCAGCAGGGCCCCGGCCGCTTCCGCCAGTGCCTCCGCGCCGGTGCGCGAGACGAGATGGCTCACGCCGTTTGCCACGCACACGCAGTTTGCGGAATCGTAGCGATAAAATGCGATGGTGAGGGCGGGCACCGGCGAATCGGCAAACTCCGCCGTGACCGTGAGCAACAGCTCGCGGCCGGCGCCCTCCGGCGCGGCGCCCGTGGAATACAGGGCTGAGAGATCGGCCAAAAAGTCCTGCACATCGGCAAACTCGGTATCCACCGCGCGGCCGAGACCATCCGTTTCCAGCGTGAGCGAGGTGATCTCTGCCCCATCCAGCGCGAGGAAGTTTTCCGGTGCGAGGGATGCGAGATCGGCGTACATGAGCGCATCGAGCGCACTGCCGTCGGCGCGGTAAACAAGCTTTGACCCCGCGATGCGGACGTATACCTCCCCGCCGTCCGCGTAAGAGCCAAACTCCAGCGCAAACGCAGCATCTTCGCCGTCCGTGGTCGTATAGCCGACCGTCACGGTGGCCTGTGGGGCGTCAAGGCCGTATTCCGCCGCGTCCGCATTCCAGCTTTCGCAGGCCTTGAAGGATATCTGCATAGCCTTGTTGCACAAAGCCTCCACATCCGCCGTGGCCAGCGCGGTATAGGCGCCGTCTGCCACGTGGAACCAGTCAAACACGTCCGTGTAGTTCACCGTCAGCGGCTCGGCCACGCGCTCGAGCGTATAAGAAGCAGCCTGCGATTCGACCGCGAGGGACGTGAGCATCCCCACATCCGAGGGCGCGGACTCGAACCGGACGAGGTTTTCAAGGCCATACCAGAAGCTGTCCGTGAGCTCGCCGGATTCGAGATATACATCCGTTCCGCCGTCCACCGTCATATAATACGCGCCCGCAAGCTCGCTGTAAGCGCCCACGGCGTAGCTGCGCTCGGCATCGCCGGCACGAACTGTGAGCGAAAGCTCGGGCTCAGAAACGCCGTAATCGACCAGACTTTCCGCCGCCTCCACATAAAGCCGGCCCGACACATACGCCGCCGCGGACTGCATGACCGCCGCCTTAGACTGGTCGATGGGACAATCCGGCTCATCCGGACAGAACCACTGCCCGTCCGCATCGCGTTCCAGCCGCACGCGCACGCCGCCATACGTCCAGTCCATGGCATCGATGGCGTCGTAGTCGCCAACGGCAAGACTTTCCGCATTCGTCTGCGCAGCCTCAATGGACTGCTGTTCTTCGTTTTTCTTCACCGCCGCGCTCACGCCGAAATATGCGCCCAGCACCACGGCGAGCGCCGCCACGAGCAGCAGCAGTTTTCCGCCTCGATTCATCAGCGACGCCTCCTTTTGATAAAGGTCACGACTCCCACGGCCACGAACGCCAGCGGCACCAGCCCCAGCAGCACGAGCTTGGCCGCGCCCGCCGCGCTGTTAGAGAAGGTGAGATAATCGCTGGAAACGATCTTGGCATGGATGGAGATGGAGTCCGTTTTTTCGCACAGCCAGTCGATGGCGTTGAGGAACAGATCAAGATTCGCCCCCGAAACCATGTCGGAGAAATCCTTTTCCATAAACACGTTCGACCCGAACACCACAAGCTGCGCGCCGGTGGTGTCATTCTTTCCGGCGGCAGCCAGCACGAAGGGCCCGGACGCGTCGCCGTCCTCTTTTTCAAGGCTCGTCATGCCGGCGAGATCGGTTTTCAGATATGCATCCGTTGAGCTTTTCAGCAGCGACGAAACGTTGATATCCTCGTCGGTGTCCGCCATCACGAACGCCTGCGTGTCCGGGAAGATGACGCTGTAGCCGCTTTCCGCGAGAGGACTTGTGATGCTGTGGCTCTGAAGCGCCGGCAGCAGCAGATCGACATAGCCCGAGAAGTGGTAGTTTGAATTGCTTTCCAGCACATAGCCATATTCCACGGAAAGGCCCCAA
The DNA here is from genome assembly GCA_964386575.1 of uncultured Oscillospiraceae bacterium. Taxonomy (GTDB): domain Bacteria; phylum Bacillota; class Clostridia; order Oscillospirales; family Oscillospiraceae; genus CAJOIG01. The sequence continues at coordinate 27,722 of CAYLSA010000003.1, read as the reverse complement.
TCGGCCAAAAGACCGGAATAGTTCGTCATATCCTCCTCGGTATAGGCCGTGGCCGCGATTATCTTGCCGCCCTTGGCAAGATAATCGCGGATCATGCCGGTCTCCTCGGCGGAGAGATCGCTCACAGGGCCGTTGATGAAAAGCAGACCGCAATCGTCCGGCACGGCCTCGACCGTGAGCAGCGAAAGATCCTGCATCTGCACATTTTGCAGCGCAACGGACGACTGCACCGCATCGGAAAGCACCGCTTCCCCATGGCCCGACAGCACATACATCACGGGCAGGCTCTCGCTCGTGACATAGCCGATGGCGCTGGTGAGCTTCTGCTCGCCGGCAAAGGTGTCGCGGTAGTCCTGGCCGTAGTTATAATAGTAGTAGGCGTACTGCTCATAGTCCGAATAGGTCCAGATGTCGGAATACGGAACGTACATATGCCGCTCGCCGCACACGACGACGAGGCTGTTGTTCGTGGCCGATTCCGTAGTATAGGCCGAAAGGAAGTTCGGATACTTCACCGGATCGACCCGCGTGACGGAAACATGGGAATACTCCGCATAGCGGCCGAGAAGCTGCTCAAGCGTTTCATCCTCGCTGCCGTTTTGCACGACCCAGTAGATCTCCACGTCATTTTCCAGCGCGGCAAGACGCTGCTCGCTTTCGCCGGACAGGGTGTAAAGCTGCTGCGGCGTCATATCCCGCTCGGTAACGGAGCTGGGCAGCGCGCCCACCAGCAGATTCACCGCCACCGCGATGGCCAGCACGATCACAACCGCCAGCACGCTATAACTGCCCGCGGCGGAGCGACGGGTCTTATAGGCGGCCTTCGCCTTTTCGCCCAAAGCTTTCAGCTTGTTCATCAGCTCCACCTCCTTTTCTCCATGCTCTGCACCGTGAGAAACAGAAACAGGACGATGACGGACAGGTAATACACAACGGATCGGAGGCTGAGCAGTCCGCTGGCGATGTCATCAAAATGACCGAACAGATTCAGCGCGCCCACAATGGCCGCAGAAAGACCCGCAAAGCTATCGGGCGACAGGCAGTACACCAGCACCAGCGCACCCACGAGCACCACCAGCACCAGCGCCGAAAAGCCGCCGTTTTTCGTCATCAGCCAGAAGATGAGCGCGAGCAGCAGCGCCAACACCGCAAGCACGATGAAGGAAGCCAGCGCCGTAGTGGACACATAGCTTTCCAGAAACGCGGAGAAATACAGCACCAAGCCCGCCACAACGCTCAGTCCCGCAGCCATGGCCACATGCTCCGTGAGCGAGGAGAGGAACAGGCAGATCGCCGCAAAGGCCGCACACATCAGAAAATACAGCCCCAGCGAGCCATACGCCGCGGCATATGGCACCGTGCCCGCCGTAGCAAGCTTCGTCAGCAGCGGCGGATAGATGGCCATGACCAGAAGCGGCAGCGCCATCACGACCACGATGGCCATGAATTTGCCCAGCACGATCTTCGTCATGCTCAGCGGCAGCGAATACAAAAGCTGGTCGGTTTTCTGGTGCCGTTCCTCGGCGATGGAGCGCATCGTGAGGATGGGAATGGTGATGATGGGAACGAAATAAAGGCGCATATAATAGAAGATCGCCTCAAAGCGCGGCTCGCCCTGCAGGGTGATGAGTGTAATGAACAGCGCGCTCACAAGCAGCACGAATGCGCAGTACACATAGCCCGTGAGGCCGTTGAACTGGCTGTCAAGCTCGCGGTTGTATATCGCTTTCATCGCTCCGCCTCCTTCTCCGCCGGCTCCGACGCCGTGAGCGAGATGAACACATCTTCCAAACTCGCCTCGCGCCGTTCCATGCGCAAAACCGGCATATGTGCGCCGCTGAGCGCAAACGAGAGCTTCTCGTCCATATCCGCCGCCGCAGGATTGGCCTCCACCGTAAGCTCGCAGCGGCCGTCCGCCTCACTGTCGAGCGCCACGCGCGTAACGCCCTCCAGCGCTGCCAGCGTTTGCATCACACGCTCCCCGCCGGCCTTGACCGTGAGCGCATAGCTCACACCGGCCGAGAAACGCCCTTCGAGATTCTCCGGCGTGTCGCAGGCGATCAGCTTGCCTTTATTGATGATGAGGATGCGGTCGCACACCGCCTGCACCTCGGACAGGATGTGGCTGGACAGGATGACCGTGTGGCGGCGGCCAAGCGAGCGGATGAGCTCGCGGATCTCGATGATCTGAAGCGGGTCAAGGCCGACCGTGGGCTCATCGAGGATGATGAGCTTTGCGTTTCCAAGCAGCGCCTGCGCGATGCCGACGCGCTGGCGATAGCCCTTGGAGAGGTTGCGGATCAGCCGTCCGCGCACATCGGCAATGCCCGTGACGGCGATGGCCTTTTCGATCTGCCCGGCGCGCTCGGGGCGCGATACGCCCTTGGCCTCGGCCACGAAGGCGAGATATTCCTCCGGCGTCATATCCGGATACACCGGCGGCTGCTCCGGCAGATAGCCGATGCAGCGCTTGGCCGCGATGGGCTGGTCGAATATATCGTGGCCATCCACGGTAACGCTGCCCTCCGTGGCGGCAAGGCAGCCGGTAATGATGTTCATCGTGGTGGATTTCCCCGCGCCGTTCGGGCCGAGAAAGCCGTATACCAGACCTTCCTCCACCGTGAAACTCAGATCGTCCACGGCGCAGTGGTCCCCGTAGCGTTTTGTCAGATGACGGACTTCAAGCAATCCAAACGCCTCCTTTTTTCATCCGCGTCATTATAGCTTTCATTTGTAACGCGGATGTGAACAGCTTCAAAACTCTTGTTTAAGATTTCGCTTCCGATTATAACACACATGGCAAGCCGCATCTTGAAGTTTTCGGCCTTATTTGCTAATATAGCCGCAGGAAGTGATAAACTATGCGAATGAGACGAAAGAAAAATCTGATACCGAGACTGGAAAAATGCGCTCCCGTGCAGCAATTCGAGCCGCAGACGCTTCGCGGCCAATGGCTCGCGGCATACCCCGACCATGATGAGCTGCGCGCGGAGATCGGCTGCGGCAAGGGCCGCTTCACTGCCGAAACCGCCAAGCGCGCGCCGCAGGCAATGCTCGTGGCCGTGGAAAAGGACCAGAACGCCATGGTAATGGCCATGGAGCGCGTGATGGGCGAGAGCATCGAAAACGTGCGCTTTCTGGATATGGACGCACTGGGTCTGCGCGAAATATTCGCGCCGGAGGAGCTGGATGTGATCTACATCAACTTCCCCGATCCCTGGCCGCGCACCAAGGAGATCAAGCACCGGCTGACCTCGCAGAGCTTTTTGCCGACCTACTGGGAGCTTTTGAAAAAAGGCGGCCGCGTGGAGTTCAAGACCGACCAGGCCGGACTGTTCGACTGGTCGCTGGAGCAGTTCACCGAGGCAGGCTTTACCCTGCTGGACGTAACGCACGACCTGCACGCCCACGGCGCGACCGGCGTGATGACCAACTACGAGGAGAAATTCCACGCACAGGGTGTGAAGATCTGCCGCTGCGTGGCCGTGAAGTAAAAGATTATCCCACCGCCAAAGGCTTGCCTTGGTGGTGGGATTTTTCATCTGTTTCGCTTACACAAGTCCCAGATCGTGCATCAGCTTCGGCAAGGCGGCTTCAAAGCGCACGCCGTAGCACAGCTCCATGGGGCTTTCACGCGTGTAGGCGACCGCCTGCGCCGTGAACTCGCAGGCCACGCGGGCGCTCTCGCCAAGCGTCCGGCCGGACAAAAGTCCCGCCAGAAACGACGAGCCCCACACATCACCCGTGCCGTGATACTGGCCCTGCACGCGGCGGGCAAAGGCGTATTCAACGCGCCCATCATCCCATGCCGCCGCGCCGAGCTGCTCATCGTCAAAGCTCACGCCCGTGAGCACGACTTTCCTCGGCCCAAGCTCCGAAAGGGCGGCCAGCGTGTCCTCGATGAACGCGCGCTCAAACGGCCCCTCGCGATAGGGCGTTCCCAGCAGCAGCGACGCCTCTGTGAGATTCGGCACGATCACATCCGCCGCCGCGCACAGCGCGCGCATCTTCTGCGGATAATCCGGCGCGAAGCCCTTATACAGCACACCGTGGTCGCCCATCACGGGATCGACCAGCCGCAGCGTGTCCGCGTCCGAAAGCTCGTCAAACAGACGCAGCACCAGCCCGATCTGCTCCGGCGAGCCGAGATAGCCGGTATACAGCGCGTCAAAATGCAGATTAAGTGTTTTCCAGTGCGCCGTGATGGGCGCGATGTCCGCCGTGAGATCGCGGAACGTATAGCCCGTGAAGCCGCCGGTATGCGTGCTGAGTACCGCCGTTGGCAGGGCCACACATTCCACCCCTGCCGCCGACAGAATGGGCAGAGCCGCCGTGAGACTGCATTTGCCCAGACAGCTTATATCATGCACCGCCAGCGCGCGCTTTTGCCGCTGCATCGGATCGCCTCCTTGTCGGATGAAAAAGCGCCGGCCGAGATCGGCCGGCGCTTTGCCTTGCTTTTTTTATTTGGAGTTGAAGATCTTGAAGATGCTGTCAAACGGATCTTCCTCCGGGGCTTCCACCGGAGCCTCCGCCTTTTTGGGCTCGACAAGATCGGCCGCCTGCGAGAAGAGATTCTCACGGCGCTCGTCACGCGCAGGAGCCGCCGGAGCCGGAGCCTCGACCTCTTTGCCGGGCGTGGCGTTGACCGCACGAACGGTCTGGCTGTCGTTTTCAAAGCCGGTGGCGATGACGATCACGCGGATCTCATCTTCCATGGTGTTATCGAAGGAAGCGCCGAAGATGATGTTGGCATCGGGATGCGCCGCCGCCTGGACCAGGTTGGCCGCCGTTTCGACGTCCTCAAGGCCCATATCCTCGGAACCGGTGATGTTGATGAGAACGCCATGCGCGCCATTGATGGACGTTTCCATCAGCGGGCTGGAGATGGCCATCTGAGCCGCGTCCTCCGCCTTGCCCTTGCCGACCGCGTGGCCAACGCCCATGTGGGCATAGCCCGCGCCGCGCATGATGGTGCAAACGTCGGCGAAGTCGAGGTTGATGAAGCCGGTGTTTTTGATCAGGCCGGAGATGCTGGTGACGGCCTCATGCAGGACTTCATCGGCGATCTCGAACGCGTTGGCGAAAGTGACCTTCTGGTCGGTTGCGTATTTCAGGCGGTCGTTCGGGATGACCAGCAGGCTGTCCACCTTGCTGAGCAGCTCGTCGATGCCTGCCATGGCCTGCTTCATGCGCTTGCTGCCTTCAAAGCCGAAAGGCTTCGTGACAACGCCGACAGTGAGGATATCGGCCTCATGGGCGATGTCCGCCACGGTGGGCGCAGCGCCGGTGCCCGTGCCGCCGCCCATACCGGCGGTGATGAACACCATGTCGGCGTCCTCCATGCACTTGGCAAGTTCGTTGCGGCTTTCCTCGGCAGCCTTCTGGCCGACCTGGGGATCGCTGCCGGCACCCTGACCATGCGTCAGCTTTTCGCCGATCTGGATCTTCTGGTCTGCCGTGGACATAGCAAGCGCCTGCTTGTCCGTATTGACCGCGATAAACTCCACACCGTTGGTGCCGGAGCTGACCATCCTGTTGACAACGTTGTTGCCCGCGCCGCCAATGCCGACGACTTTCAGAGTAACAACATTCTCAGGGCCGGTCTCTACTGTATGTGCTGCCATATAAATTAGCCTCCCATGTTTTTTATCGGGCGTTATATACCATATTATCTGCTATATTTTATATCGAAAATTCATGCAGGTCAATAGGATAATTACAATATTTCCATCAATAATTCCAAAAAAAACGTAAAAATAAATGCAAAATGCTCAGTCCGGACTGACATAAACGGTAGAACCGTCAGAAACATCGATGATCGCCGTTTCATCCGCCTCCAATTGCTGCACCGTGGCCAGCAGCATACGAAGCTTATAGTCAAGGTCGCGGTCCTCACCAAGGCGCACCGTGAAGCGGCCCAGATATTCAAGCGAGGGATTGACCGCCGCGGAGAGATCGATCGACTGCACCTGCGCCGTAAGCCCGTTTGCCTCGAGCGCCGAGAGCAGATCGACCAGATAGCTCAGTTTCAGCTCCTCGCCCGCCGCAGCCCGTGCGCTTTCGCCTACGGCCGGAGATTCCGGCTCAAAGCCCGTGACCTGAATGAGCTGCGACGCCTGCACGGCATCCGCGCTGCCAAGCAGCTTGCCCGCAGCCGTGACCATCCAGCTCTGGCCCTGCCAGTTCAGGCAGGCCACCGCCTTGGCCTCCTGCACCGTGATGATGACGGTGCTTGGCATCTGGCGTTCGATCACGGCGGAATCGACAAACGGCAAACGGGAAAAAATATTGCTCGCGCCGCCGAAGCGGTTGATGAAAAAGAGGTTGTCGCCCTCCTCCACGCCGGAGGCGGCAATGATCTCCTCGGCCGTGTAGCTCTGGGCGCCGACGACCTCGATGGTCTGCACGCGGAAGAAAAGACCCACGCAGAACACCAGCAAGATCAAAACGCCCACGAACACCAGCGGCGCGAATAAGCTTCCGTTTCTTTTCTTTTTCGGGCTCTGCCCGTATCGCTTGTATGCTGCCAACGCTACACCCTCATCCGTTCTTTTGAACATCGGCCCCCAGCGCACGCAGCGCCGTGTCCAGGCCGTCGTAGCCCCGGTCGATGTGGCCGGGATCGTTTATGATGCTCTCCCCCTCGGCTCCGAGCGCCGCGATCACGAGCGCCGCGCCGCCGCGCAGATCCTCCGCCGAAACGGCCGCCCCATACAGCGCCGGAACACCGCTCACCATGGCCACGCGCCCCTGCACACGGATATCCGCGCCCATGCGGCGAAGCTGACCGGCCTGCCGGTAGCGGTTGGGGAAAATATTCTCCACAAAAACCGTCGTTCCCCGCGCCAGCAATGCCGCCGCCATCATGAGCGGCTGGGCATCCGTGGGAAAGCCGGGATACGGCCTTGTTTGTATAAGCGGCGCGGCCCGCAAAAGCGCGTTTGACCGCAGACGCAGTGTGTGGCCCGTCGATTCGATATCGCAGCCCATCGCGCCGAGCGAGTCGGTCACGGACGCAAGATCCTGCGGCTGCACACCGCGAAGCTGCACATCCCCGCCCGTCAGCGCGCAGGCGCACAACAGCGTGGACGCGACGATGCGATCCGGCATCACGCGCCACCCGACCTTTTTGCGCGGCGTGAAGCTGCGGATGACGATCTCCGGCGTGCCCGCGCCGTCCATATCCGCGCCTAAGGCGCGCAGAAAGCCTTGCAGCGACACGATCTCCGGCTCGCAGGCGGCGTTTGTGATGCGCGTCACGCCCTCAGCGGCACAGGCCGCGATCATAGCGTTTTCCGTGGCGCCCACACTGGGCATGGAAAGCGCGATGTGCGCCCCGCGCAGTTTGCCCGCCCGGCAGACGATATCGCCGAACTGCTCCGTGACCTCCGCACCGAGCGCGCGCATGGCGTCCAGATGCTGATCGATGGGCCGCGGCCCCAGCTCGCATCCGCCCGGCATACTAAGCCATGCCTCGCCGCAGCGGGCCGCGATGGCCCCGAGAAAGATCACGGACGAGCGCATCGCCCGCATCAGCTCATGCGGGATGGAGCAGTTGATGATATTCGTGGAGTCGATATGTATCACATCGCCGCTGCGCTCGGCCACGCAGCCGAGATGGCGCAGGATGTTCAGCGATGCTTCCACATCCAACAGCTGCGGACAGTTGGTAAGCTCCGTTTCACAGCCCGTCAGGATCGTGGCCGCCAGAATGGGCAGGACCGCGTTTTTCGCGCCCTGCACCGTGACACTGCCCTCCAGGGGCGCATGGCCCCGGACCGTCCAAATACTCATAGCATTTCCTCCGGCATAGTGGAATCAAATCATACTATGCGGAGAAAATGCCATTGTTACACAAAAAGAGCGCGGTCTTTTTATCTTGTTGTTCTATTTTACACGATTTTGTGGTTTTCCGCAAGCCCCAACACAACAGAGGCGATGCGGTCGGTGGCGTCATCCACGCCCAGCTCACGCGAGGCCATGAACATCCGCCCCATGCGTTCGGGGTCATTGAGAAGGGCCGACACCGTGCAATACAGCCGGTCGGCATCGAACTGCCCTTCGAGCAGCACCTCCGCCGCGCCCGCCGCCGCGAGCACCTCGGCGTTTTTCTCCTGATGGTGGTTCACCACGTTCGGGCTCGGCACGATCACGGCGGGCTTGCCGAGATAGGTCAGCTCGCTGATGGTGGAGGCGCCGCTGCGGCAGATCATAATGTCCGAGGCGGTAAGCACCTTGGGCATATCATAGATATACTCGCGCACGTCGATGCGGTCGGACGAAAGTCCCTTCTCCGCCAGTTGCGCCTTGATGGTCTCATAATACTTCTTGCCCGTGGCATACACCAGCCGGAACGGCGGCTTGGGCCCCATACGCTCGATGAAGCCCATCATCATGCGGTTCATGTAATCCGCACCAAGCGAGCCGAACGCGGCCAGCACCATCGGCTCATCCAGCGGCAGCCCCAACTGGCGGCGGGCGCGGCCTTTATCCGCGTTGCGGAAATCCACGCGCACAGGCGTTCCCGTGACCTCCACCTTTTCGGGATGGCGGTAAAAACCGCGACATTCCTCGAAGCCGACCATGATATGGTTCACGGACTTTTCCAAAAGTTTGGTCGTGAGCCCCGGCACGGCATTGGACTCATGCACCACCGTGGGAACGCCAAGCTCCGCGGCCATCTTCAAAACCGGGAAGCAAACATATCCGCCCGTGCCCACGGCCACATCGGGCTGAAATTCGCGCACGATGCGCTTGGCCTTGCGCAGCGTGGCGATCATATGCGAGGCCGTTTTGAGATTGCGCACGATCATCTTGGGCTTGAGACTGCGCTGAAAGCCCTCGATGCGAACGGTCTCAAAGGCATAGCCCTCGCGCGGGATGAGTTCCGTTTCCATGTGGCCCTCGGCTCCGACGAACAGGATCTCCGCGTCCGGCATGAGTTCGCGTATGCGTCCGGCCACTGCAAGACCGGGGTTGATGTGTCCGGCGGTTCCGCCGCAGGTGAATAGAATCTTCATATCTCTACTTCTTCTCCGGTATGTCCCGCGACAGGGACAGAATGATGCCCATCTCTGCCATTTGCAGCAGCAGGGCTGTGCCTCCATAGCTGAAAAACGGCAGCGATATGCCCGTGCACGGCACGGTGTTGGTGCAGACCGCCACGTTTAAAATGACCTGGATCGCCAAAAGCGTGGTAAGACCCATGCCCGTGAGAAAACTATAACGGTCGCGCGCGTGCATACTCAGCCAATACCCGCGCACGATCAAAAGCGCAAATAAAATAAGAATCAAAACCGCGCCGATGAAGCCCAGCTCCTCGCACACAACGGAAAAGATGAAGTCGTTGTGCTCCTCCGGCAGATAAAGATACTTCTGGCGGGAGTTTCCGAGGCCAAGCCCCAGCAGTCCCCCGCTGCCGATGGAATACAGCGACTGGACGATCTGCCAGCCGTTGTCCGTCATGTCCGCAAAGGGATCGAGCCACGCCGTCACGCGCTCGCGCACATAGTCAACGAAGCGATATGCCAGCAGCAGTATGCCGGCCCCAACGCCGCCGCCGACCAGAAACAGGCTCAGCCGCGCCCCGCCGATGAACAGCATCACGATGCCGATGGCCAGAATGATGATCGTGGCGGAAAAGTGGGGCTCCAGCACCAGCAGCACCGCCAGCACCCCCAAGATGGCCGCAAACGGCCACAGGCCGCGTATCGTGCGCATCCGGTCTTTCCGGCGGCAGATGAGCGCGGAAAAATACAGCACCACGCCGATCTTCGCGATCTCCGAAGGCTGGAAGGTGGTAAAGCCGAGATTGATCCAGCGGCGCGCGCCGTTGGCCTTGGTTCCGATGCCCGGCACGAGCACCAGCGCCAGAAACACCCCGGCCGCCAGCATCACCGCCGGCGAGATGCGCCGGTAAAAGCTCATGGGAAAGCGCGAGCATACGAACATCACGCCCACGCCGCACAGGGCGAACAGCCCCTGCCGGATGAAATAATAAGCCGCATTGCCGCCCGTTTCGTTTTCCAGATCGTAATACGCGCGGGCATAGCTGGCCGAAAGCACCATCACGACCCCGATGGCCAAAAGCAGCAGCGTGAGCACGGCAAACGGCACATCCACCGAGCCGCGCTTGGTTTCCGGGGTATCCTGCGCCGACAGACGGCGGGCGTCGTATTTGGCGGCGTATTCACCGGCGGCCAAGGCACTCAGCTCCTTTCACGGGGTCTCATTACATGATTCAGAACGAATAACGCTGGAAGCAGGCGAGGTAGGAGATCACAGCGAACAGCAGCGACACGCAGGTGAACAGCGTCCAGATCTGGCGTTCCGTCCACTTATGGCCGAGCCAGCCGCCCATTTCCAGATGATGATGGAACGGGGCCATCTTGAAAACGCGCTTGCCGTGGGTGAGTTTGAAATAGCCCACCTGAATGATGTCCGAAAGCGTTTCGATTATATATATGATGCCCAGCGTGACGAGTATGAGCGGCATATCCAGCGCAAACGCCATGCCGCACACCGCGCCGCCGAGGAACAGACTGCCCGTGTCGCCCATGAAGCACTTGGCGGGATTGAAGTTGAAGATCAAAAAGCCCGCGAGACCGCCCACAAGACCCGCCGCAAACACCGCCAGCGACTGAAACTGCGCGCCCCAGACGAAGCAGATGACCGCGTAGAACAAAAACACGGGGATGGAAACGCCGGTGGCGAGGCCGTCGATGCCGTCCGTGAGATTCACGGCGTTGACCGTGCCCACGCACACGAAGGCCGCGAACACGAAATACAGCCACTCCGGCACCGGGATGGTCACATTCCAGAACGGGATATACAGGTTCGGCGTGAGATAGCCTTCCAGCCGAAGCAGGAACAAAAGCGCAATGGACGCGGCCAATTGCAGCAGGAATTTTGCCCGCGCGGAAAGGCCGAGATTCTGCTTCTTTTTCAGCTTTTCATAGTCATCCAAAAAGCCGATGGCGCCAAAGAACAAGCTGAACACCAGCACATAGATCGCGCCGAGTTCGCCCGTTACGATATAGGAAAAGCCCGCCGAAAGCACCGCAACGGTCACGGCGATGATGAACACCACGCCGCCCATCGTGGGCGTGCCGGCCTTGGTCTTGTGCCAGTTGGGGCCGATCTCAAGGATCTGCTGACCCGCCTTGATGCGGCGCAGCCACGGGATATATACCAGCGCAACGGCTACCGCCGCGGCGAATGCGATCACAAAGGCCAAGATCAGCTTTCCTATCATAACAAATAACTCCCACTTCTTATGTCTTTTCCAAGCGTCCGAAAAGCCGAACGCTAAAATATCAGTTTAGCATTATACACCATCACGGCCGTTTCGCCAAGGACAAATTTACCAATTTCTTAATACCGGCCCAAATTGCCGGAATCCGACAGGCTCACACCCACCACACTGCCGCGCGCGGCCGTGCTGCCCGGTTCATGGCTCTGGCTGACCACCGTGACACCCTCGCCGCCGAGGATGCCCGAGTCATCGCGCAGAAACAGGCCGTATTCCGCCAGCGTTTGTCGGGCCTGCTCATAGCTCAGCCCCGCGAGTGCGGGCACCATGGTCTCCGAGGCATCCGGCTCCGAGCCGCAGTAGAGAACGATCTCGCTGCCCGCCGCGATCACGGCCCCCGCCGCGGGAAGCTGCGCCGTGACGGTATCGCCCTCGCCCACCACGCGGCAGGTAAAGCCCATGTCATCCGCCGCCTGCTGCGCCATCTCAAGCGCAAGACCCGAAAGCGCCGGCACCTCGCGATCCACGAGCGCTTGCTCTTCCTCGCTGTATTCGGCCTTCACGCCGAGATACGGCAGCACATCGGCCATGATGTTGCCCACCGTGGGCGCGGCCATCTGGCCGCCGGAGATATACACGCCGCAGTCGTTCGATGGGGTATCGAGCAGCACGAGCACGGCGATCTCGGGATCGTCCGCCGGAGCGATGCCGGCAAAGGAGACGATATATTGCTTCTCGCCGGTGCTGGCCTCAAGCGTGGTTTTGGTGGAGGTGCCGGTCTTGCCGCCGACGCGGTAGCCCGCGACGCAGGCGTTTTTGCCGGTGCCGCCGGACGAGCCGACGACCTGCTCCAAAATTTCGCAGCAGAGGGCGCTGGTCTGCTCGCTGATGACCTGACGGACGACCGTCGGCTCCGTGTGGCGAACGGTGTTGCCGTTCTCATCGAGCACATCGGACACCAGATACGGCCGCATGAGATAGCCGCCGTTGGCCACGGCGCTGACGGCCGTGATGAGCTGGATGGGCGTGATGGTAAAGGTCTGGCCGAACGACGCCGCCGCAAGCTGCGATCGGTTCTGCTCATCGCAGAACACCTCATCCGACCACCACAGACTCCCCGCCTCGCCCGGCAGATCGATGCCGGTCTTGTCGAAAAAGCCGAACGCGCGGGCGTATTCGTAAAAGCTCTGCGCGCCGACGCTCTGGCCGATCTGAACAAAGGCCACGTTGCACGAGTTCATGACCGACTGGGCCAGTGTTTCCGCGCCGTGGCCGCCGCTTTTCCAGCAGTTCACGGGCTTGGTGCGCCCCAGCACATCCACACTGCCGCCGCAGTAAAACTCCGAATGTTCGTTCACGGCGCCCTCTTCCAATGCCATAGCCAGCGTGATGATCTTAAACGTCGAGCCCGGCTCATAGGTATCGGACACGGCCTTATTGCGCCACTGGGTCTCGCGCTCGGCGGCCAGCCGCTCGTCGCGCTCCGTTTCCGTTTGCGCCGCGTCCACGCGTGCCTGCGCGTCATCGCCAAGGGCGAGATAGTTGTTCAGGTCAAAATTATTCAGCGACGCCATGGCCAATATCGCGCCGGTGTTCACATCCATCACGATGCCGCACGCGCCGTTTTGCACCATATAATCTTCCACGGCGAGGGAGAGATATTTTTCCAGATAATACTGCACCGTGGCATCGATGGTCGTGACCACGCTTTCGCCGTCCTGCGCGTCGTAATAATCCTCAAAATCCGTAAACAGCATATCCGTTCCGGCGGCGTTCGTGGCCCGCACCACGCGACCGTCCACGCCGGAGAGCGTGCTGTCCAGACTGTATTCAAGCCCCGCGAGGCCGTAATCATCCACGCCGACGAAGCCGATCACATGGCTGGCCAGACTGGAATAGGGATAATAGCGCTTCGTGGCCTCCTCGATCTTCACGCCGCGCAGCCCGTTTTCCTCCTTGAACGCGCGCACCGCCTCCACGGTCTCATCGTCCACCTTGAGCTTGATCGTGGAATACCACGAGCCCCTGTCACCGGCTTTTTCGATGATCCGTTCCCGGTCCACGCCGAGAATTTCGCTCAGGCCATCCGCGATCAGCTCCACATCCTCATCGTTGCGAATGATCTCCTCGGGACTGATGTAAACGTTTGAAACCGAGCTGCTCATGGCAAGGATATTATAGCCGCGGTCGTAGATCGTGCCGCGCCGCGCAGGCACCGTGGTCTGGCGAAGCTGCTGCTCCACCGCCGCCGATCCATACTCCTCATGATGCAATATCTGGATGTCAAAAAGGCGCAGTGCCAGCACGGCAAACGCAACAATGCCGCACACTATCATCAGAAATAGTGCGCGGCGAAGCATGATTCGATTGGGCGATGCAGTCTGCTCACTGCGGCGGTTCGATGCCATACGCTGCTCCTTCGATGTGATCGTTGCGGCTTGTCTGCCACCACCAGTATATCGCAGGGTTTATCCGAAATATGACCGAATGCTGTCAGCCAGCCCGTCAAACAGCGGCGCAAAAACGCCCCTCTGCTGCGGCACGACCACTTCGGCGCGATCGGCACCGCCAAGCGATTCCAGATAGGTGACCTGTCCGACACGGGGCTTTTGCATCCCCAGCTCCTGCGTGGCGTAGCGCTCCACCTCGCTGAGTGTGAACGCCTCCTCATAGCGCGCCTGCAGCTTGTTCTGCTGCTCGGAAAGCTCCGTAAGGCGCGTTTGGCTGGCCGCCGCCGCGTCCGACAGAGCCGTCAGCCGGATGTGGCTCATCAGAAGCAGCACCAGCAGCATCGCCGCGAGGGCAAAGCCCGCGATCGTGGCCAGGGATATTCCCTGCCCTTTGCGGCTGATGGGCCGGGCCTCGATCTCATCGAGCGTATCGATGGTATCCGCGTCCTCACGCACCCATTCGCGCACGCGGCGCACCGGCTCGCGCACCGGCCGTACACTGCGGCGGCGCCGGACCGGAACGTCCTCGTAGTAGCCGGCCGAGGCATAGTCGTACGCCGCCGATCGGCCGACCGGCTCAAGAACGCCGTTATAGGTTTTGAACACGCGGGTCTCGTCCATTTCAGATCCTTTCGGCGATTCGCAGCCGGGCACTGCGGGCCCGGGGGTTTTCTTCGATCTCCTGCTGCGTCGGCATGACGGGCTTGCGCGTCACGCTGCGCATCGTTTTCACAAAGCCGCACACGCACACCGGAAATTCCTTCGGGCAGGTGCAGCCGTCCTCGCGGGCACGGATGGCCTCTTTGACCATGCGGTCCTCCAGCGAGTGGAAGCTGATGACCAGAAGCCGCCCGCCGGGTTTAAGGGCCCGCTCCGCCTGCTGAAGCATATGTTCCAGCGAACCGAGTTCGTCGTTCACGGCGATGCGGATGGCCTGAAAGCTTCGCTTGGCCGGATGCTGCTTTTCCCGCAGAGCCGCCGCCGGCATGGCCGAGCGGATGATGTCGGTGAGCTGGGCGGTTGTTTCGATTGGCTGCGCGCTGCGGCGCGACACGATGGCCGACGCGATGCGGCCGGAATAGCGTTCCTCGCCATAGCGCCACAGGATATCTTTCAGTTCTTCCTCCGACCAGTCGTTCACCACGTCATAGGCCGTGAGCGGTGCGCTTTCATCCATACGCATATCGAGCGGCGCATCCTTCATATACGAAAAGCCGCGCTGCGCATCGTCCAACTGCGGCGAGGATACGCCGAGGTCGAACATCATGCCATCGACCTTTTCGATGCCAAGTCTGGCCAGAATGTCGCCAATATCGGCAAAATTGCCGCGCACCAGCGTGGCCCGTTCGCCAAAGGGTGCGAGACGCTTCGTCGCATACTCAATGGCGTTTTCATCGCGGTCGATGCCGATGAGCCGCCCTGTTTCCAGATGGCTCAAAATGGCCTCGGAATGGCCGCCAAGGCCAAGCGTTCCGTCCACATACACGCCGTCCGGCTTTATGTTCAGATAGCGTATGCACTCATCCAGCAATACGCTTTTGTGTACCGGGCCCGCCATCAGAAATCCAACTCCTGCATCACAGCGGCGATGTTCTCCGGCGAGGCTTCTTCATCGCGCAGACGGTTCCATTCGTCGCTGTCCCAAAATTCGGCGTGGTTGTTCGCGCCGAGCACCGTGACGGCCTTGACCAGTCCCACCCGCTCGCGCAGGCCCTGCGGCAGGAGAACACGCCCCTGCGCATCCAGCTCACACCGGGCGGCAAAGGCATACAGCGGGCGCATGGCGCGCTGCTTGACATAGGGCATGGCGTTGACCTTATCGGAAAAGATCTTCCAGTTCTCCGCCGAGTAGGCGTAAAGGCACTTGTCCATCGAAAGTGTGACGTAAAATTCCGTGCCCAGCTCCTCACGCAGACGGGCCGGAATGAAAAGGCGGCCCTTGGAATCGAGTGAATGTTGATATTCGCCGGTCATTCCAAAACGCCCCCTTCAAGCTCTTTTCGTGGGATAGCGAAACACTTTGCTCCACTTCTCCCCACTTTTGTGGTTTTATTATAATAATAGCCCCACAAAAAAGCAAGGGCTTTTTTCGGGGCATTTTTGGAAATATTCAGCATTTTTCAAGGTCTTGTGGCCTCTCCGCCGCCCAGGCCGTCATTCATCCCCATATCTTGCGAAAAATTTTTCGCCGCCGGATCGGAGCATTTCGCACCGGCATTTCATTTCGCGGCTATATACATTAAATACTCGAAATACTCGAAGCATCCACACCATTTCTCCAAAAAAGCGCAAGCCCCATAGCCGAACGGCTGCGGGACATTGCATTTTCGTGCAAAAATTGGCTGTTATAAACGAGCACAGGGATGCAGAATATAAGCTCGGGCAATGAAGATGTCGGCACTGCAAAGCGACAAACGTTTTGGACAGCCGAATATCCGCCCAAATCAGGGAAAGGAGCAAACAAATCATGGCGAAGAAAAGCAGCATTATGAACCCCAATGCCCGCGATGCGATGGACCGCTTCAAGATGGAAGCCGCCTCCAGCGTCGGCGTCAACCTCAAGCAGGGCTATAACGGCGATCTGACCAGCAAGCAGGCCGGTTCCATCGGCGGCCAGATGGTCAAGAAGATGATCGAGTCCTACGAAAACGGCATGAAGTAATCGCGGGGCTATATCTCCGGCGGCGCGGTCTGCGAGACCGCGCCGTTTTTGGTTGTGCAAACGCCCATCCGTGTGGTATTCTTAGGGCGAAAGGATGCGATGCAGATGTCGAAAAAACCGTTTGGCGGCCTTTTTGATTTCAACCATGACGGCCAAGAGAGCCTGTTCGAGCAGTTCACGGCCTATCATTTGTCCGACGGTGCCATGCCGACCGACCATCTTCCGAAGTGGATCGCGGACGCTTTCCGCTCCAGCATCCATAAGCCCTACAAACGCAGTTACCATAGCTACAGCACCGACTATTCCAACGAGTCGAACGATCCCGACTGGAAGGACAACTGTGAGGACGGCAGCGAATACGGCCTTGACCCCGACGATTTCGACGACGAGGACGAGTATAACGACGCGCTCGAAGAAGCCCGCAACGCATGGAAGGACGACTGTGAGGACGGCAGCGAATACGGCCTTGACCCCGACGATTTCGACGACGAGGACGAGTATAACGACGCGCTCGAAGAAGCCCGCAACGCATGGAGGGACGACTGCGAGGACGAAGACGAGGACTCCGAAGAAGCCGCCACGACCACGATCTCCGTCTCATTTTCCATTGAATTTCCGGGGCGGAAAGAGCTGGAGGCCATCCACGAGGAGGACTATCCCAACAAGCGGCGATACAAAGCGGCCTACGCGCTGGCCAACAGGTATGTCAGCTACGCCCACGAGGAGGACAGGATAAAAGACAACGACCGCTGCCGCTTCATTCTGGATCAGGGCGACCGGCTCGTGGCCGCAAACTATCTTTCCTATGACTACGGCTTCCTGTACGCGCAGGCCGTGAAGGACCATTTTGACCTTCCCTGTTCCCTGCCGAGCGAGGACGAGAGCCGAAAAATCGAATTTCACGAGATGCTGTGCCGCATCGCAAAGTACCATATCGATCTGTCGTTCGAGGTTTGGAAATGGTGTCTCACCGAATTCATGCCGTATGCGCAATACGATGCCGAGGCCGAAGAGAGCATGACATCCGACGTACTCTACCATCTTTATCGTTTCCCCAAGACCTATCGCGCCCGCCTTCTCGAGCAGATGGCGGATGACCCCAACTTCCTTCAAACACTGGTCACGAGCGGCAGTTACGTTTCCGACACAGAGGCCGAGCTGATCGTGCTGGCCATCCAAAGCAAGCGCTATGATACCGCCGTGTCCATCTTCCGCGCCGCGCTCCCAAAGGGCGAAAAAGATCCGACTCAGCTTCGCCGTCTTATAAGGATGCCGATCGTCCGGTGCAAAATCGAGGAAGATCCGGAAGCCATGAAGTTTTTCCGCGATCACTGTCTTTCCCTTGTGCCCCCATCCGCCGCCGTGGCCGAGGATCTTGAAAAATGGAACGCCGAGATCGCCGAATACATAGACGAATAAGAAACAAATAACAAAAAACGCTCTGTCGATCATGTGATCGACAGAGCGTTTTTTAGCTCAGCGGCAGAAGTCGCACAGTGCGGCGTAATACCCCTGCGCACAGCGGTGCATATCCGCCGGTTCGATGAATTCCTCGCGGCTGTGGCAAAGTTCCATGCCACCGGGCCCCCACACCACCGTGGGGATATGGCCGTAATGGGACAAAAGCCCCGCATCCGTCCAGCAAGTGACCGGCACGCATTCGAGCGCACGGCCCAAAATCGTCTCGCCCGCCGCACGGCAAGCGCCTACCAATGGGTCATCCAAAGCGGTTTCAAAGCCCGTGTGGACATAGCCGGACTCCATCACGCTCTCCGGCATAACGGACAGCGCCGCGTGGAAATCGGGGTCCTCCGCCGCGAGGTCATCCAGCAAAGCCTGAAGCTGCGCGCCCACCTGCTCATACGGCTCCGACGGCAGAAACCGCCGGTCGAGCTGCACCATGCACTGCCCCGCCACAGTGGACGGCTGCGTGCCGCCGCGTATCACGGCGATGTTCACGCTGCTCGTGCCAAGGATGGGATGCGCCGCCGCAGCCAGTGCGGGCTTGAGCTTTTCATCCACGGCGCGCAGAAATTGTGCGGCCTTTTCGATGGCGTTGATGCCCGTACTCTGGCTGCCGCCGTGAACGGTGCGGCCTTCGAAATCCACCTGATACCACTCAAGCCCCCGCTGGGCGATGCCAAGGCATGGCGTAGAAAGCGGCTCGCCCACGATGGCCCCATCGGCCCGCAGACCGCTTTCAAGCAGATGAATGGTGCCGAGACTGCCCTGCTCCTCATCGGCCACGCCGGCAAAGATCACATCGCCGCGAAGTCGGGTTCCCGCGCGTTTTACGGCGATGACCGCCGCCATCATGGTGGCCAGCGGGCCTTTCATATCCGCCGTTCCCCGACCATACAGCCGCCCGTCCACCAGCCGCGGCACACAGGCGTCCGGCATATCATACGGCGGCACGGTGTCCATGTGGCCGTTGAACATCAGGCTTCGTCCGCCGCCGCTGCCCTTCACCACGGCCACCGCGTTTGCGCGGCCATCGGGCAGCTCGTCGATGCGGCAGTCGATGCCCTCGGCGGCGAATACGCTTTGGATATATTCCGCCACGGCGTGCTCCTGCCGCACGATGCCGGGATAGGACGGGATGGCCACCATATCGGCCGTCCACTTTGCGATCTCCTGCTGCGAAACGGGAAACATTTAGTCCTCCTTTTGCGCACTGCGGCGCAGATAATCGGCGTAAATTTCCGCCGCACGCATGAAATCCGACCAGAGCACGCGCTCGTTTTCCTCGTGGGCGCTGCCCTCATCCGGCGGGATCACCGGCCCCCAGCCCACATGATTGGGCATGGTGCTGCAATAGGTCGCGCCCGAGGCCGGCAAACACTCGCTTTCAAGGCCGTGATCGCGATCGACCTCATGCATCAGCCGGATGAACGGCTGCTCGGGATCGACCACCATAGGCGTAGTACAATCGCCCATCGCATAGCGGAAGCCATACTCCCCCGCCCAATGGGCAAACGCCGCTTGCAGCGTCTCCACCGTGACACCGGCGCGATAGCGGATGTTGATGTTCATGACCGCCTCACCGCCCTCGAGCCACAGCACCGTGGGCGCACAGACGGTTTTACCGACGTAAACCTCGCCGTAATACTCGCCGCCATCGTCCAGACCCAGCCGCACGGCAGGTTCCGGCGCGCGGAACATATCCCGCGCAAAGCGCCACAGATCCGCCTCTCCGGCCTTTTCGGCCAGACGCACGATGGCGTTGTCGCCCTTTTCAGGCGCCGAGGAATGCACGGACACGCCCTCGGCTGTAAGCTCCGTGCCATCCTGCCGCACAAGACGCGCAAACGACGGCACCGTGTTCGTGCTGGCTCCGGCGGAAAGTTCCTTCAGATCGCCCGCCGGAAAATACAGCCGCACATCCGCGCAGCCCTTTTCCGTGTTGTAAATGGGAAACGCCGCGTCCGGCGAAAAGCCGTAGTCCGGCACGCCGAATTGGGCCTTATAATGCTCCATATCCGTCCACACCGTCTCCTCGGAGGTGCCGACGATCAGGCGAATTTTCTTGCGCAGCGGGGTCTTTTCCGCCAGCAGCGCCGCCATGGCATAAAGGCACTGGATCACAGGACCCTTGTCATCCTCCACGCCGCGTCCGCAGGCATAGCCGTCCCGTTCGGTCAGACAAAACGGGTCGCTCAGCCATTTTTCCCGCTCGCCGATGTCGACCACGTCCACATGGGCCAAAATGCCCAGCGTCACATTCCCCTCGCCGATCTCGGCCCAGCCGGCGTCGCCCTGTTCGGTGATGCCGGTTTTCATGCCGAGCGCCTCGGCCCGCGAAAGCACCAGCTTCAGCGCCTCATGGCAGGCGGCCTCATCCGTGGAAACGGACGGGATGGCGATCAGCGCCGCAAGATCGTCCCACATAAGCTTCTCGTTCATCCTACACCCTCCGTCAAATGGCACGCCGCCATATGGCCCGGTGCGATCTCGCGCAGGACGGGCTCCTCGGTGCGGCAGCGCTCCGTGCAGTGTTTGCAGCGGGCCGCGAATTTGCAGCCCGTGATGTCCACGGCGGCGTTCGGCGTTTCGCCCTCGAGCAGCTCGCGCCGGCCCTGCCGAAGCTTTCCGGGCACCGGCATGATGTTCATCAGCGCCTTGGTATACGGATGCGCGCCATGGCGCAGGATCTCATCGGCCGTGCCAAGTTCCATGATCTTGCCCAGATACATAATGGCGATGCGGTCAGAGATAAGCCACGCAAGCGACAGATCGTGCGTGATAAAAAGATAGGTCAAGCCGAGTTTTTCGCGCTGCTGCATCATCATGCGCACGATGCCCGTGCGGATGCTGGCGTCGAGCATGGATACCGGCTCGTCCGCCACGATGAATTCCGGCTGCATGACCAAGGCGCCCGCGATGGCCACGCGCTGCCGCTGGCCGCCCGAGAGAGCGTAGGAATAGCGGTAAAGATAATCCTCCGCCGGGGTCAGGCCCGCCGCCTCCAGCGCCTGAACGATGCGCGCTTCGCGCTCGTCCGCATTGGAGACCAGATGGTTCACATCCAGCGCCTCGCCCACCAGATCGGAGATATACATCCGCGGATTGAGCGCCTGATAGGGGTCCTGATAGATCATCTGCGCCTTGCGCCGGAACGCGCGCAGAGATGCGGGGTCATCGCCCAGCGCCACGCCGTCATAGCGCACCGTGCCCGCCGTTGCCGAAACGAGGCGCAGGATCGCTTTGCCGGTGGTGGTCTTGCCGGAGCCGGACTCGCCCACAAGGGACAAAACCTCGCCCTTCGCCATGGAAAAGCTCACGCCGTCGACCGCCTTGAGCACGCGCTTGCTGCCAAACAGCGAATGAACGGCACTGTCCCGAACGGGAAAATGCACCTTCAGATCTTCCACTTCCACAAGCGGCTTATTCATATGCATCCCTCCCCAATGTGGCAGGCCACAAAATGCTTGCCGCCGAGCGGCCGCATCACGGGCTCTTTCTTATCGCACGCATCCACGCAGCAGCGGCAGCGCGGATGGAAGCGGCAGCCCGCCGGCGGGTCGATCAGATTCGGCGGATAGCCCGCGATGCCCTCCGGCAGCGTGCGTTCGGCGTTTACATTGGGGAAGCACTCGATCAGCCGCTTCGTGTAGGGGTGCGCGGGGCGGTCGAATATATCCTCCACCGTGCCGATCTCCACGATCTTGCCGGCGTACATCACGGCGATGCGATCGCAGGTCTCGCCCAGGATGGAGAGGTCATGCGTGATGAGGATCATGCCCATATTCATCTCGCGCCGCAGTTTTTCAAGCAGTTCCAATATCTGCGCCTGAATCATCACGTCCAGCGCCGTAGTCGGCTCATCGCCGATGATGAGCTTGGCCCCGCAGGCCAGCGCCATGGCGATCATGGCCCGCTGCTTCATGCCGCCGGAGAACTCATGCGGATATTGCTTCACTCGCTCGCGGGCAATGCCCACCAACTCAAACAGATCGCCCGCGCGCTCCATGGCCTGCTTTTTGCTCAGCCCATCGTGCAGCTGCATGGCCTCCGCCAACTGCCAGCCAACGCGCTTGACGGGATTGAAGGCGTTCATCGCGCCCTGGAAGATGAGCGAAACTTCCTTCCACCGGCGCGCGCGAAGCTCTTTATCGGAAAGGGTGCGATAGTCCACGCCGTTAACGAGTATCTCCCCGCCGCAGATCTTGCCGCCCCTCGGCAGCAGATCGCAGATCGAAAGCGCGCAGGTGCTTTTGCCGCAGCCGGATTCGCCCACAAGGCCCAGACATTCCCCGGCCTCCAGGTCGAAGCTCACGCCGTCCACCGCGCGAAGGTCACCGGCGGCGGTATGGAAGCTCGTTTGCAGATTTTTCACTTCAAGCAGCTTCACCGCGCTCACCTCTCCTTCAGCTTGGGGTTGAGAATTTCGTCAAAAGCGTAGCCCATGAGCGTAAAGCCCAGCGCCACCAGGATCACGCACACGCCCGGCGTGATGAAATACCACCACGCCCCATTCGTCATGGCGCCGGTGGAATACGCATCGTTCAGCATGGCGCCCCAGCTCGGCCGCGTGGGGTCACCAAGGCCCAGAAAGGCCAGCGAGGTTTCCGTAAGGATGGAGCTTGAAACGATCAAAATGCTCTCGGAAAACACCAGCGGAAACACGTTCGGCAAAATATGGCGCAGCATGATATGCCCTTTGCCCGCGCCGAGCGACACCGTGCGCTCAACATACTGGCGCTGCTTGACGGAAAGCGTCTGGGCGCGGATGATACGCGCCGTGCCCGCCCAGCCGGTCAGGCCGATGACCAGAATGATGTTCCACATACTGTTGCCCAAAATGGCGGCCAGCACCATGCAGAACGGCAGCCACGGCAAAACGAGGAAGAAGTCCGTTATGCGCATCAGAAGCATATCGACCCAGCCGCCGACATAGCCGGACACGATGCCGATGAGCGTGCCGAGTACCATGGAGATCACCGTGGCCATCACGCCCACGAACAGCGACGTGCGCGCACCGCTCATGAGATACGCCAGCACATCGCGGCCCTGATTGTCCGTTCCCAACCAATGCGCGGCGGACGGCGGATTGAAAACATCCGCGCGGCTCGTGGCAATATCCGTGGTCTTAAACGGCAGGATCATCGGCCCGAAAATGGCCATCAGGATGAAGAACAGGATAATAAACATTCCGATGCGCGCCATAAGGTTGCCGTAGGACTGGAGGAAAAATTCCCGTCTGCGGCGGCGGTTGAGCGAGCGCCGGAGCGTGCGGCTTTGCCGCGATAGCTTTTCCATAAAAACGCCCTCCCCCCGTCAGTTCTTCACGCGCGGATCGATCAGCGCGTAGAGGATATCCGTGACGAAATTGGCCAGAATCACCGCCACGGTGGATATGACAAAGCAGCCCTGCAACAGCGGATAATCGCGCCGCATGAGCGCCTCATACATCAGCTTTCCAAGCCCCTGCCACGAAAACAGCGTTTCCAACTGCACCGCGCCGCCAAGCACCATGGAAAGATTCATCGCGATGATGGTGATCATGGGCAGCATGGCGTTGGGCATGGCGTGCTTAAAGAGGATATAGCGCGTGGAAAAGCCCTTGGCACGCGCCGTGGTAATGTAATCTTCCGTGAGTACATCGATCATGGTGCTGCGCATGGTGATGGCGTAGCTGCCGATCATCAAAACGCCCATGCAAAGCATCGGCAGCGTCATGTGCTGCAAATAATCCTGCACGTGCCGCCAGCCGGTATAGTTCGTTCCGGCCGTGGTGATGCCGCCGGTGGGAAACCACCGCAGTCCCACGCAAAACACGAAGATCAGCACCATGGCAAACCAGAATGTCGGCATGGAATACAAAACCAGCGAACCGGACAAAAGCCCCGTATCCAGCGCCGTGCCGCGCTTCCACGCGCACACGATGCCGACCAGCAGTCCCAGCACGATGGCGACCACCTCTGCCGCCAGCAGCAGTATTACGGTGTTCGGGATGCGTCCGGCGATGATGGCCAGAACATCCTGCTTGCCGTCGTAGGTGTTGAACGCCTCGCCGAAATCGCCCGAGAGCAGGTCTTTCATATAGATACCGAACTGCACCAAAACGGGTTTATCCAGTCCGGCTTCCTCCAGCAGACGGTCTTTCACGGCCTGCGACGTGGTGCTTTTGGCCACGATGGTCTCCGCGTCGCCGGGCATGATGCGAAACAGGAAAAAGTTAAACGCCACCACGAATAAGATCGTGATGCACGCAAACAGCAGCTTTTTAAGGATGCGCAAGGTCAAGCTACGTCACCTCCGGGGTGAAAAATGGGACGATGCGCCGCCGGTCATGCCGCACGGCGCATCCGTATTCTTATCGATCGATCAGGCGGGTTTCACATTCAGATAGGTGTCGATGCGCTCGTTGCCGAACAGACCGACATTGTTGGTGTTATAACCCGTCCAGCGGGTGGAAATGGCCTCCACGCTCTGGTCGTAGCAGATGATGCTGTAGGGGCAATCGACATAGAGAATGCGCTGGCATTCCTCAATGGCCTCGGCACGCTCGGCCTCGTCCACGGTGTCGTAAACGGCCGCATACGCCTCGTCAAATTCGGGGTTTGCATAGCCGGAGCCGGAGTAGCCCGCGACTTCCCAATCCTGGAAGATGCACAGGATGCAGCCGGGATCGGCGTCGCCGCCCCAACCGTCCAGATTCAGCTGCCAATCGGGATTGCCGTCGTAGCAGGTGTCCCACATGGTCACTTTTTCCATGCTTGTCCAGGTGATCTCGATGCCGGCCTCGGCGCAGTTGGTGATGAGCATATTCACGATGGCAGACTGCCAGGAGCTGCGCTCGGCGGCGGTGATGAGTTCAAGGCTGATGGGCTCGCCGTCGCGCTCGCGGATGCCGTCGCCATCGGTGTCAAGGTAACCGGCCTCGTCAAGGATCTCATTGGCTTTGTCCGTGCTGAACGGGCGGAAGATCTCCTCGTCGGGCGTGTAGATGTAGCCGGGGTTGTTCACCATGCCATAGGCCACCTCGCCGAGAGTGCTGTAGCCCATTTCAATGGCCTGCTCGCGGTCAAGGCAGTAGTCCACCGCGTAGCGGATGACGGGATCGGAGGTCACGTCGTTGAGCATATTGAAGGCAAGATGCTCTTCGTTGAAGCCCTCGTGGATCTGCACATAGCTGTCAGAACCGGCGGACAGGGTGTCATACTGGGTCTTTTCCAGCTCATAGCAGGCGTCCACTTCGCCAAGCTGCATGGCCTGCGCCATGGTGTCGTAGTTGTCGTAGGGCGTGAACACGAGCACGTCCACATTGGGCTTCTGGCCCCAGTAGTTCTCGTTTTTCACAAAGGCGATGTTGCCGTTGGAGCTGCGGGAGGCATCGTAGATGAACGGGCCGGAACCGACCAGCTCCGTCGGCTCGTAGGAGAAGATGTCGTCGATCTCGCTCCAGACGTGCTCGGGCAGGATGGGGATGATCTGATAGAGCATATCGGGCTTCGGCGTATCGCAGTGGAAGACCACGGTATAGTCGTCCGGGCACTCGATGGATTCGATGCCGCCGGCGTGCAGGGAGTACATATAGCTGTCCACGGCGTTTTCAAACGTCCACTTCACGTCCGCCGAGGTGACCAGCTCGCCATCGTTGAACACGGCGTCGGAGCGCAGATGGAACGTCCAGTCCAGACCGTCATCGCTCACGTCCCAGCTCTCCGCCAGACGGGGGATGGCGTTATAATCGTCGTCATAGGCGATCAGAGAGTCGTAGCAGAAGTTGAGGAAGTCGTACACCATGGCCGACTCCGTGGAGAAGAAGTTGAGCGTGTCATAGCCGCTGCCAATGGCCACGCGGAAGATGAGTTCTTCGTCGTTGGCCGCGGCAGCCGGAGCCGCTTCGCCCGTTTCGCTTTGCGTGCCGCATCCGGCACACACACCAAGCAGCATCACCGCTGCCAGCAAAAGGATAAGTGCTTTTTTCATAATCGGTTTCTCCTAACCTAAAAAAATATCAATAGATCCGTTATATCACGCCGTTTTCCAGAACGGTGAATATCTTGTTTTCGCTGTCAAGGCGCACGCGCGCGCCCATCGGCAGCGTGGCCATATCGTTCGTGTGGCCCAGCGGCAGTCCATACATCACCGGCACGCCGAGGTCCTTGAGGTAGTATTCAAAAACTTCCTCCACGCAGGTGTCGGAAAGATAGCCCGGCTTGTAGTCATACGGCACGCAGTTTTCGCACTCGCCGATCACCACCGCGGCCACACTGTCCAAAACACCGGCGTTTCGCAGGTGGCTCATCGCGTGATCGACCATCCAGGGTTCGGTGTCCACATCCTCCACGAACAGCACCTTGCCCGCCGTATCCGGTTGGAAGGGCGTTCCCATGCTGGCGCACAAAAGCGTGAGATTGCCGCCCACAAGCTCCCCCTCGGCCACACCGGGTGTTATCGTGTGCAGCCATTTTTTCTCGTCCGCCAGCGGTATCTCGCCCAAGGGCTCGTCCGTTGTGAGCGCTTTGAAAAACTGCTGCTTTGTATAATCCGTCAGATCTTCGGGATTAAAGCGCGAAAGGCCGGGGCCGTGAAACGTGATGAGCCCTGCATATTTCCCGATAGCCAGATGCAGCGAGGTAATGTCGGAAAAGCCGGTGAATATTTTCGGATTTCGTCGTATAACATCAAAATCGAGATGGCGGATGATCTGGGCGCTGCCGTAACCGCCGCGTGTGCAGCAAACGGCGTCGATGGCGGGATCGGCAAACATGGCGTTTATATCCGCGGCTCTCTCCTGCTCCGAAGCGGCCACAAAGCCCTTGCGCAGATCGACGTGCTCGCCCATGACCACATGGTAGCCGAGTCCTTCCAGATAATCGATCGCACGCGGCAGCTCCCACGGCCGTTCCGAGGGACTGGCCGGCGACACCATGCCGATCGTGGCGCCGGGCGATAGTTTCTTCGCTTTGAGCATGGCCCGCTCCTTTCCATCGAGAGACGAATGAATAATATGCATCAAATTCGGTATAATTATAAACCTCGGAGTTAGTCCGAGGTCAATAACTTTTTTCGCATTTTCCGAATTTATTTCAGCACCGCGTAAAGGCAATAGATACCGCGGCGGTGGCCGTCTGCGAAATAGTTGGTGTTTTCACGACCGTAGAACTGCCCTGTGAGCGCAAGATCGTGCTGTTTTGCATAATCAAGCATGGGCGCGAGCATCTGCATGGGGTCGTCGGAATAGTGCGCTTCGGTGATGAGACAGCGCTCCGCCTGCTCCACGAGAATGTCCCGCCCCAGATTCGAGGGTTTAAGGCGGATGGAGCCCATGAAGGACAAATACCGCTCCATGCGCGGCGGCTCGGCGGTCATATCGCAGGAAAAGGAAAGCGACACATCGCCCCAGTTGCCCTTTTCAAAATCGAAGCAGCTTTTCAAATACTGCGCCATGTGCTGCGTGCTGTCGTAGCATCCGGCCCGCCGATAGGACGCCGGCATCGGCCCGATGCGATAGGTGCCGAGCGCCTGCATCTCCCGCAGGTGATCCATGCTCCAGCCCTGCAGGATGTGAAGCTCCTCGGTTTTTTGGCGAATCTCGTCGATCAGCTCGTTTTTCCGCCGTTCGAGCAGCGGCTGAAGCTCCTCCAGCGGAAGCTCCTCCGTCATGATGGCCTTGATGTCCGGTATCGTGAGCGACATGGAGCGGTAAAAGAGAATGTCCGTGATCTTCATCAGATCTTCCGAGGAATATTCCCAATAGCCGTTGCCCTCGTTTTTGTGCGGCGTGATGAGTCCCTCGCGCACATAATAGCGTATCGTTTCCGTGGAGATGCCTAAGGCCTTTGCGATCTCGTGGGCATTGAGATACATACGCTCACCTCTCTTGTGATTTACTTCACTAAACACA
>CAYLSA010000002.1:0-96144 GCA_964386575.1 uncultured Oscillospiraceae bacterium | reverse complement strand
TCATTCACGATCGCCACCTTGATGACCCCATCGCGCCGCGCCTCGAACAGCTCATAGGCTGCATCGATCTCGCGCAGAGGAAACGTGTGCGTGATGAGCGGCGTTGTGTCGATCTTGCCCTCCGCGATGAGCGCAAGCGTTTCGGCACAGTGGCAGCCATCCACGCCGCCGGTTTTGAACGTGAGATTCTTGCCGTACATATCCGGCAGCGGCAGCTCCTGTGCCCGGTCGTACAGCGCCACCACCGTGACGATGGCATTCGGCCGCGCGCATTCCCACGCCATGCGGAAGGTGTCGTCTCCGCCGGCCACCTCCAAGACCACATCCGCGCCGCCATGGTCGCTGTGGGTACATACAAACTCCCGAAGCCCCTCCGGCCCCGTTGTGACCACACCGGGATGATGCCGGCGCACAAAGGCCAGCCGCCCCTCGTCCTTGTCGCACACGATCACGCGCTTCGGCCCTTTCAGCAGCACGCATTGCAAGGTGCAAAGCCCCGTGGGCCCTGCGCCGAGGATAAGCACCGTGTCCTCCGGCCCGATCTCGGAGATGTCCGCGGCCCAATATCCCGTGGCCAGCACGTCGCCCACCAGCAGCGCCTGCCGGTCGGTCACATTGTCCGGTATCCGGTCAAGGCCCTGATCGGCGTGCGGCACGCGCACATATTCCGCCTGTCCGCCATCGATGCGGCAGCCAAGCGCCCAGCCGCCGTCCGGGTCGGTGCAGTTGTTCACCCAGCCATGGCGGCAGAAAAAGCACTCGCCGCAAAATGTCTCCACATTCACGGTCACGCGGTCACCGGGCCGAACAGTCTTGACCGCCGCGCCCACCTGTTCGACCACGCCCACCATCTCATGCCCCACCGTGACGCCGGGCACCGCGCGGGGCACCGACCCGTGCTTGATGTGCAGATCGCTGGTGCATATGCTCCCAAGCGTCACGCGAACAATGGCATCGCCCTCATCGAGCAGTACCGGCATCGGCTTTTCCCGCAGCGCAAATTTTCCGCGTTCGACATATGTATAGGCCAGCATAACGACCACTCCCTTCGATACGAAAAGTATATTTCCTTTCCTCCGCTCCGTCAAGCGCCGGGACGCCACAGTGACCTTCCCGGCGATCAAAATCTTTACAATTGCCCCATTGACCTTTGCTCTTTATCGCTGTAAAATACGCCTCGCTTGCACGGAGGCAGATCATTCGCTGGAAATGACGAGCCGGATAAGGCACAGGGCTGAAACGCCCGGTCTTATCCGGCTTTTTTGCATTTTTCGGGCAGGTTATCGCTGGCACAAGGAGGCTCTTATGGATTTTCTCAAAGATCGCATCAAACCCATGTATTTCAAGTATCTAGCCGCGGCCTTTGGCAGTGCCATGATCTCCTCAATCTACAGCATCGTGGACATGGCCATGGTGGGCCAGTATCAGGGCCCGGACGGCACCGCCGCGCTGGCGGTTGTGAGCCCGATATGGAACATCATCTACAGTCTGGGGATGGGCATTGGCGGTTCGGTTTTGTTCAGCACCCTGCGCGGCGAGGACGGCGAGAATAAGGCCCGCTCGAATGAATATTTCACCGCCGCCTTCATCGGCGCTTCGATTTTGGCTGCGCTGGCGTGGATCGCCGTTGGATTTTTCGACCGCGAGCTGCTGCTTCTGTTCGGCGCGGAGGAAACGCTGTTGCCTCTGGCGCAGGCGTATGTGCTGCCGATCAAATTCGCCGTGCCGAGCTTTCTGTTCACGCAGCTGATCTCCGCCTTCCTGCGAAACGACGGCAATCCGGGTCTCGCCACCAAGGCCGTGATATTCGGCGGCGTTTTCAATGTGTTCGGCGATTATTTCTTCGTTTTCACGCTCGATCAGGGCATCTTCGGCGCAGGACTCGCCACCGCCATGGGCAGCGTGGCCTCACTCATCATCATGTGTACGCACTTTTTCCGCCGCCAAAACACACTGCGCTTCGTGCGCTCGACCCAGCTTTTTGAGAAGCTGAAAAGCATCGGCGTCACGGGATTTTCCACCTTCTTCATCGATGTGGCCATGGGCATTCTGACCGTGCTGTTCAACCGCCAGATCCTCAAATTCCTCGGCACGGACGCGCTTTCGATCTACGGCATCATCACGAACATCTCCACCGTTGTGCAGTGCTGCACCTACAGCATCGGCCAGGCATCTCAGCCCATTTTGTCCACCAACTTCGGCGCCGGCGAGGGCGCCCGCATCCGCGAGGTGCTGAAATACGCACTGGGCACGGCGGCGGTGTTCGGGCTGTTTTGGGCGGGACTTTCGCTCGCCGTTCCCAATTTCTTCATCCGCGTGTTCATGGCCCCGACGGACGCCATTTTGGCCATCGCCCCGTCGATCATCCGGCGGTACGATCTGTCGTTTTTGCTGCCGCCGTTCAACGTTTTCTCAACGTATTATTTCCAGGCTCTGATGAAACCCGCCGCCTCTTTCACGGTTTCCGTGGCACGCGGCGCGGTCATCAGCGGCGCCCTCATTCTGCTGCTTCCGGCCATCTCGCCGCCGAACAGCATCTGGTTCGCCATGCCCATCACGGAGGCGCTTGTAGCCGTTCACGTGGCCGCCAAAATACGCCGCTTCACCAAATTCCTCCCCACCGCATAACGCGCACAGCCCTCAGCGCTTTTTCTCAACTCAGATGTGGTTTGCCACCTCATAGGCATCCCAAACAGCTTGGTGGACATTCTTGAATTGGCGGCAGTCGCCGATGGCGTATATCTCTGCGGCATCCTGCATCTGGTCAAACAGACCGGCGTCCTCCTTAAAGCCTACGGCCAGAACGACCGTGTCGGCTTTGACCTCGGCTTCTGCCTCGGTTTCGAGATCTTTCAGAACGACGCCCTCGCCGGTGACTTTTACGGCCGTGGTTTTTACACGCACGTCGCAGCCGTGGAAGGGAATCAGCTTTTCCAGCATATCGCGGTTGGCCGAGCAGATCGGGGCGTTCACGGCCAGCAGTTTGTGCAGCGCTTCCACAATGGTCACGTTCAGGCCGAGATCTTTCCGTAGCCACAGGGCCAGCTCACAGCCGACCATGCCGCCGCCGATGACGACCACGTTTTCGCCAAGTCCCTGTCCGGCCGAGCGCAGGGCCGTTTTTGCATCGATCACGCGCACGCCCTCGCCAAGGCTAAAAAGTTTCGGAACGGCGCCGGTGGCGCAGATGAGCGTGTCGTATTCCATGGCGTCCAGCGCAGCTTTGTTCAGCTCGGCGTTCAGATGGATCTCCACGTTGAGCTGTTCGAGCGTGCGGACATACCAGGCGATGAGGGCGCGGTCGTCCTCCTTAAAGCTGGGAATCCCGGCTTCGGCCAAGGCGCCGCCCAGCTTGCCGGTTTTTTCGTAGATCACCGGCTCATGGCCGCGGATAGCCAGTACACGCGCGGCCTCCATACCAGCCACGCCGCCGCCGACGATCACAACGCGCTTTTTCTTCAGAATGGGATTGTAGGCAAAGCTGCGCTCGCGGGCGCACTGCGGATTGACGGCGCAGTTTATCATGGAGAAATTCTGGATGCGCCCCATGCAGCCTTCCTGGCAGCCAATGCAGGGGCGGATGTCCGCCTCGTGTCCGGCCCGCAGCTTATTGACATAGTCGGGATCGGCCAGCAGTGGGCGGCCCAGCGACACCATGTCGATCCATCCGTCGCACACGGCCTGACTGCTCATGTCGGGGTCATCGAGCCGCCCGGCGCACAGGATGGGCACATTCACGACTTCTTTCACGGCCTTGGCGTATTCCAGATAAAGGCCCTTCTTCTGGTACATGGGCGGGTGGCTCCACCACCAAGAGTCGTAGGAGCCAACATCCACATCCAGCGCATCGTAGCCGTACTGTTCCAGCAACTTGGCGGCCTCAAGACCCTCCGGCATATCGCGACCCTTCTCTTCAAAAATCTCGCCGGGCAGCGCGCCGTCGCGCCAGTCCTTGATGAAGCTTTTGGGCGAAAAGCGCATGACAACGGGGAAGTCCCAGCCGCAAGTCTTGGCGATCTCCTCGCGGATCTCGCGGGCAAAGCGCAGCCGGTTTTCAAGGCTGCCGCCATATTCGTCTGTGCGGTGGTTGAACATGGAGATGGCAAACTGGTCGATGAGATATCCCTCATGAACGGCATGGATCATGATGCCGTCAAAGCCGGCGCGCTTGGCGATGGCAGCGCCCTCGCCGAAGGTGTGGATGATGTGGTGGATCTCGTCCACGGTCAGTTCCCGGCAGGTTTTGTCCAGCCAGCGATGCTGGATGGGCGAGGGCGCCACAGGATCGTCCGCGCCCTGATCCTCCGGAATGGACACGCGACCAAAGCCGCCGGACATCATCAGGAATATTTTCGCGTCATAGGCGTGGATGCGCTCAGTCATCTCTTTGCCGGTGCGCACGAACTGATGCTCGTTGCGGGTGGGCACCGGCACACCGGGGCAAGAATGTTCTTCCACGGTAAAATCGGAGAAGGTGACACCCGTGACGATCAAACCGGTGCCGCCCTTTGCGCGCTCGGTATAGTAATCCACGCCGCGCTGGTTGAATGCGCCGTCCGCATCGCCCAGACCCAACGGGCCCATCGGGGCCATGAGAAAGCGATTTTTCAGCTCTACGCGGCCGATGGAAACCGGCTCAAACAATATCTTATACTTATCTTGCATTTATCCGCTCTCCTTTTAAACAGCGCCGGAAAGCGAATACGCTTCCCCAACGCATGAAGTCCGACGCCCGAAGCGCCGGGCGCTTTCTTTCACTGCCGGTAATCGACCCAAGCGGGAGGCATAGGCCCCCACATGTCATAGCTGGGCCGCGCATCCGGATGCCACGATGTCACAACGCCGGGTTCATCTGGCGGATCGTAGGGGTTCGGCGTGCGGCGGCAATCCGGCTGCCGCAGCCAGCCTTTATCATAAGGCGCCCGTATCCAACCGATGGGACGCAGCTTTTTGATCTTCCACACGCCATGCTCTTTGACATACTCATTGTCATACTTCCCGGCAATCCAGAACTGCTCATGCTTTTTCCCGCCGGTCTGTGCATCAAACACATAGTTGCTGTGCGGGCCAAACAGATGCCACTGTCCCCACGCGTGTTCCCCCTCCTTGTCCACCACAATGATCGGCGTAGAGATCGTGATCGTGAGCAGACAGTTGTTATTCGGAAGCCGCGGCTGGGTCGCACTGGTCGGATTGCCGTCCCGATCCAAGCGCCCGCCAAACTGATACCACACCCGGCGCACATGCTCCGGCCCAATGTATTTGCCCGAATCCATAAGCTGCATACTCACATCCGGGCACTCATGCGCAAACAGCTCGTCCCATATCTCTACCATCCGGTTGTTTTCAAGATAATACATATAGCGAGCTTGAAGATTCGCGATCTCCTCCATGTCCGCGTAATAACCCAGCCGCCTCTGCTCCTTCTCCAGCGCATCGATCTTCTCCTGAAGCGCCTCGATCGTTTTTTGCATTTGCTGCTCGTTCATAGCTGTACTCCTTTTCTGTATTTAATAGGGGATATAAGACGGGGCGATGCGATATTCCTCCACA
Source organism: uncultured Oscillospiraceae bacterium (assembly GCA_964386575.1). Classification (GTDB taxonomy): domain Bacteria; phylum Bacillota; class Clostridia; order Oscillospirales; family Oscillospiraceae; genus CAJOIG01. The sequence goes on along the minus strand of CAYLSA010000002.1, from coordinate 90,591 downwards.
AGCGCATCCCAATTATCCGGCAGCTCGATCCGCGTTCGCGATGGGCCTCCATGATCGCCACCGCCGGTAAAAGCTATACAGCGCACACCAAAATCGCTCCCGCCAACCACGATCTCCATGTGCTCATCCGACCAGAACGTACGGGTCGGATGGTCGTCGCCATACGGGATATCCACCGTTGTGGGCATATGATTGTTGGTGACAAGCCATGAAACCGGCACCTGTGCTCCGGGCTTGCGGTTATACTCAACAACATATTTGCGGATCCTCTCGCGCGTCCATCCTCCATCCGCCATCAGCTTCGCAGCCTTGGGCGAAAGCACAAACAGCACGCCGGGATCCCAACCATCGCAATGAAGCTTGACCATGCTGTTTAAAAGCGAGCGCACATCCCGTCCTGCCAGCGAAACATGATCCTGCGGCCAGAACAGGGACACCACAGAATCGTCCTGTGAAAAACCATGATCCGTATGCAGCGGCGGCCACGGATTGGAGCTTGCGTTGTCCGCCAGACAAAGACCAAAGCGGTTCTCATGGCCCATCTCCGACAGATCCTCAAAACCCGGGCGACAGCCGGAAATGTTCATAATAATATACGAAAAAGCCTTGGCAATCGCCACATTCGCAAGCCGATAGGGACTGAGATAGTTGCTTCCCTCATTGATGTCCAGTTGCTTTGCCGCCGGACCGCTGACAAGGATGACCGGTCCCCAGCTCGACATGGAGCACGTCCACCCCTCCAGTGCGATGCACGGATCCACCATGCCCTTTACCGCAGCGATAAGCACCGGCATATGTGTTGGAAGGCAGCCGGCCATAACCGCATTTACTGCGATTTTTTCCACAGTGGCTTTCCCGTTCATAGGCGGCAGCAGTGCTACCACATGATCCCGGGGCAGATCCGTCCCGCGCAGCATTTCCGCCACAGCCTCCTCCGTGGGGATACCGATGGGCATACCGTCCGTCCAACCGTTTTTGTAAAATTGAAGGCGTATCTCCTCCGCCGTTCCACATACAGCGTCTCTTGCCCAATGGTCCTCCGGCGGCGCGGGCATACGCTCCTGCTCCGTTAAAGGCTCGGTCAGCGCCTGTGCCACCAGCTCTGTCAGCGGTTCGACATAAGGGGTTATCTGCTCGGCCACGATCTCCGGCGTCATCATCGGGAATCCGGCCACGCCGATCGTGCAGGGAACACAGCGGATCCCGGCAACGGCTCGAGCACGACCGCCGCGCTGTGCCGCACCAACCAAATCCGGCCGCGCCAGCATGACTGTCGGGATGCCGCGCTTTTCAAAAAAGGCTGCGTCATAACCCATATACAAAGAGCACGAACCAAAATCTCCATACGCCGTCACGACCGCATCCACCCCTGCAAGCCATCGCTCCACCTCCTCCAGCAGCTCCGGCTTGTTCCGGATCTCACAGGTTTCGTAAATGCTTTGCAAATATACAAATTCGGCACTTGGGTATTGAGCCTTCAGCGCCTTGCTGAGCTCATCAAGAATGCTCACGGAAACCGCCTTAAAGGTGGCAAACATCCCGATTCGTTTTCCCTCCAGCGTATCCAGCCGCGGACTCAGACCGTTCATTCCGCTTTCCTCCGGCTCGGCCCAAGGACTGAGCGCTTTTAAGATATGCCTTGTCTCCATTGTGGAGTCCCCCTTTCCAACAAGGGCGCGGTGATGCATAGCGTTCACCGCGCCCTCTGCTTATTTACTCACTCAAAGCTTTAAACAAATCCGATCAATATGTCACATAGTTGGGCTTTCTGTAGCCATACTTTTCAACCAGCGCGTCCCAGTTCGCAGGCAGCTCCGCCTTTTTGCACACGGGGCCGCCGTGGTCGCCGCCGCCTATGTAGGCAATGCCAATATCGCGTCCACCAACAACGATGAACATATGATCCGTGTTCCAGAACACGGGGCAGGACTCCACACGGCCCTCCGCCGGGTAAACCATGCCGCGGCGCCAGTGGTTGTTGCCGAAAGCAGAGCGGGGCACCTCAATCGAGGGGCGGCGGCTGTATTCCTTAACATAGTCCAGAATATCCTGCTTGGAGTAGCCCTTGTCAGCAAACATCCTCGCCATCTGCGGCGTCAGCGTCAGCATCATACCGGGATCGAAGCCAAAATGCCGCAAGCTCAGCAGCACCTCAAACGCCTCCGCCGGAGTGTCGCCGTGAACCGCGTTGCGTTCGAATGGCCAAAACAGCGTGATGGTATTATCCCCGGCCTCATAGCCCAGATCCTTGGGCAGCGCCCACCACGGGTTTTCCTCCTCGTTTTCCGCAATGCAGAAGCCAAAGTTATCCGGGTTACCGGGGCCGCCCATATCCTCGATCTTAGAGCGCACACCGGCAATATTCATCAGCATATAGCCGAACGCCTTGGGAATACTGAACGACGGCTTGGTATACGGCGAGGCAAGGTTCTTATCGGTCTCCATGCCGATAACGTGACGGATGGGTCCGTTGATAACAAAGGCGGGCGCCCACGGCGCCATGGAGCAGGTCCAGCCCTCCAGCTTTGTGACCTCGTCCGCCATGCACTCGACCAGCGCGATCAGCAGCGGCATATAGATCGGCAGACATCCGGCCATAACCGCGTTGATGGCGATCTTCTCCACCGTAGCCTGTCCGCGCATGGGCGGCAGCTCGGCAACCACATGGTCGGCAGGCAGATCCGTGCCCTTCATCATCTCATCCACAGCTTCTCTGGTCGGCGGAACGACCGGCGCGCCATTTGTCCAGCCCATGGAATAAAAATAGTCGTTGATCTCTTCGATGGTACCGGTAAAGGTGGCGTTCGACCAATCCTTCACCGCAGTGGGTGCCGCTTCCTCCGGCGTGAGCGGCGCGGTGAGTGCGTTCACAATGTCCCCGAGCATCGGCGCAAGGATCGCGCCATAAACCTGCTGAGTCCATTCCCCGCAATCCACGCCCACCGGCACAAAGTTCGGGCCGTCATACGGCAGCACGCGCAGCCCCGGATAGCCGCGGGAGGCGGCACCACGGCGGGCCGAGCTTTCATAAAGATCCTTGGCCAGAATGACCGCCGGCTTTCCCTGCCGTTCCATCTCCGCATGGTTGTAGCCCATAAACAATGCGCACGAGCCAAAATCCGCCCCCACGCCGACGACTGCGTCCACGCTGCTGAGCCACGCCTTGAAGGGCGCATAATTCACAGCGTCGTGGCACAATTCCGTGGTGTCAAGCTTGTAAACATAGTGGGAAAATTTCGTGTTCGGATACTGCGCGGCAAGCTGCCTTTCCAGCTCCATGCACACATACGGGTGGTATTCCTTGAAGGCGGCAAACAGGCCGATCGTCTTTCCTTCCAACGTGTCAAGGCGGGGATTGATCGGATTTTTTTCCAGGTAATCGCTCTTTGCAAAGGGGGACAAAACGGTGTATTTCATTGAATTCACTCCTTGACAAATTAAATTTTCTCATGCACTTTCAAATATATATAAATGCTTTTTTTCAAAAAAAGCGTCTTTTCCCAATTTTAGAGGAAAAATGGTGCTTTTAAGAGAGCCACGGCGGCTTAGCCACCGTGGCTCAAAAAATGGAATATCAAAGATTACGTTTTCTTATGCAACCGGACGCAGATAGGCGATCAGCAGATTGCCAGGCAGGTTGTACGTGTAGTTTCCAATGTCCGCCTGCGTGGCATGACGGCGAATGTTGCCGTACAGGCCGACGCACAGCACATTGTCGATCACAATATCTTGGATCTTTGCGTAGGTTTCCATGCGCAATTCATCGTCAAAAGCGCCCTTGGCCTGCGCAACCAGCGAGTCCAGCTCATCATCCTTATAGAAGAAGCCGCCACCGCCCGCCGAAGTATAGAACAGGCTACTGTCAAAACGATTGAGGATACGGGCCGGATCGGAGTGGAAGCTCATGGTCAGCGCCATGGCGTAATCGCCCTCCGTGATCTTGGTCTGGATCGTGACGCTCTCCACCGGGGACAGCTTCACCGTGATGCCGGCCTGTGCCAACTGGGACGCGATCAGCTCTGCCAGGGTAGAGTGAACAGACTCCAGCAGCATTTCGACCTCAAAGCCATCCGGATAACCCGCCGCTGCGAGCAGCTCCTTCGCGCCCTCCACATCGACTGCACGAGAGAAATCCGCTCCGCGGGGCGCATAAACGGTGGAGCCGGGAGAGAGGTTGGCCTCCGTGGGCGTTGCTTTTCCGTTTTCCGCCACGGCAATGCACGCTTCCACATCGATCAGCTTCCAGATCGCCTGACGGACCTCCAGACTGTCAAAGGGCGCCTGCGCGCAGTTAAAGTATATCAGCGTGTTGGACAGCGCAACACCATTGGCCGCCGCCAAGCTCGGCGTAGATTCAATGACCGCGTCCTGCGCAGCGCTCAGATCGACCGCCACGTCCACGTCGCCGCTCTGCAGGGCCATCGCGCGGGTGGCCGCATCGGGAACGAAGGTATACTCAATATACTTATAATAGCCGCAGCGATCGCTGTTCCAGTAGTTATCGTTTCGAACAAGGCGGATATACTGGCCCTCGACCCATTCGTCAAAGATATACGGGCCGGTGAAAATCTTCGGCGCGCGCACTGCCGCTTCCAGGCCACCTGCGCTTTCCACAGCGCTTTCGCTGACCGGCGTGAGGAAGCCGTCGTTGCACAGCTTATCAACGAACGTGGCATAGGGCTGGTTCAAGCCAATGATAGCGGTGTGTTCGTCCACGACCGAGCATTCGTTGAGATCAAGCATATTGGTATCCGTAATGCCGGACTCAACCGCGATCTTGCAGGTATAGTAAAGGTCGTTCGCCGTGAGAGGTGTGCCGTCATGCGCCGTAACATCCTCGCGGAGCTTGACCTGAAGATGCAGATTATCAAGCCATTCCCATTCTGTGATAATGTTCGGCTGAATACCCTTTTCGCTGTCGTACCAGAGCAGGGAATCTACCATGGCACTGCTGACATACAGGCCGGAATTGCCGATCTCAGCGATCGTTTTGATAAGCTGCGACGGCTCTTCGGACAGGCAGACGACCAATGTTTCATCCGACGTCCCCTCTTCGGCCGGAGCTTTGGTCGCTTCCTCCACGACTTCTTCCACCGTGGGTTCGGCCTCCACAGAGGCAGGTTCTTGCTCCGTCTGACTTCCGCAGCCAGTCATCAGAACAAAGAGCATGGCAAGCGCGAGGATTAAGGACACGAGTTTCTTCATTGTTTTCCTCCTGTTTTTATTTGTTCGGCAGCGCCGGAACATCCGTAAGTGTTTTCACCTTATGGCAGGCCACTCTGTGGCCATTGCCCACATCGGTCAGCTCGGGCTCGGTCTGTCTGCACTCCTCCGTGGCATAGATGCAGCGCGCACAGAACCGACAGTTCTTCGGTGGATTAATCGGGGACGTAAGCTCCCCTTTGAGTATGATACGTTCTTTTCTGTTATCCAGATCGATGCCGGGTCTTGCCGACAGAAGCGCCTGTGAATAGGGATGCAGGGTATGCGTGAACAGCTCCTGCGCGGTGGCCTGCTCAACGACCTGGCCAAGATACATCACGCAGATCTCGTCGGAGATATGCCGCACAACGGAAAGGTCATGCGTGATGAACATATAGGTGAGATTCTTCTCTCTTTGCAGATCCTGCAACAGATTCAACACCTGAGCCTGGATGGACACATCCAGCGCGGACACCGGCTCATCGCAAACAATGAATCGTGGCTCCAATGCAAGCGCACGTGCAATGCCCACGCGCTGGCGTCGGCCGCCGTCCATCTCATGCGGGTAGGTATTGGACATACGCGACGCCAAGCCAACCGTATCCATGAGCTCCCGGACCTTTTTCTTCAGCTCCTCCTTCGACCGGCACCGCTTATGGATCACAAGTGGCTCTGCGATGGTCTGACTGACAGTTTTTCGGGGATCCAGCGAGGCATACGGATCCTGAAACACCATTTGCATCTGCGTACGTGTCTCTTTGAAAAGTGACTTATTCATTTTGGAAATTTCCCGGCCATCAAACCATATCTCGCCGGAGGTCGGCTCCAGCAGATGAAGAACCGTTTTTCCAAGCGAGGATTTTCCGCAGCCAGATTCGCCCACAACGCCCATGGTCTTTCCTTCACCGATCGACATGGTCACATCGTCCACCGCGTGAAGGACACCCGACGCCGTGTTGAAATACTTTTTCAAATGCTTCAGCTCGATCAAAGCCACGCTCACTCACCGCCCTTCCTCTGCGGATGCAGACATTTGACCAAATGGCCTGGCTCGACCTCAATGTAGCCGGGGTCTACATCGCGGCACATGCTTTTGCAGAATTCACACCGGTCATAGAAGCTGCAACACGGCGGCAGATCCATCGGATTGGCCACCATGCCCTTGATCGGCTTAAGACGATCCGTCTGCTGGTCCACATCGGGAATGGAATCAAAAAGGCCGATGGTATACGGGTGCGACGGGTTTTTGAATACCTGCCGAACCGTTCCCACCTCCACGACCTGCCCCGCGTATATGACCGCGCACTTATTGCAGATCTCCGCGACCACGCCAAAATCATGCGTGATCATGAGCAGCGTTGTGCCAAACTTGTGCACAAGCTCCTTCATCATATCCAGCACCTGCGCCTGGATCGTGACATCCAGTGCCGTTGTTGGCTCGTCCGCGATGATGATCTCCGGCTGGCAGGCAATGGCGATAGCAATGATAACACGCTGCTTCATGCCGCCGGAAAACTGGTGAGGATAATCGTTGTAGCGGTCGCCAGGAACGCCGACCATTTCCAGCATCTCCGTTGCCTTTGCCGCCGCCTCCGCCGCCGATACGCCCTGATGGATGCGAATGATCTCTGCGATCTGGTCGCCAACCTTATGAACGGGATTGAGCGCTGTCATCGGGTCCTGGAAGATCATGCTCATCTTCTTGCCGCGCAGCTTGCGCATCTGTTCTTCAGTTTTTTCGAGCAGATCCTCCTTGTTCAGATACACACGCCCCTGAATAATATGGCTTGGCGGATAAGGTAGCAGCCCCATGATCGAAAGCGCGATCGTTGTTTTCCCCGCGCCGGTCTCTCCGATCAGACCAAAGCAGTCGCCCTTTTTCAGCTCCAGCGACACACCGTTGACCGCCTCCACAACACCTTCGTTCGTCTCATAGTGGACGACCAGATCCTTAACGGTAATAACGGCATCGTCCGGAATATCCACCGCGGGCGTCTCAACGAGCGGAGGAGGACCAAGTCCGGTTTTTGTTTTCTTTTTCATGCTTTCTCCTCCCGGTGTTACTTAAGCCGCGGGTCAAGCGCATCGCGCAGACCGTCGCCGAAAAGATTGAAGGCCAAAACCGTAAACATGATCATCAGTCCGGGATACAAAACCATGTAGCCATACGACATGAAGTAGTTTTTCCCGGCGGACAGCAGCGCGCCCCATTCAGGTGCCGGCGGCTGGATGCCAAGCCCGATATAACTCAGACTGGTGATGATCATGATGGTGCTGGGTATGCTGCTGACGGCAAAAATGATGATGTGGCCCAGCGCATTAGGAAGCGCGTGATGGATCATAAGGCGCATATTCCCCGCGCCGATGGAGCGGCAGGATTCCATGTAATCCGCGCTGCGCACCGTGAAAATCGCCGCACGGAAAGTTTTTGCCATCATCGGCATGGAGCTGATAAGCAACGCGATGACTAGCTGCGTCGTTCCGTTTCCGAGCGTGGCAATGACCACGATAGCAAGCAGCGTGCCGGGAATCGCCTGCAAAACATCCATAATGCGCATGATGATATTATCTGTCGCACCGGCAAAATAAGCAGCCACCATGCCCAAAAAGCCACCAGTCAAGCAGCCGAACACCATGCATATGATGCCCAAGGGAACCGAGATCCTTGTGCCGTAGATGCAGCGGCTGAACAGGTCGCGGCCAAGATTGTCCGTTCCGAACCAGTGCTCCGCACTGGGCTTCTGGTTGGCCGCCAGATAGTCCGTTTCCGTGTAATCATAAGGGCAAAGCCATGGCGCGAAAGCCGCCACGAGCAGGATGATAACGATCATAACGAGCCCGATCACAGCCGTTTTGTTTCGCTTGAAGCGCATCCACGCATCACGGGTAAAGGTAAATTCCTTCTGCCGTCCACTGCGGGTAGTATTGGCTTTGTTTATGCGCTCCATTGCAGGGGTCATTCGTTTTGCCATGCTTCATCCCTCCTGCGCGGCGCGCGCCCGTCTGCTTTTTTTCCGACTCTCTCCGATGATGGACGAACGCAGCCTCGGATCGATCGCCGTGTAACTGATATCGACAATCAGATTCACAACCGAAAACACGATGGCCAAAAACACCACGCTGCCGGTCACAGCCGGGTAATTTCTCGCGGATATCGCGTCCACGGCATACTTCCCTATGCCGGGCATGCCGAACACCGACTCGATCACCAGTGCACCGCCAAGCTGAATACCCATCGTGTTGCCGATCGTGTTGACAATGGGGATCATGGAGTTGCGCAGCGCGTGGCGGATGATAATCTTCTTTTCCGTTTGCCCCTTGGCGCGAGCCGTGCGGATATAATCCTGCCGGATCACCTCCAGCATACTCGAGCGGGTCGTTCGCACCAGACTGGACATCGTTGCCACACACACCACGATCGTTGGCATGATCCAGCCTTTCCAGCTCATAATGCCATAGCTTGGCAGCCACCCGAGCTTAACGGAGAACAGCGAGATCATAATAAGGCCCAGCCAGAACGTCGGCATGGAACGCGCAAAAACGGAAAACGCGAGGATCACGCTGTCAAAAACAGAGTATTCCTTGACAGCCGATAAAACGCCTAACGGAACGCCAATGATCACGCCCAAAAGCACCGATCCAATCGCAAGCTCAAAGGTAACAGGAAAGCGTGAAAGCAGCTCATCCATGACCGGCAGATTGGATTTATAGGATGTTCCCAAATCGCCCTTTGTCACGAAATTCCACACATAGCGCGCAAACTGCACGATCACAGGATCATCCAATCCAAGTTCCGCCCGCAGCGCCATTCGCTGCTCGTCCGTGGCGCCTTCGCCTAGGATCGCCGCCGTGGGATCGTCCGGTGAGACCGACTGGAAAAAGAACACAAACAGCATGACGCCCAGCGTGACAGCAATCATCATAAACAAGCGTTTGATAATGTACTTTACCATAGAAAGTTCCTTTCTCTTGCCGCCGCAGCTGCTCTATGGTTGGCAGGCAGGCGGCAGGTTTGCCTCAATCTTCCTCCAGAAAACGACTGCGCTGCGTGATCTTGTCCGGCTCTATGCCAAAATCGATCAGATGTCCCAGCGGGAACTGAACATCAATGGCCACCTCCGGACACACCGTCTCGCAATAGCAGCACATCTGACATTCCGCCGCATAGTCTACCGTCAGCGTATGGGTGCTTTCATCATAGCCGAACACATCCATAGGACACATATCGTAGCACTTGCCGCAGCCCGTGCATCTGGCCGCATCTACCTTCGGCCCGTAGTTTACTTTCATATTAAACATCGGCAGTCACCATCACATATCCTTTACAGTTTCGCTCAGTTTTACGATCTCGTATTTCGTCCGCCCATCCGCTTTGGCGCACTGGATCACCATGTTTTCCCACTTCGGATCCCGTTCGGGATACTCCACACGGTAGTGCACAGGCACAAGACGGCTTTCTGTTCGCATCAGAGAAGACTGGATGTGCATTTGGGATATCTCCAAAATCTGCTGTGCCTCGATCGCGCGCATCAGCTCGTGCGGCGTGTTCGCCGTAAGCTGCGGCACAGCGTTCTCCTTCACGCGGTTAAGAAGCTCAAGCCCCCGCTCCATCTTCGAAGTATATTTGAACAGGCCCACATAATCCATGTTGATACGCCGGACGTAGTCCTCCATCTCCAGCGGGTCCACGGCATAGCCGCCTTCCCGCTTATAGGGCGCATAGACCCACTGCTTTGTTGCCGCCACCTGCTGAAGCTGTTCGTCGCCAATGGTCGGCGCAGGGATGTTCTTAATAATGTCCGACACCCGATCCGCCACCAAGCAAGCCCATGTGAAGCCAGCCGATCCGCCCGCGCCCACGCAGGCACCAGCCGCGAACAGATTCTTCACACCGGTCTCGGACACCTCGTTTTCGCGCAGGATGCCGTTACCCGCCTGCGTAAGACCCGTGAAAACATGAACACATTCGCTCGGCTTTTCATTGGTGAGCCCGCCGGCAAGCTTATGGAACTTCAGTGCTCTTGTCGGCTCGGTCGCCGCCGTGAAATAAACCGCGTTCACCGTGTCCGGCTCTGCCTTGTCCTTATAGGACAGTATCACATCCTTCAGCACCTCGGCGTCCTCAATGCCCGGCCCAAACAGATAGTTCACGCCGGGAATGGTGCCGCCGATCTTTGTGACCATTCTTTCCGGATACTTGTCCTCCAGCGATTCACCTTTGGAGTTATACATGCGGAAAAACCAGTTGCAGCCGCCACCGCCGCTGCTGTGGTTCACGCCCTTCGTAACGTTGTATACATTGCACATATCCATCGTTACCAGCTTCGCCCCAGCATTCAGTGCCGCAATGTGGCCGCCGCCGTGGTTCACCGGCGATGCCACGGAGTAAAACAGATTGTTGGGATACGGCGCCCACTGGTAGGGATACAGCCGCGCCACCTGTCCAGTGCTGATGAGCACAGTTTTTGCCTTAATGAACACAAATTCGTTCGTTCGCGTATTGATTGCCGTAGCGCCCACCGCCACGCCATCGTTCGTCACAACACTCGTTACCATCGTTCGATCGAGAACATGGGTCCCATTGGCCCGAACCGCGGCGCCCAGCCGCTGCTTCAGATCCGAGCCGCGCGAAAGCGAGCCAAAGCGGGGCTCACAGGGCTGGCCGTTTTCGTCATACTCAACACGGCCCCAGTTCACACCGCGGCGATAAGCCTGAAGGATGTAGAGAGCGCCGTCATCCTCGCGCACCCGAACACCAACCTCCTCCAGCAACGGAAGGGAGATATAGGCATTGCGCATTGAAACGGCATCCAAGCGGGGATTTACCAGTCCATGCAGACGGTTCGCGCCGAACGTTGCTTTGCTGGCATCCTCCTCGCTATAGTCTTTGTACATATCCTCCTTATGCAGCGGGACCATGTTGAAGTTATCCAGACCAACTCCGTCTCCGGCGTATTCCATTTTCGCCTTGTCGATAATGGTCACATCGATCTTGGGATCGTTCTTTTTCGCCCGCAGCGCTGCCATACAGCCAACGAGGCCGCCGCCGATGATCAGAAAATCGGTTTCAAGGATCCGATCCGCCAGTTCTTCCATATTTTTAACCACCTGTTAATCCCCCCTAATTCAATCGTCCAGCCACACTTCAATGCAGCGCTGCCTGTACATATCCTTCAGCGCCTCATAGGTGATCACCGGCGCATCGTAAAAATCAAGCTTAAAGCAAAAGTCCGAGCAGTAAACCTTCTTTTTGCCGCGGCGAACGATGATCTCCGGCTCCCCTTTTATGGGCCGTCCGCAATAATGACAAAATCCTTCCATGGCTGCTGACACCTCTCTTTTCGATTTGTACTTTCAGGTTTACTTTTATATTAACGGAGTATCTTTGTTTGTCAAATATCTAATTATTGCGTATCTATTCGGTGTTAGCTATGAGCCCCAAAATTCATAGCCTGTAACATATAAAAACCCGTCCGCAGGAGCGGACGGGCTCAAGATCGTTTTCCGTTAGAGCTTCCTCAGCGGAAATGTTCCATAATGATCTGGCGAACAGAGGAGACCACCCTCCGCTCCACCTTGTTTTTAGGCCAATACATTTTCAGTGTGATGGAGTACGACGGATCCACGATCCGTATCCCCCGAACATCCGATGCCGTATTGGTCGCCAGCGCCGGTTCGGGAACCATAGCCACGCATATCCCCTGCGACACAGCCTCCATGACATCGCGGATTCCGGCGCCTTCATAGGCACACTTCGGCACAAAGCCAGCCGCCCGGCAGCAGCGTTCCAGATTCTTTCGATAAGCGCTGCCGGCAATATCGGTTATAAACAGCTCGTTCCGGCAATCCGCCAGGCGAACCACCGTTCGCTCGGCCAAGGGATGCTCGCCGCTGACCAGAAGCATCATGTTCTCGCTGCGCAGATTCTCGCAGTTGACCTGCTCATCGTTCAGCTCCAGCGATGTCACACAGAAATCGAGCTTGTTGTTTTTCAGCATCTGTACCAGCGTTGCTTCCGTGACATAGATCTGGTTAATGACCAGATTGGGGTGCTGGGTCAGCAGGTGCTTCATGATGGCGGGGTCGGAATACAGCGACGGCGTAGATATCATAATGCGGTTTTCCGCGTCCGAGGCCATTGCACGCAGCTCCTGCCGCCCATCCTCCAGCAGCTTCAGCGCCGGCTCCACCTTGGCCAGGAACGCCTCGCCATAGCGATTGAGCTTTATGTTCCGTCCCTGCCGGTCAAAAAGCCGCACACCCAGCTCAAGCTCCAAACGCCGGATCGCCGTGCTCAGAGACGGCTGGGATATATGAAGCTTTTCCGCCGCGCGGGTGATATGCTCCATTTTAGCTGTTTCACAAAAATACTCTAGCTGCTGCCATTCCATAAGATGACTCCTCGCCCTGTGCTGAATGATGATGTGCTGCGCGCTTCATACTGCCATTTTTATTCCTCGCGGCGATAGAAGCGATACTCCGCGAAGCGGCGGAACATCTCGCCCTTGTGCAAGATGGGCGGCTCCGGCCGGTTCAGGCAGTCCGGGCCAAACGACGGCTCCAGACAGAAGCCCTGGCTTTTGTGCAGCGGGGCGTTGAGTTTTCCACCGGTATAGAGGATGAGCATGGGGAAGTCCGTGCGCATCGCAACACCCACGCCACCGTCCTCCGCCATGGCGGCCTGCTTGCCGGAAAGCACGAAGCAGTCGTCGTAGTCGCGGCCAAGGGGCCGCAGCTCGGAAAAATCATAGTCGCCCTGCACGGCCTCGGCCTCGCCCAGCGGCAGCCCGTCGGGCCCCAGCGGCAAATACTGCGCGGCATTCACGGCCAGACGCGTGGACAGAATATCCTCCGTGCCGCCGAGATTGAAATAGATGTGGCTGGTGGGTGCAAAGGGCGTGTCCGCGCCGGTGTCGGCCTCGAAGTCGATGTGCAGCGTGTCGTTGAGGATCGAATAGCTGACCGCCGTGAGCAGATTGCCGGGGTAACCGTTGTCGCCATCGGGCGAGGGCAGCACAAAGCGGATGCGGTTCGGGGCCTGGATCTCCGCCGTCCAGCGGCGCTTGTCGAAGCTGTTGGGGCCGCCGTGCAGATGGTTCTCGCCCTCGTTTGCCTCGAGCTTATATTCCTTGCCGTTCATCGAAAAGCGCGCCCCGGCCACGCGGCCCGCCACACGCCCGACGATGGCGCCCGCGCAACTGTCGCAGTCGAGATATTCCTGCGCCGTTTCATACCCAAGCGCCACGGGCTTGCCGTGGAATTCGATGGCGCTCACCGTCGCGCCCAGCGTGAGCACGGACACCGCCAACTCGCCCACGCGGATGACATATTTCTCATAACCGAAAAAATCCGATCGTTCGATCATGTTTTTCGCCTCCTGTTCTGCTTCTTATTATAATCAAATCCGTCCGCGCTGTAAAGCCCGCGCGGCAAAGGAAGTCTTGCGCACAGACCCTGTTTGCGGTAAAATAAACCCAGGAAACAAAAACAGAGGAGGATATCCATATGCTCATTGATTTCACCGGCAAAGTTGCCGTTGTGACCGGCGCGGGCAGCGGCATCGGCTTTGCCTGTGCCGACCTTCTGGCCCAGTCCGGCGCCACCGTGGCCATGATCGGCCGCAGCGCCGAAAAGATCGAAAAAGCCGCCGCCATGCTCGCCGATTCCGGCGACGTGCATCCCTACGCGCTGGATGTTTCCCAGCCCGATGCCATCGCCCCCGTGGTCGAGCGCATCCGCGCGGAGCTGGGCGAGATCGCCGTTTTGATCCAGGCGGCCGGCGTGATGACCGGCGGCGACGCGCTGGAACTGAGCGCCGAAGATTTCGACCGCGTGTTCGCCACCAACGCACGCGGCTGCTTCTTCATGATGCAACAGGTCGTCAAGCAGTCCATGAAACAGCAGGGCGGCGCGATCTTGAACATCGCCTCCATGGCCGGCATCCGCGGCATGGTTCCCCCGATGTGCTCGGCGGCATACAGCGCCTCGAAGGGCGCGGTGGTCGCGCTTTCGATGCAGGCGGCCAGCGAATGGGGCCATCTGGGCGTGCGCGTCAATGCCGTGGCTCCCGGCGGCACGGCCAGCTTTGACACCGGCGTGACCACGCCGCATGAGGGCCCCGGCGGCAATCCGCCTCCCATCATGAACTATGTGCCCACGGGCCGCGTGATGAACACGCCTTACGAGATCGCCTCGTCCGCGCTGTTCCTTTGCTCGGACTGGTCCGCGAATACCACCGGCCAGACCATCGTGGTCGACGGCGGCGCCTCCATCGTGGGATATTAAAATCGGATAAAAAGACAGGGTGCGTTGGAACGGCTCCAACGCACCCTGTTTTTATATCGTTTTGTCAGCCGCGGCCGAAGAAACTGCCGAAGAAGTCCTCCAGATCGCCGGGATCGACGTTGCCGTGGTATTCGTAATACCGGCCGGGGCCCATCTCGCCGGAGGCGGAGTAGTTGCCGTCCTCGTCCTGCACAGCGCCGTTCTCCTCGGTCGTTTCCTCCTCGGGCAGCGCCTCGTCGAAGGTGATGGTGAAGGTCAGATATTCCTGCGCACGGAACACCGTGAGCTGCGCAGTGTCGCCGGCGTGATACTTGCGGATGGCGGAGATCAGTTCGCTTTGGCTGGTGATCTCGGTCTCGCCAACGGCGGTGATGATGTCGCCGGGCTGCAAGCCGGCCGCCTCGGCGCAGCCGCCCTCGGTCACGCTCTGGACCATCGCGCCCTCGACCATGTTATAATACCGCGCCGCGCTGGACGACACGGTACCGACCGTGATGCCCATATAGGCCTTGCCGGACACATAGCCGTTCGTGATGAGCTCATTGGCGATGTAGTGCGCATCGGAAATGGGGATGCCGAAGCCAAGGCCCTCCACGCCGGTGGAACTGTATTTGGCCGTTACGATGCCGATGACCTGGCCGTAAACGTTATAGATCGGGCCGCCGGAGTTGCCGGAGTTGACCGCCGCGTCGATCTGGAACATATTCACGGAGGTGTTCGAGTCGGTGCGGATGCTGCGGTCCATGGCGGACACGATGCCGGTGGTCATGGTGTAATCCAGCTCGCCGAGCGGATTGCCGACAGTATAGATGGTCTGGCCGACCTTCATCTCGTTGGAGTCGCCGAGCGTCACGGCGTTAAGGCCCACCGCGTCGATCTTCAGAACCGCCAGATCGTTCTCGCTTTCCACACCCACGACCTCTGCGGCGTATTCCGTGCCGTCGTGCGTGAGCACGGCGATGTCATAGCCGCCTTCGTAGGCTTCTTCGATGACGTGGTAGTTTGTGAGGATGTAGCCGTCGTCCGTGATGATGAAGCCGGTGCCGGAAACCACGCCGCTGACCTGCTGGCCGAAGATGTTATAGGCTGTGATCTCCGTGGTCACGCCGACGACCTGCTCGCAGGCCATTTCGTAAATGTCCTCGGCGGACATCACGCTGGAGTCGAGCGTGGAACTGGTGACAAGCACGGGCTTTACCGTGTTTTGCTTGACGCTGTCCTCTTGCTCCTCGACCACCGTGGGAAGCACGGCGCTGTCGTCCTGGCGGGTCATCAGAAGCGTACCGCCCACGCCGAGCGCGCAGGCCACCAGCGCGCAAACCACGCAGATCGCCACGATCGCCCCCACGGACATACGCTTTTTTTCCTTCGTTTCGGGCATCCCCACGGCCGAGCAACTATGGCCGGGGCTGTAAACATAGCCCGCGTTTTCCTCGCTCACGGGCGAAAAAGCCGCATCGCTGTAATCCTCGCGCTTTTCCTCCGGGCGGAAATAGCCGGTAGAGTCCTGTTCGGGATCCGGCATCTTGTTTTCGTTCATTTCGTTCATAATGCTGCCTCCCTGCTTTCATACTGGCATCGCTCTCCGATGCCGTCATGCTTATAGTATCTCACACTTGTGACAAATGCATGAACAAAAGCGGAAAAATTCTTTACGGGCAAAACACAGGCGCCGAGAGTTTCGGCGCCTGTTGATTTTTTCATTGCTCAGCTCTTGGGTGCGAGCGCGGCGGTGTTGGCATAGGTCGTGCTGTCAGCGGTAAACTCCGCATCCGTCACGGCGTAGTACTTCCACGTGCCGTCCACCAGACGCAGCATCAGCTTGCAGCCCGCGGTCTTGGAAGCTTCACCGGCGGCCCAGTTAGAGTCACTCGTCGAAAGCACCGCGCCATTCGACCAGTACCAACCGGCAACCTTCTCGCCCTCGGCCGCCTTGTATTCGGCCCCGAGCCACACATTCTTCACCGGCGCATCCGTATGCGTAGTGTTGTAGTCATTAAGGAATTGCGTGATGGCCGTGAAGTCCTCGGCGCTGCTCACGATCGCCATCGAGCCGGCCGCGTTGGCATCCGTCCACGATTTGCCCTTGCTGGCCACACTATATTTCTCTGTCGCGGGCGTGGGCGTGGGCTCCGCCGTGGGCACGGCGGTGGGTACGGCCGTCGGCGCTGCAGTAGGCACCGCGGTCGGAACGGTCGTGGGAACGCTGGTCGGGGCCGCCGTGGCCGCCGATACCGGCGCATAGTAGGTGTAGGAATTGGCGTTGCCGCTCGGCTCTTCCGTGGGCTCGGGCGTGGGCTCCGCCGTGGGTTCGGGTGTCGGGCTGGGGATGGCCGCCATGCCGCTGCCGTCCGTGATGCAGCCGAGCCGTTCGAACTCGCTATCGTCAAATTGCTCGCGCGTCACGGAATAAAACCGCCAGCTCTTATCCGGCGCGCGGCGCATCATCAACCGTCCGCCGGCCGATGCCGAAGGCTCGCCCTCGGCCCAGAAGGCGCTGTTTTCGGGAAGCTGCGTGCCGTCCAGCCAGTACCAGCCGGCCTCGCCGTTCGGTGCATCGTCCGCTTCGAGATAGCGCGCGCCAAGCCATGCGTTTTCAAGTCCGGCCTTCTCGGCCGCGGCCACGGCCGCATCAAACGCCTCCTCGCTTTCCAGCACAGCCAGTCCGACATTTTTCAGCTCATCCCAGTCAAAGCCGACGGCCGTGGCCGTGAAGCGATAGCTGGGTTGTTCGGGCACAGGCGTAGGCGCTTCGGTGGGCTGCGCTGTAGCCTCGGCGGCCGGAGATGCCGTCACGAGCGCCACGGGCGCTTCCTTTTCGAATGCGCCCAGCGAATACGCCGCCACGGTGATCAATCCTGCGATGACCACCACGCCAACGCCGATAGCGATGGCCGCACCGCTGCGGTTTTTGCGGCGCACGGCCGCCTCCTGACGGCGGTCGATGTCCTTTTGAACGGTGTATTGCTTCTTAGGTGCGCTCTTGGGTGTTGCCTTGGGGGTTGTTTTGGCCGTAGACACCGGCTTTTTCTCCGGCGCCTTCGGCTCAAGGGGCTTTATTTCCTCAGCGGGCTTTGTCTCGACCGGCGCGGCGGGGATGTCCACGATGCCCTCGACCGGCTTGGGCGCGGTCTTGTTCTTTTTCTTCTTTTTGCCGCCCATCTGCGATACCGGTTGCGACTTTTTCTCGGGCTGCGGCTTTTTGGCGGGCTTGGGTTCTTCCGCCACGGGCTCGGCCTGCGGCGCTTCCTCCGCCGCGGGCTCCTCCATCACCGGCGTTTCCGCCTCGGGCTCGGCCTGCACCTCGGGCGCTGCCGGTTCCGGCTCTGCCGCTTCGGTGAAGATCTCGCGCAGCGGTTCCGATGCAGGCTTTGCGCTCTTGGCCGCGGGCTCATCCAGATCATGCAGTTCTTTTTCCAGCAAAATGCTGCTTGCGCTCACGCCCGCCTCCGCCTCCACGGGGCGCACGCTCTCCTTCGGAATGGCCGCCAGCTCTGCCACCACGGACACGCCGGCCATGCCGGTCGCCGCCGCAGCCGCCGCCGCTTCGGGATCGGCCGCCTGCTCATCGTCCGGCGCTTCGGAGGGCAGCGACTCATCCGTCTCGCCCAGATCGTGCAGCATGGCCTGCGGCGTGAGATAGCGCTCATCGGGACTGTAGCAGAGTGCGCGGCGCAAGATCGCGGCCACGGCCTCGCTCGCGCCCGCCGGCGGAACGATCTCGCCGCCCTTCATGCGCGTGCGCAGGGCTTGGGCACGTTCCACATCCGTCGGTTCCGACGAGGTGATAAACGGCAAATGACCGCCGTTGTAGGCGGTGTACATCACAAGGGCGATGCTGTAAAGATCGGCGCTGCGGCTGAAGCGGTTTTCCCAAAACGCCTCCGGCGCCATATACTCGATCTGCTCGGGCGTGCGCTCGGACACCGGTGCATCGCTGCGGGAGCACAAAACAGCCTTTCCGTCCTCATTAAAATGAATACTGCCGGGCCAGATGTTGCCGTGGAAATCCTCCGGACAACTGTCCAGTTGGGAGACGAGTTCGCGCCCCATTTTCACGATCTGCTCGGCGTTCATCGCGGCAAGCTGGGCCGCCGTGAGCGCGGAGAACAGGGTGGTGGATTGACTCATGATATGACACCTCGCGCGTGATAAAAGTTACAATTCGGTTACGATATAGAAACAAAGTAACACAGTATGCAAATCTTGTCAACTACAAATTTTCCTTGAAAAATCAGGCATCCCAGCCGATTGTGTCGGTCTGGGATGCCATGCACAAGATGTTGGATTTTGTCGAAGAATTAAAAAAGTTACAATTTTTAATTCTCGAAGAATTTGCGGTGGATAGCCGCCACGGCGCGGTCGGCCTGTCCCTGCGCGAGGATAACGGAGAGCTTTATCTCGCTGGTGGAGATCATCTGGATGTTGATGTTTTCATCGTTGAGCGCCTCGAACACCAGCGCCGCGATGGCGGAGTTGGACATCATGCCCGCACCCACCACGCTCACCTTGGCGATATCCGGGTCGATGGACACGTTTTCAAAGCCCAGCACGCTCTGCTTGCTCATGGCGGCCTCGCGCGCCTTTTCCGCGTCCGCCTGGGCCACGGTGAAGGACATATCGTTGCGGCCGTTGCGGCCGTTGGCCTGAATGATAACATCCACGTTCACGCCCTGACGGGCGATGGCCCCGAACACCTTAAACGCCGCGCCCGGCGTGTCGGACAGACCCTCGACCGTGATGCGGGCGACCTTTTCATCCTTGGCAATGCCGGTGATCTTCATCTCTTCCATGTCTTTCGTGACCTCCTTGACTATCGTTCCACTCTTTCGCGCCGTGGAGGACAAAACCTCCAGCTCCACCCCGTATCGCTTGGCCAGCTGCACGGAGCGGTTCATCAAAACCTGCGCCCCCATCGATGCCAGCTCCAGCATCTCGTCGCAGCTGATCTCCTCAAGCTTGCGCGCGTTCGGCACCTTGCGCGGGTCGGCGGTGTATACGCCCTCGACATCGGTGAATATCTGGCAGCGATCGGCGTGCAGCGCCGCCGCAAGCGCCACCGCCGTGGCATCGGAGCCGCCGCGGCCCAGCGTTGTGACATCGTCGAATTTCGTAATGCCCTGAAAGCCCGCCACCAGCACGATGCGCTTCATATCCAGCTCGCGCCGCAGGCGCTCCGTGTCGATGCGTCGGATGCGCGCATCGCCATAGGCCGCGTCCGTTCGCATTCCGGCCTGCCATCCGGTGAGCGACACGACCGGCAGTCCCATCGCCTCCAGACACATGGCCATCAGCGCGATGGACTGCTGCTCGCCCGTGGAAAGCAGCATATCCAGCTCCCGCCGCGAGGGCGAGGCGTTCAGCTCCGCGGCCTTTTCCAAAAGCTCGTCCGTGGTGTCGCCCTGGGCGGACAGGACCACCACCAGCTCGTTTCCGGCTAAGTATGTCTCCGCGATGATCGCGGCCACATTTTTGATACGGCTCGTGTCCGCCACGGAGGAGCCGCCGAATTTTTGTACGATCAACATATATATGGATTCCCCTTATTCGCTCATATATGGGCCCTCGGCCCACTCCATTCTATTCACGGCTGCCAAACGCGCCACGCGACCGCGCCCTTCACAGCCTCAAGTCCCGCCGCCAGCGCCGAGGGCAAACACGGCCCCGTGATAAACGCGCACGCGCCGCTGGAGCCATAGACCGGCTCGGCCTCGGGAAAGGCCGCCAAAAGCACATCCGGCTGCGCCTCGGCACGCACATACCAGCGCGACTCGATCGTCTCCGGCGGCAGCAGCGCCGCGTCCTCGCCCGAAAGTTCCATGCAGTCGCCCGGATGCCGCGCGGCGGCCAGAATATCCGCGCAAACGGCGCTGGCCGTGGCTCGTCCGCCCGCGCCGGGGCCATAGAACATCAGTTCTCCGGCGGCACTGGCCTGAATGACGCAGGCATTCATCACGCCGCTCACCGCGCCGAGCATCGCGCCCTTCGGCACCAGATGCGGCTCAACAAAGGCATAGATCCCCGCCGCGCCGCGTCCCGTGCGGCCCAGCAGCTTCACGCCGTAGCCCAGCGCGTCCGCCAGCTCCAGATCCGCCGGCGTGATCTCCGTGATGCCGGAAACCGACATATCTTCAAAGCGCACGCGCCTTCCGAACGCCAGCGAGCCGAGCAGCGCCGTTTTGCGTCCGGCGTCATGCCCCTGCACATCGGCGGTGGGGTCGGCCTCGGCATAGCCCAGCGCCTGCGCGCGGGAGAGGGCCTCGGCATAGGAAACACCCTCGCGTTCCATGGCCGTGAGGATATAGTTCGTGGTGCCGTTAAAAATGCCGCACAGCTCGTCCACGCGGTTGGATGCAAGCGATTCCGTGAGCGGGGCGAGCAGCGGGATACCGCCGCAAACGGCTGCCTCGAAGCGATAACTCACGCCCATCCGATGCGCCAGCGCACAAAGCTCGGCTCCGCGCTCGGCGGCGAGCGCCTTGTTCGACGAAACCACGCTTTTTCCGGCCAGCAGCGCCCGACGGGAATACTCCCACGCCGCGTCCGTGCCGCCCATGACCTCCGCCACGACGGCCACGCTCGGATCGGCCTCGATGGCGGCGAAATCGTCCGTCATAAACGCGGAAAATTCATCCGGCTCATGCGCCCGGCGCACCAGGATCGGCCCCTGCGCCAAGGGTGCGTCCGAAAGCTCGCTCCAAACGCGGCAAACGGCCTTGCCCACCGTGCCATAGCCCAAAACCGCAAATCTCTTTTTCTCCATCTGCCTCACCCCGCCAGAACCGATGCCTTGATGATGCCCTCCAAGGCCGAAACGCTTGAAAGCAGCGCCTCCGTGGAAACATTCAGCGAAGCCGTGTCCGCCGTGATGGTGACGGGCGCGGTGCCGTTGGAGGGGATGGACTGGTTGATGGTCAGGATGTTCGCGCCGTGGCTTGAAAACAGCGCCAGCACCGCCGAGAGCATCCCCGCCACATCCTCCAAAAGAAGCTGGAATGTGACGATGCGGCCGCGGCCGAGATCGCGAAACGGCAAAACGGTATCGCGGTATTTATAATACGCGCTGCGGGATATGCCGGCCATGGCCGCCGCCTCCGCAACGGTTTGGGCCCGTCCCGTGTCCAAAAGCTCGCGCGCCTGCGTGACGCGGATGAACACCTCCGGCAGCGCGCTGCCCTCCACAAGATAGTATTTTTTGTTGTTTTCCGGCATAGATTGTCCCTCCGTGGCGGTTAAATGTCCATAACGTGCGAACATGATAACACCATCGCCGCCCGATTGCAAGGGGTTTTTGCTTAAATTTTGCCGTTTTTTCATTCAAAAAGCCCCGAAACGCAAAAATGCCGGCACAGAAAGCCCGTGCCGGTAGAAAATATTCGCTTATCCGCCGAAAATCGCGCTCAGATCGCGCAGGAAGATGTTCCAGTTGGTCTCAAGGCGCACGAAATATTCGTCCAGATATCCGTGGTTCATCACGGTCACAGGCGAGCTGCCCGCGAAGAAACCCGCCGCCGTGAGCGCCACGCCCAGAAGCAGACAAACCAGCGCCAAAAGCGCGAAGATCTTCCAAACTTTTCTCATCGCATTCATTCCACGGCCACCTTTCTTCCAAGCAGCGCGTCGCAAAGCGCCCGCACGCCGCGAACGAACAGCCCGATCAGCTTCACGTCAAGCCAAACGCCGCCGAACACCAGCAGCAGCGCCAAGGCCAGAATCAAAAACGCCAGCGCCAGAAGCAGCAGCGCATCCGCCATATAGCCCAGACACCACAGCGCACCGATGGCGGCCAGTCCCGCCGCGATCACGCCCGCCGCACCCGGCAGCAGCCACACCAGCGCCACGCCCAGCGTGAGCGCCGCGAGGGGAACGCCCGCGATGAGCAGGATCAGCGAAAGCACCGTGACGCCCGCGGCCTTCGGCATGGGCGCACCCACGCGGCGATACGCCGGACGATAGGGACGCTCGTATTCGTCGTCCTCATCGTAATCGTCGTATTCGTCGTCGTCATCCTCATCCGCGCCGTATTCCTCGATCTCATCGTCGGGGTCCTCGGCCGCCTCGTCCAGCGAGCGCATGATGATGGCGATGGGGTCATCGTCTATGGCGCCGGGGTCATAATCGTCCGCGGAGACGGTCTTGGCCGCACGGGCGGTTTTTTCCGCCTTTTTCAGCGCCTCGCGCTGTTTGCTCTCGGCCGTGATCTGTCCGGCCACATAGCCGCGCGAGAGCGAAATGGCCACCTTTGTGGGCGAGCCGAGCTTTTCGATCAGTGCCGCCTCGCCATCCTCACCTGCCGCGTCAAACTTGGCGGTGTATTTTTCCATGACGATGGCACGGTCGGACTCCGTCATAAAAACGAGCAGCCGCCGCAGCTCCGCCAGAAATCGTTGTTTGTTCAAGTCGTGCCTCCCGCTCGAATCGAAGAAAGTGTAAAATACTACGAATATTATTATATACCATATTTCCCGCGCCGCGTCAATCCGGCTTGACAAGCTCGGCGCACACATATAAAATAAGTTGTTACGAAAATGAGGCGGCCCGCGCAGGCCGCAGATCAGAGAGGATATATTATGGCAAAGGACAAAAAAGTCGAGCAGATCACCAACATGGAGGACGATTTCGCCCAGTGGTACACCGACATCTGCCGCAAGGCGGAGCTGGTGGACTACGCCTCCGTTAAGGGCTTTCTCATCCTGCGGCCCTATGGCTACGCGATCTGGGAAAATATCCAGCGCATCATGGACGGCATGTTCAAGAAAACCGGCCATGTGAACGTGGCCATGCCGGTTTTGATCCCGGAGAGCCTTCTGAAAAAGGAGGGCGAGCTGGTCGAGGGCTTCGCGCCGGAAGTGGCGTGGATCACCCACGGCGGCAGCGAGGAGCTGGAGGAGCGTCTGGCCTTCCGGCCCACGTCCGAGACCATGTTCTGCGACCATTGGCACAACATTCTGCAAAGCTGGCGCCAGCTTCCCATGCTTTACAACCAGTGGTGCTCCGTCATCCGCTGGGAAAAGACCACGCGGCCGTTCCTGCGCTCGCGCGAGTTCTGGTGGCAGGAAGGCCACACCATCCACGAAACGGCCGAGGAGGCCATTGCCGAAACCGAGCAGCAGCTCAACTGCTACGCCGATTTCTGCCGCGACGCGCTGGCCATGCCCGTGGTCAAGGGCCGCAAAACCGACAAAGAAAAATTCGCCGGGGCGGAGGCCACCTACACCATCGAGTGCATGATGAAGGACCACAAGGCCCTGCAGTCCGGCACCAGCCACTTCTTCGGCGACAAGTTCTCCCGCGCCTATGACGTCACCTTCACCGGACGCGACAACACCCTGCAATATCCGTTCCAGACCTCGTGGGGCTCCTCCACGCGTCTGATCGGCGCCGTCATCATGACCCACAGCGACAACAACGGCCTTGTTCTGCCGCCCGCCATCGCGCCCACGCAGGTGGTCGTGCTGCCCATCGCGCAGCATAAGCCCGGCGTGACCGAGGCAGCCGAAGCGCTCAAGGCCCGCATCGAGGCTCTCGGTCTGCGCGTCAAGCTCGACGATTCCGACAACTCCCCCGGCTGGAAGTTCGCGGAGTACGAGATGAAGGGCGTGCCCCTGCGCGTGGAGATCGGCCCGAAGGACATGGAAAAGGACCAGTGCTGCGTGGCGCGGCGCGACAACGGCGAGAAGGTATTCGTCCCCCTCGCGGAGCTTGAGACCGCCATACCCAAGCTTTTGCAGGACGTTCACGACAATCTCTACGCCATGGCCGAGAAGAATCTGGCCGAGCACACCTACGCACTGGAGACCTGGCAGGACGTGCAGCAGATGGTGCAAAACGGCGGCGGCTTTGCCCGCACGAAATGGTGCGGCAGTCTCGAATGCGAGCTTGGCATGAAGGAAAAGGCCGGCGTGTCCAGCCGCTGCATGCCGCTTGACCAGTCCGGCACCACGGGCCGCTGCCCCATCTGCGGCAAGGAATGCACCACGGACATTTTCTGGGGCGTCGCCTACTAAAATCGGGAACAAAATAAACATCCGCTTCGTCTTATGACCAAAACCCATGAAACGAAGCGGATTTTTTTCAAACGGAGGATACGAATATGAAGAAAGCCCTTGCTCTCATTCTCGCCCTGCTCGCGTTGGCCGGACTATGCGCCTGCGGCAAAAGCGCCGACCGCGCCCCGTCCGAAGGTACCTACGCCATAACGGAGGAGGCCTATGAGGTCGCGGATTCCGCGCCGCTTGAAAACGGGGCGCCGGAGTCCGCCGCGGACTTTTCCGTTGGCTCCGCGGGCAACACTGCCGGATCTTCCACGGATATCGACACCTCCAAGATCATCTACACCGGCCACGCCGAGATCGAGACCCTGGAATTTGACGCCTGCTGCGAGGCCGTGCAGTCGCTCATCGAGCAGACCGGCGGTTTTCTGGAAGCGAGCAGCCTGCGCGGCGGCTATTACCACGCAAACAGCCTGCGCTCGGCGGAATACACCATCCGCATCCCGCGCGAAAGCTTTGAGAGCGTGACCGCGGGTCTTTCCGAGCTTGGCCATGTGTCCCACTGTTCCATCACGGCCGAAAACGTGGCCAGCGCGTATTACGACACGGAAAGCCGTCTCGCCGTTTACCGCACGGAGGAGGACCGGCTGCTGGCCATGCTGGAAAAGGCCGAAACGGTCGAGGATATGCTGGACATCGAAGACCGGCTGGCCGAGGTGCGCTACAACATCGAAAGCCTGACCACCGATCTGCGCGGCTGGGACAGTCTCATCAGCTACTCCACGCTGCATCTGACGGTCGAGGAGGTCGAGGAGATCGTGGAAACCGAGGAGCTCGGCTACTGGGCGAACATCGCGCGCGGCTTTTCGCGCACCCTGCGCGGCATCGGGCGCTTTTTCTCCGATCTGCTGGAATTCATCCTCATCTCGCTGCCGGTGCTCGTGCTGCTGGGTGTGATCGCGCTGGTCGTGATCCTGCTCATCCGCCGCCGCAAGCGCCGCGCCGCAAAGCCCAACTATCCCCCGCAGACCTACGCCACCCCGCAGGACAAAACCGACAGAACCGATTGATAAAGTGCTTTCTGACAAACAAAAAGGCTCGGAGCGATTGCTCCGAGCCTTTGATTTTGCTTTCGCTTACAGGCCGAGGAACGCCTTCAGCGCGTCGAGGGCGACATAGCTTTCGCCTTCGATATCCACAACATCGATGCCGCCGGCGGGCATGACCTTGATGTTGCCGGTCCAGTGGCCACCGGCCGTGACGTCCACGATCTCACCGTCGATGGTGACGTTGCCGTTGATGACGGAGCCTTCCTCCACATCGAGAACGGTGAGGAAGCAGGTCTTGTTCGGCGTCCAGACGGAGCCGTCCGACAGGCAGACCCAAACGCCGTTGTTCACGGGCGCGGAGATGGTGTTGGTCATCCAGCCGAGATAGGTGGCGTTGTCGGAGGTGATGCGGCCTTCCACGGCGCCCTTTTCGATGGCTTCTTCCAGAGAATCGGCCTCGACTTCATTGCCCTCGGCATCGTAGTAGCCGGTGTAGGCGTTATGCAGGGCGGAGGAGGAGCTGGCGTTGCCGTTGATCTCGCAGTTGGAGAAGTTCAGGATGAGGTTCTGGCCAAACCAGGTCATGCCCTCGCCGGTGGTGGAAACGGAGATGGAGTTGTAGAAATCGCCGTTGAGCGCGGTATCGCCGTTGCAGTCGGTGAAGGAGACCTGAACGTCGTTGATCATGTTCTTGACGTTGTAGGAGAAGATGGTCTGGTTTTTGGTGTTGTAGTCATAGGGATCGTACGCGGGGTCGGCCTCGACCGGCGCGGTCAGATCGAGTTTTTCGCTGAAGTAGCGGCTGCCCATACCGGGGTCATCGCAGGTGGCAAGCTGCACGATAACGCCGGACTCGGACTCAAACTTGGTGTTCTCCACGTTGATGACGGGGGTGCAGGCCTTCACGAGCAGCGCCGCGCCCTTGGTGTAGAACTCGCTGTCGCGGATCTCGGTGCTGCCGTCGGCAAACAGCTCATCGGACGAGTTGTCGGTCGCGCCGGGAACATAGGAGACGTTGTTGGTCTTGTGGTACATCACGCCGTACTGGCCGGTGTAGATGCAGTTGTCGAAGGTGCCGCCGGAGGTTTCGTTCGCCACGATGAGCGCATAGGTGGTGTTGTAGGCGCGGCCGTCGGCGTCGATCTCCACGTCGGACTCATAGCCCAGATCGTAGTCGTATTCGTCCTTG
The DNA here is from genome assembly GCA_964386575.1 of uncultured Oscillospiraceae bacterium. Taxonomy (GTDB): domain Bacteria; phylum Bacillota; class Clostridia; order Oscillospirales; family Oscillospiraceae; genus CAJOIG01. The sequence goes on along the minus strand of CAYLSA010000002.1, from coordinate 63,874 downwards.
ACATATTCAATGGTATCGTCCAGCGCGCCGGAGGCGATGGCGTTGCCGATGATGCAGTTGGTGAAGGTGTTATGCGTGGCGCCAATGGCATAGGACACATAGCCGGAGTTGCCGGTGAAGTCCAGGATGCAGTCGTTGAGATTCATCTGGATGGTGTAGTCGCCCCAGTGTTCGCCGCCGTCCACTGCGTCGGAGGACACAACACCCCAGCCGGAGGACACGATCACGGTGTCGTTATAGGTGGCAATGCCGGTGGAGGCCATCAGCTGCGAGCGCACCTCGGCGGTCGGCTCGATGCCAAGCATCCAGGGGGAGGCATACATGGACATACCGGATTCCGGCTGATACATGGCCTCGCCGTTTTCGTCCACGGGGTTGCCCGTGAGGATGAGACCGTTGTTCACGGTCAGCTCGGCCGGGTTCTGAAGATCGTCGCCGCCGACGAACACGCCGTGGCGGATGATGCCGTGGGCGATGAACTCATAGTCGTTGACGGTGACAGTCGCATCGCCGCCGACCGCGATGCCCGCACCCACGCCGGCAAAGTCGTTCGCGCCGTTGCCCTCGGCCACCATGCGCAAACCGTCGATGGTGTATTCGCCGCCGCCGAAGATGATGCCCTCGAAGTTTTTGTTCAGCGACTCGATGTAAAGATCGGAAGCGCCTTCGTCGTCATACTCGCCCTCGAGCACGGCGGCGGTGACGGAAAGATCCTCGTTCAGGCCGTCCGCATCGTAATACAGCGCGGTGCGGTAAGCGGAGGCGTAGCCGTCCACAAAGGCGGGGATCTGGCCGGTCACGGTGAACACAACATCGCTGTATTCGCCGTCGAGCGCCGAGGGATCGACCTCCACGCCCTCGACCGTGACGGTGAGATAGCCGTCATGCGCGCCGTAGGTGGTGCCGTCGAAGACAAAGCGGTCATAGCTCGCCGACTCGTCCACATAGTTGTCATAGGTGATCTCCTCGGAGGCCGAGGCCTCGCCGGAAGCCGTCACGATGCCGAACGCTTCCTGACGGGCGGCGTTGACGTCGTATTCTTCCGCCTCGCCGGAGGCGGCCAGTGCGCCGAGCGACAGCAGCATGCAAAATGCCGTCACGAGCGCAAACAGCTTGGTTGTTTTCTTCATTGCAGTCTTCCTTTCTCCTTTTGGTTTGCTTTCAAGCGCAACGATTTTAGCACATTATGTAACCCACTTCAAGGGAAAAATTGAAAACTTTCGTCAAAACGCCAAATTTGTTCACCAAAATCTTCATCAGATTAAGCGCTTTTTGCCCATATTCCCTCTTGACAAGGACGGCACACAGGCGTATTATTAACGCGCGTTAAGAAACAGGCGTTACGAAACATCAATTAAGCATTGGAGGCGAGCCTATGCCGGCCAAACCGAAATACACCCGCGAGGCGCTGCTGGACGCAGCGCTGGACATCATCCGCGAAAGCTCCATCGAATCCATCACGGCGCAGGAGCTGGGGCGCCGGCTGAACGCCTCGGCCCCGAGCGTGTTCACCCACTTCCAAAGCGTGGAGGACATCCGCCGCGCCGCCATGGACACCGCGCGCGCCAAGTTCGACCGCTACGCCGAGGATGGGATGGCCATGAATCCGCCGTTTAAGGGGTTTGGACTTGAGTGTCTGCACTTCGCCGACGAGGAGCCGAAGCTTTACGCGCTGCTGTTCATGCGTCCCGGCGCGGAAAACCCGCTCATGCATTACGTTCAGGCCGAGGGGCTGCTGGGACGGATGATCGAGCTTCTGCAGACGAGCTTCGGCCTTTCGGAGGACAATGCCCACTGGCTGTTTTCCAGCCTCGTTGTTTACACCCACGGCCTTTGCTGCATGATCGCCTGTGACCTGGTGCATTACACGCAGGCGCAGCAGGCGGAGCTGCTCGGCTCGATGTTCCGGCGGCTCGTGATCGGCGCGAAGGCTCCGGCGGACGACCGCACCGGGATCATCCCCCAAAAGGATGCCGCTCTGCCGGAAGACCCGGCGGGCTATGTCTGACCCGGACGCACGTTGTGCGCTATATTAAATGGTATCGAGAGTAATGACAGGAGGAAAAGAATCGTGAAAAGTTTGAAAACCTTGCAGGTGCTCGCCAAGATCGGCCGCATCCTGAGCAAGATCATCTACATCTGCTGCCTTGTGGGCGCGATCGGCTGCGTTGTCGGCATCGTGAGCGTGGCCATTTTGCCCGAGGATAGCTTCAAACTCGGCGGCGTGTCCATCCACGGGCTCATTGAGCAGAGCGCGGATATGACCATGTCCATGCTGTACGGCACCATGGTCGTCGGGATGCTGATGGCCGCGGCGGAATGCGTGGTCAGCCGCTTCGGTGAGCTTTACTTCAAAAACGTCCTCGCGGCCGGAACGCCCTTCACCGTCGCCGGAGCCAAAGAGCTCAAGCGCCTTGGCATTCTGGCCATCGCCGTGCCCTACGGCACGATGCTCGTTTCGGCCATTGGCTGGGGCATCGCGCAGGCGTTCGTGCCGGGACTTTATGACGCGGCGTTCCGCTTCAGTCTGGACGGCTCGATCACATTGGGCGCGCTGCTGATCGTGGGCTCCGTGCTTTGCCGCGCGGCCGCCGAGCAGCTTGGTGCAGTGCAGGATATCGCGCCGTCGGACGAGGAGGTGTGACCCATGCTGCGTATTGAGAATCTTACCAAGAAATATGGCGATGTGAAGGCCGTGGACGATCTCACGCTGCGCATCGAGCCGGGCGAGATCTACGCTTTCATCGGCCACAACGGCGCCGGCAAGACTACCACACTCAAGTGCATCGCGGGCATTTTGCGTCCGGACGCGGGCGAGGTTTTCATCGCCGGCGAAAGCGTGCGCGAGAGACCGCTGGAGGGCAAAAAACGTCTGGCCTATATCCCGGACAATCCCGATCTTTACGACTTCATGACCGGCATCGGCTATCTGAATTTCATCGCCGACATCTTCGCCGTGTCCGCCGAAGCGCGTACCGAGCGCATCGAGCGCTACGCCGCCGCCTTTGAGCTGACGGACGATCTGGGCCAGCCCATCAGCGCCTATTCCCACGGCATGAAGCAGAAGCTTGCCATCATCGCCGCGTGGCTGCACGCGCCGGAGCTGATCGTGATGGATGAGCCGTTCGTGGGTCTTGACCCGAAAGCCGCCCACACGCTCAAGGGAATGATGCGCGAGCTGTGCGATAACGGCGGCGCGATCTTCTTCTCCACCCACGTTCTGGAAGTGGCCGAGAAGCTGTGCGACAAGGTCGCCATCATCAAATCCGGCCGTCTCATCCGCGCCGGAGCGATGGACGAGGTGCGCGGCGACGCCTCGCTCGAGAGCGTATTTTTGGAGCTGGAGGGCTGAGCCATGCTGAAAGCTCTGCTGAAAAAACAATTCCTTGAGCTAAACCAGTTCTACTTCCGCAGCCGCAAAACCGGCGCCCTGCGCTCTAAAAGCGGCACGATCGGCATGGTCGCGCTCTACATCGCCATCTTCGCACTGCTCGGCGTGGTCATAGGGATGTTCGAACTCATGCTGTATCAGGGCCTTGCCCCGCTGGGCTACGAAAGGGTGTATTACATCCTGTGTGCGCTGTTTTCCATCGTTCTGGGCGTGTTCGGCAGCGTGTTCAACACCTATGCGAGCCTGTATCTGGCCAAGGATAACGACCTGCTTTTGTCCATGCCCATCCCGCCGGTGAAGCTTCTGCTCGTGCGCATGACGGGCGTTTACGCCATGGGCCTTTTGTACGAGGCCATCGCGTTCGTCCCGGCCATGGTCGTGCCGTGGTTTTGCAGCGGCGGAACGATCGGCGCGCTGCTTGCGCAGCTTGTTTTGCTGCTGGTGATCGGCATATTTGTGCTGGTGCTCACCTGCGCGCTCGGCTGGTTGGTGGCACTGCTGTCCACGAAGCTGAAAAACCGCAGCTTCATAACGGTGCTTCTGTCGCTCGCGTTCATCGTTGTATACTACTTTTTCTATTACAAGCTTTCAAGCTGCATCCAGTCGATCGTCGCAAACGCCGAGGCCGTGGCACAGGCCGTGCAGAACTCGCTTTGGCCGCTGTATCAGCTCGGCAGCGCCGCCTGCGGCAGTGTCGTGGGACTTCTGGTCACGATCGCGATCGCCGCGGTGTGCTTTGCCGCACTGATGCTCGTCATGTCCCGCAGTTTTCTGCGCATCACCACCGCCACCTCCGGCGAGAGGAAGACCGCCTACCGCCGCCGCGAGGCAAAGCAGCGCGGCATCCACGTCACGCTTCTGCGCAAGGAACTGCGCCGCTTCGCGTCCAGCTCCACCTATATGCTAAACACGGGACTCGGCCTGATCCTCATGGCCGCCGTGGCCGTTTTTGCGCTGATAAAGCTCGACCTTCTGCGCGGTTATGTCGAAATGGCCGCACAGGAGCTTCCCGTGGTCTCCGCCATGCTGCCGGTGCTGGCCGCCTCGATGCTCTGCCTGGCCGCGTCGATGAACACGATCTCTGCGCCGTCCGTGGCGCTCGAGGGCAAGAGCCTGTGGCTGCTGCAAAGCCTGCCGGTGCGAGCGAAGGACGTACTGCGGGCCAAGGATGCGATGCATTTTCTGCTAAACGTTCCGGCGGCGGTGCTGCTGGGCGTGGCGCTGGCCGTCGTTTTGCGGCTCGATGCGCTCACAAGCGTGCTGCTTATGGCCGCGTCGCTTGCGTTCATCGCGCTGATGGGCACACTGGGTCTGATGCTCGGACTGCGCAAGCCGAATTTCTCCTGGACGAGCGAGACCCAGCCCGTCAAGCAGAGCATGGCCGTAACGGTCACGCTGTTTGGCGGATGGCTGCTGGCGCTCGTGCCGGCGCTGGGCTATTGGCCGCTGGTGGATGTTTTGTCCCCGACGGTGTATCTCGCGGCTGTGACGGTCGTTCTGGCGCTGGCCGCGTGGCTGTGCTGGCGCTGGCTCATGAATCGGGGCGCGGCGATATTCGAAACGCTGTGAAAAACGATGGCAGGACATTTTCGGAAGGAGAGAGCGGCATGAGTATCGTGATCGAAAAAGCATCCCCCATGGATGCGGCGGCGATGCTGGAATATCTCAGGCAGATCGGCGGCGAAACGGACAATCTCACCTTCGGCGCGGAGGGCCTGCCCTTTACAGTCGAAGAAGAAGCGGCGCATATCAAACAGGCGGAGAACTCCTGCGACGAGATCATGCTGGTTGCGAAAGACAACGGCCGGATCGTGGGCGATGCCGGCTTGAGCCGCTTGCCGCGCCGGATGCAGCACCGCGGCGATCTGGGGATCGCTGTGCTGCGGGCGTATTGGAACAAGGGCGTCGGCCATCTCCTGCTGGATGCGATCATCCGCTTTGCCCGGGAAAATTCCTTTGACGGGATCGATCTGCAGGTTCGCAGCGACAACGCGTCCGCGATCCATCTGTATGAGAAATTCGGCTTTCAGAAACTCGGCACGCATGAAAGCTTCTTTAAGATCGGAAATGAGGATATCCCCTTCGACTATATGTATCTGAAAATACAATAGGCGCCGGCGGCGCGATATTCGCATAATTTATATTGTATAAAAGAAAAAGTCCTGTTCGGCAGAAAAGCCGAACAGGACTTTTGTTTCGCTTTAGAAAGCGGCGCTATATTGATTTATTACAGCTTCACCAGCTCATACTCGCGGGTGCCGAGACCGAGCTTTTCCGCGTGCTCGAGCGTGACGCGCCAGTCCACATCGGGGTTCGCGGCGTGGAAATGGTCACCGTGGGGATGATCGCCGATGAGACTGCCGGGGATGACGGGCGCGGCGTTCACCGCGTCGGCGCAGGCCTGATCGAGGGCCACAGGGTCGGACGACACGAACATACCGATGTTCGGCACGATGGGCAGATCGTTCGAGCCGTAGCAGTCGCAAACCGGAGACACGTCCGTCACGATGGCGATGTGGTAGCAGGGGCGCCCATCGCACACGGCCTTGGCGTACTCGGCCATCTTGCGGCAAAGGCGCTCGTTGGAGCTGCTTTCGCCGGCGTGGATGGCGTCCATGGGGCACGCGCCGATGCAGCGACCGCAGCCGACGCACTTGCTATGGTCGATGACGGCCTTGCCCTTGGGATAATCGATGGCGCTCTGGGCGCAGTTTTTGCCGCAGCGGCGGCAGCCGATGCAGGCCTTTTCCGTCACTTCGGGCTTACCGTCGGCGTGCTGCTCCATTTTACCGGCGCGGCTGCCGGAGCCCATGCCGATGTTTTTCAGCGCGCCGCCGAAGCCGGTGGCCTCGTGGCCTTTGAAGTGGGTGAGACTGATGAACACATCGGCCTCCATGATGGCCGCGCCGATCTTCGCCTCTTTCACATACTCGCCGCCCGCCACGGGAACGAGCGTTTCCTCCGTGCCGCGCAGACCGTCCGCAATGATGATCTGGCAGCCGGTGCTCAGCGGCGAGAAACCATTTTCCTGCGCCGATTCCAGATGCTCCAGCGCATCCTTGCGCCGGCCGGGATACAGCGTGTTGCAGTCGGTCAGGAAAGGCTTGCCGCCCTTTTCCTTCACCGCATCCGCCACACAGCGGGCCCAGTTGGGCCGCAGAAACGCCAGATTGCCCGGCTCGCCGAAATGCAGCTTGATGGCCACATATTTCCCCCGCATGGGAACCGATTCAAAATCCGATGCCTTGAGCAGCTTTTCCAGCTTTTGAAGCATCGACTGCCCGCCCTCGGGCGTGCGCATATCGGACCAGTAAACCTTGGAAGCCATAAGATGTCCCTCCTTTTATCGTTCATGCCCAGTTTACCTGAAATCTGCGCTATGCGCAAGATATTGTGTCCGCTTTTCCGCCCGTTTTCGGATATATTATATGGTATAACCGCCCTGCGCGCACGAATGTTCACCGTGGGCGTGCATTAAGCCTTGACCTCGGGGCTTTTGTATGCTAAAATATACGCTGGTTTTATATACGCCAGCTGTTTGGAAATGACAGCCGTTTCCGACAGAATGGCCGTTCATAAACAAAATACGGAAATCAATCAGAAAGGAGAGAGGATATGGCACGATATATCGTCAAGCGTATCCTTTTGGCCATATTAACGGTTTTCATTATATGCGCCATCACGTTTTTCACCATGAACGCCGTCCCGGGCGGCCCTTTCAACAGCGAAAAGGCTCTGGACGCGAACACCATTGCGGCACTGGAAGCCCGCTACGGACTGGATAAGCCCGTGCCCGTGCAGTTTGTGAACTATCTCAAGCAGCTGTTTCAGGGGGATCTGGGCGTGTCGCTGAAAAACGGCCGTGAGATTTCCGCCATCATCGGCGAATCCTTCCCCACCTCCGCCAAACTTGGTCTGATGGCCATCGCCGTGGCGCTGGTATGCGGAACGATCTTCGGTTCGCTGGCCGCGCTGATGCGAAACAAATTCCCCGACCGCGTCATCATTTTCTGCTCCACGCTCTTCACGGCGGTGCCGAGCTTCGTTTTGGCAACGCTTCTGCTGCTGGTGTTCTGCATCAAGCTCGGCTGGTTCCCCGTTTGGAGTGCCGACGGCGCGAGCTACTTCCTGCCGGTCATCGCACTGGCGGCCTATCCCATGGCCTACATCACGCGTCTGTCCAAAACCAGTATGCTTGACGCGCTCAGCCAGGACTATATCCGCACGGCCCGCGCCAAGGGCGTAGCCAAGTGGAAGATGATCTTCAAGCACGCGCTGCGCAACTCCCTCATCCCCGTCATCACTTATGCCGGCCCCCAGATCGCCTACATCATCACCGGCTCCATGGTCGTCGAGACCATCTTCACCATCGGCGGTCTCGGCAGCAAGTTCATCAGCGGCATCAACAACCGCGACTATCCCCTCATCATGGCCACGACCATCTTCCTGTCCGTGCTGATGGTGGCCGCGAACCTCATCTGCGACCTGCTTTACAAGCTGGTCGACCCGCGCATCAACTACGATTAACGAAAGGAGGAGCCTCATGAAAGACGTTGACACCAATTCCGTTCCCAAAAAGCAGATTCTCAGCCTTCAGCTCGATCTGAAAAAATTCGAGCCCGCCACCGAGGAGGAAAAGCGCCAGCAGGATGTTATGAGCGAAAGCACCTCCTTCTTCAAAGACGGTATGCGCAAGCTGTTCAAAAACCCGCTGGCCGTCATGAGCATCGTGCTGCTCGTGATCATCGTTCTGACCATCATCATCGCGCCCATGATCGTTCCCTACGGCTATGAGGAAATTCTCTCCGTAAACGGCAAGCGCGACAAGGGCGCGAAGAATCTCGCCCCCTTCACCTACAGCGAGGCCGAGCAGAAATACATTGAAGACGGCGGCACCCGCTTCCCGCACATCTTCGGCACCGATGAGCAGTGCCGCGACTATTTCGTCCGCGTGGTGTACGGCACGCGCGTTTCGCTGGTCGTCGGTCTGTTTGCCAGTATCATCGTTCTTATCATCGGTATGCTCTACGGCAGTATATCCGGCTATTTAGGCGGCAAGGTAGACCTTATCATGATGCGCATCGTGGACATCATCTACGCGCTGCCCGATATGCTCATCGTGATCTTGCTGTCCGTGGTTTTGAAGGAAGTGCTCCACTTCAAAAGCGGCACGTTCCTCGCCTCACTCGGCACGAACATGGTCTCGCTTTTCATCGTGTTCGGTCTTCTGTACTGGGTGGGCATGTCCCGCCTGATCCGCGGCCAGATCCTTTCCATCAAGGAAAACGAATACATCCTCGCCGCGCGCTCCATCGGCGCAAAGCCCGGCCGCATCATCCGCAAGCACATCCTTCCCAACTGCATCTCCGTTATCATCGTGTCCACCGCCCTGCAGATCCCCTCGGCCATCTTCACGGAAAGCTACCTCAGCTTCGTGGGCCTTGGCATTCAGGCGCCCATGCCGTCGCTTGGCTCGCTGGCCAACGCCGCGCGCGAGGGCTTGCAGAGCTATCCGTATAAGCTGGTGTTCCCGGCTGTGGCGATCTGCCTGATCGTGCTGAGTCTCAACCTGCTCGGCGACGGTCTGCGCGACGCCTTCGACCCCAAACTGAAGAGGTGAGCGGCATGAGTGAACATCTTTTAAGCGTGCAGGATCTGCACACATCCTTCTTTACCGACTCCGGCGAGGTGCAGGCCGTCAACGGTGTGAGCTTCGACCTTGACCCCGGCGAGATCCTCGGCATCGTGGGCGAATCCGGCTCCGGCAAGTCCGTGACTGCGTACTCCATCATGCAGATCCTGGCCGACACCGGCAAGATCGTCAGCGGCAGCATTAAGTATAAAGGTGAGGAGATCACCGAATGGTCCGAGCGCAAAATGCGCCACTTCCGCGGCAAATGCTGCTCGATCATTTTCCAGGACCCCATGACCAGCCTCAACCCCGTTTTCACCATCGGCAACCAGCTGTGCGAAGCCATCGAGCTGCACACCGACAAAAAAGGCGCCGAGGCCAAGGCCCGCGCCGTGGAGATGCTGGAGCTGGTGGGCATCAACGAGCCGGAAAAGCGCGTCAAGCAATACCCCTATGAGCTGTCCGGCGGTATGCGGCAGCGCGTGATGATCGCCATGGCGCTGGCGTGCGAGCCCGACATCCTCATCGCCGACGAGCCCACCACCGCGCTGGACGTGACCATTCAGGCGCAGATCCTCGAGCTGATGCAGGATCTGCAGAAAAAGCTCGGCATGGCCGTCATCCTCGTGACGCACGACCTCGGCGTCATCGCCGATATGTGCGACAACATCGTGGTCATGTACGGCGGCCGCATCTGCGAGCGCGGCACGGCAGACGAGATCTTCTACAACGCCAAGCACGAATACACCAAAGGTCTGCTGCGTTCCATCCCGAGCATCAACAACATGAAGAAAAAGCTCATCCCCATCGCGGGCACACCCATCAACATGCTCAACATGCCCGAAGGTTGCGCCTTCTGCGCCCGCTGCGACGCGGCCATGAAGATCTGCCTGACGGAGATGCCGGAGGAGCTGACCATCAACGAAAACCACAAAGCCGCCTGCTGGATGAACGTCAAAGCCATGCTGGAGGCCGGGGAAGGAGGGGAAAGCCATGAGTGACAACAAGCGATCCGTCACGCCGTCTGCCGCGGATACATTGGTGGACGTTCGCGGGCTGAAACAATATTTCCCCGTGCGCACCGGCTTTTTCAAAACCAAGCCCCTCAAGGCCGTCGATGATGTCTCCTTCACCATCGGTCGGGGCGAAACGCTCGGTCTCGTGGGCGAATCCGGCTGCGGCAAGACCACCGTTGGCCGCACGCTGCTCCATCTCTACAAGCCCACCGCCGGCGAAGTGCTCTTCGATGGCGAGGCCGTGACCGAAAAGAACATCACCCAGATGCGCAAGAAAATGCAGATGGTGTTCCAGGACCCCTATTCCTCGCTCAACCCGCGCATGACGGTCGAGGACATCATCGGCGAGCCGCTGGATGTGCATCACCTTTACTCCAATCGCAAAGAGCGCCGCGAGAAAATCCTCGAGCTCATGGAATACGTCGGCCTCAACGCCGAGCACGCCACGCGCTATGCCCACGAGTTCTCCGGCGGCCAGCGCCAGCGCATCGGCATCGCCCGCGCTCTGGCCGTTGACCCGCAGTTCATCGTGTGCGACGAGCCGGTCTCCGCACTGGACGTTTCCATTCAGGCGCAGGTCATCAATATGTTCGAGGAGCTGCAGGAAAAGCTGGGCGTGGCGTATCTTTTCATCGCCCATGACCTGCTGGTCGTGCGCCACATCAGCCGCCGCATCGCCGTGATGTATCTGGGCAAGATCGTGGAGCTGGCCGATGCGGACGAAATTTACGACCATCCCCAGCACCCCTATTCCCAGAGTTTGCTGTCCGCCGTGCCCATTCCGGACCCGAAGATCGCCCGCGCCAGCAAGCGCATCGTTCTCTCCGGCGACATTCCCAGCCCGCTCAACGCGCCGTCCGGCTGCGCCTTCCGCACCCGCTGCCGTTTTGCCACGGAGCAGTGCGCGTGCCAGTGCCCGCCGCTGGAAGACCGCGGGAATGGTCATTTTGTCGCCTGCTGGAACCAGTAAACCCCCACAAACACAACAAACTGAACAAAAAAATCCATTCGCCTTGTTTTTCGGCAAAAGCTATAATATAATGTCCCCAATTATAGACTAAGCGCCGAAAAGCCATCAAGAGGGCCGGCCCTCTTGCCGTTTGACCCACAGGTCAAACCCCTGTCCTTTCTGTATGACGGGGCCCGCCCCGTGCGGGTCTGTTATAAAAATTCTTAATTGGAGGAAAAACAAATGAAGAAGATCCTTGCACTTCTCCTTGCTTTGACCATGGTCTTCGCTCTGTGCGCCTGCGGTGCCCAGAAAGAGCCCGCGGCCGAAGAGCCCACCACCGCGGTGGAAGAGACCACCGAGGAGATCCCGAACGCTGCTGATCTCGTCAGCGACGCGTTCATCGACCCCGTCAACGACTGGGCCCTGTATGACGCGCTGATCGAAGAGATCAAGACCACCACCGATTTCGCCGCTCGTGTTGACCTGATGCACAAGGCCGAGGACATCCTGATGTCCAACTACGGCGTCATCCCCGTCTACTACTACAACGACGTCTATATGCAGAAGTCCTATGTCGAGGGCATCTATTCCAACCTCTTCGGCAACAAGTTCTTCATGTACGCCACCCTCGGTGAGGACGCTCCCAGCGCCACCACCCTGCGCATCAACCTCGCTTCCGAGCCCGATTACCTCGACCCCGCTCTCAACTCCTCCGTTGACGGCGCCTGCCTGGCTGTTAACTCCTTCTCCGGTCTGTACACCTACACCGAAGACGGCGTCACCACTCCCGCCTGCGCCACCGGCTACGAGCTGAGCGAGGACGGCCTGACCTACACCGTGACCCTGCAGGAGGGTCTGAAGTGGTCCGACGGCTCCGATCTGACCGCCGCCGACTTCGAGTACTCCTGGAAGCGCGCCGCTTCCACCGCCACCGCCGCTGACTACGGCTACATGTTCTCCGGCTTCGCCGGCTACCCCGACGAGCTGGCTGTCACCGCCATTGACGACGTGACCCTCGAGTTCGTTCTGTCCGCTCCCTGCGCTTACATGGAAGACCTGATGGCTTTCCCCACCTTCTACCCCGTGAAGCAGTCCTCTGTTGAGGCCGCTGCCGATTGGGAAACCAACCCCGGCGCCTGGTGCACCGAGGCCGGCTTCGTGTCCAACGGCGCTTATGTCTGCACCGGCTGGAGCCACGACACCTCCATGACCTACACCAAGAACCCCTACTGGTACGATGCTGACAACGTCACCGTCGAGACCCTTGAGTACATGCTCTCCGCGGACGACACTGCCATCTATGCCGCCTACAACGCCGGCGACGTGGACTTCATCGACTCCGTCCCCACCGACGAGACCGCTTCCCTGATCGACAACCCCGAGTTCTATGTTGTTGACAACCTCGGCACCTACTATGTCGCCTTCAACGTCACCAGCGACCTGTTCGCTGACAAGACCCCCGAGGAAGCCGCCTGCATGCGCGAGGCTCTGAACATCCTCATCGACCGCGACTACATCTGCGAGAACGTTGGCCAGACCGGCCAGGTCGCCGCTGACTCCTACATCCCCGCCGGCATGGCCGACGGCAACGGCGGCGTGTTCAAGGGCGCTGACAGCAGCTACTACGACGCTTACGGCATCAACAACGATTACGAGGGCACTCTGGAGCGCGCTCGCACGCTGCTGAAGGCCGCCGGCTTCCAGTTCGACGAGGACGGCATGCTGTCCGACGAGACCCCGCTGCTGCTCGACTACATCGTTAACGAGAACACCGGCCACGTGGCCGTCGCCGAGTCCATGCAGCAGGACTTCGCTGCTCTGGGCATCGACATGACCATCTCCGTCATGGACTGGAACGTGTTCCTGGAAGAGCGTAAGGCCGGCAACTACGATGTGGCCCGCGAAGGCTGGATCGCCGACTTCAACGACCCCATCAACATGCTCGAGATGTTCACCACCGTCTCCGGCAACAACGATCCTCAGTACGGCCGTTATGAGGGCTGGGACGCCTAAGTTCGTCTCCACTGAGAAATAAACCTTAGCATTCGCCGGCACGGCTCCGCAAGGAGCTGTGCCGGTTTCTTTTTGGCGCTTGCGTCGGCAAGGTATCCAAATCGAATCCAGCGAAGCGATTCGGTTTGGAAGAGGAGGCGCAGCGGAGCGGGCGAGCTTTGGCGTTCACGCCGAAGCGAGTCACAGCGAAGCTTGCGCCGACGCGCTTGCGCCGACGCGCTTGACAAAGCTTTCCCTGGCCGTTATTATCAAGGCATGATGAAAAAATTGTTTATTCTTCTATTATGTATGTCCCTTGCGCTGCTTGCGGGCTGCGCAGCGGAGAGCGACACCATCGCGGTCATCGACCCGACCGGCGCGGCCGCCTCGGAGCCTGTTGCCGCGGGCGAGGCCGTTTCCATCGTTCTGTCCGGCGACCGGGCCCAGATCGGCGGCAAGGGTGCGGCGCTTCAAAACGACGAGCTGCTCATCTCCAAGGCCGGAGTCTATTGCCTCTCCGGCGCGCTGGACGGCTGCATCACGATCGACTGCGCGGGCGATGTGGAGCTGATTTTGAACGGCGTTTCCATTTCCGGCGGCATCTGGGCGCTGTATGCGCGCGACTGCGCATCCCTTACGCTCACGCTGTCCGGCGAAAACACCCTTCGCCAGAGCGCTCCGGCGGACGAAAACGGCGTGGCCCTTGAGTCGAAAAGCGCCGTGACGGTGCGCGGCAGCGGCACGCTTTCGCTGGCGGCGGCGGGCGCGGGTCTGCGCTGCTCGGATGCGCTCACGCTCACGGGCGGCACCGTGAATGTGACCGCGGCCGATCTCGGTGTGAAGGCCAAGGGCGACGGCATCGTTACCCTCTCCGGCGGCACGCTGAATGTAAGCGCGGGAACCGATGCCCTCAAAGGCGAGACGGTCACGCTCTGCGGCAGCACAGCGACCCTCGCAGCCGGGGAGCGCGGCGTGGACGCCGTGGACTTTACGCTTTCCTCCGGCACTCTTACCGTCACCTGCGGCGGCGACGGCATAAAGACCGACAGCCTGCTCACCATCTCCGGCGGCACGGTGACCATCGATTCCGGCTTTGACGGCCTGCAATCGGACGGCGATGTGGTCATCTCCGGCGGCACACTTGACATCCTCTGCGCAGGCGGCGGCGGCAACGCCATCCGGCGCGTTGACTCCGGCGGCATGGGCGGCCCCGGCTTCGGCTTCGGCTCGGCCAGCACGGAAACCTACGACCTGCCCGAAGAAAGCTGCAAGGCCATCAAGGCCGACGGCGCGATCGCCATTTCCGGCGGCACCCTGACTCTCAACAGCGCAGACGACTGCATCCACGCGGCCGGTATGGTTGAGATCGCCGACTGCACGCTCGACATCTGCTCGTCCGATGACGCCATCCATTCCGACACCGATCTCATCATCCAAAGCGGCGTTGTTGCCATCTCCGACTGTTTCGAGGGCATCGAGGCCGGGACCGTTACCATCAACGGCGGTGACGTCGACATCTACTCCGTCAACGACGGCATCAACGCCTCCTCCGGCGATGGCGGCTTCGGAAACTCCGCCGTGTTCACCATGAACGGCGGCGAGGTGGACATCTTCGTCACCGGCACCACCTCCAATCTCGGCGACGGCATCGACTCCAACGGCGCGATCTATATAAACGGCGGCCGCATCACGTCCTCCACCGACGGCAGCACCATGGAAAACGGCATCGACTCCGGCGGCAGCTTTGTTGTCACGGGCGGCATCCTGGCTGCGAGCGGCAACTCCGGTATGCAGGAGAGCGCCTCCACCAGCTCTACCCAGTGCGCGGCGGTGCTCACCCTGTCCGGCGGCCTTTCCGCGGGCACCGAGTGTGTCATCACGGACGCGCAGGGGAACGTTGTCATGACCTACACGCCCTATCGCTGGGCCAGCTGCCTTGTGGTCAGCCACCCCGATTTCACCATCGGCGAGACCTATACGCTCACGGCGGGCAGCACCACCAAAACCTTCACGTTCTCGTCCGTTTCGTATTCTGAGCGCGGCTTTGGCTTCGGCGGCCCCGGCGGCCCCGGCGGCCCCGGCGGCCCCGGTGGCCCCGGCGGACAGCCATTCTGAGCAAAAGCGCTTAAAAATCCCCCCCTCGCGGGGGATTTTTCTTGCCGAATGGTTGACAAAGTCGGCCGGGCAACTTATAATGCAGGGTGCAACTGGCATTGCAATCAAAAATTTTTGGAGGATTTACAAAATGAAGAAACTCATCGCTCTGCTTCTGGCCGTCATGATGGTCGTTGCTCTGTGCGCCTGCGGCGACACCGCCGAGGAAGCCACCACCGAAGCTCCCGCCGTGGAAGCCGCCCCCGAGGCCGCTCCTGCTGCCGCTCCCGCTGCCGATCTGGAAGGCTACAAGGCTTATGCCAGCGCTTATGCCGAGGCCGGCGCTCCCAACGAGAGCGAGAAGGCCAACGCCACTGCCGCCATCGCTGCCTGCACCACCGCTGAGGAAGTCGAGGCTTGCACCTACCTGACCCCGATGTTCTCCAACGAGATCATCCTGACCTATGACGCTTGGGTCGAGGCCGGCGCTCCCGCTGCCGACACCAGCAACATGGTCATGGGCGATCCCAGCGCTTCCGGCGAGCCCTCCGGCGAGCCCTCCGCTGAGCCCGCTGCCTAAGGCAACCAAATCACAAAAAGCCCGATCCGAAACCGGATCGGGCTTTTCTTTACAAACGCGGGGTTTCGCGGTATTCTATAAGCAATTAAATCCAATCAACGGAGGTTCCTTTCATGGAAAAAGTCTGCGAATTTCTCAAGGCCGCCGGCACCTACTATCTCGCCACCGTGGAGGGCGACCAGCCCCGCGTGCGCCCGTTCGGCACGGCTCACATCTTCGAGGGCAAGCTGTACATCCAAACCGGCAAGAAAAAGCCCGTGTCCCAGCAGCTCGCCGCCAACCCCAAATGCGAGATCTGCGCGTTCAAAAATGGCGTGTGGCTGCGCGTGGCCGGCGAACTGGTGGAGGATGACCGCGTGGAAGCGCGCAAGTCCATGCTGGACGATTACACCAGTCTGCGCGCCATGTACGATGAAAACGACGGCAACACGCAGGTGCTTTACCTGAAAAACGCCGTGGCCACCTTCAGCTCCTTCACCGCCGACCCCGAAGTTCACACCTTCTGAAATCCCGCCCGCCCGACCAAAGGGCGGGTGTTTTTACACGAGGCGTAGCCTCTGCACACCACCGCTCCTATAACAAAACAGCAACCCAACGAAGTGGTTGCTGTTTTGAACGGAAGACGAACGCGGGCCGCGTCGGCACAAGCTGCGCTCAACCGCTTCGGCGTAAACGCCAAAGCTGAATCGCTCCGCTGCGCCTGCTTTTCGGACTCGAAACACTGCGTTGGTTTCGAGTCCGATGAAAGCCCCAGTACACCACCGCCCTATAACAAAACCACGACCCAACAAAGTGGTCGTGGTTTTGAACGGAAGAAGAACGCGGGCCTGTGCGAGAGGCGTAGCCTCTGCACACCACCGCGTTCTTCTGACGTGGTCCGAGTGGCGCGACTCGAACGCGCGGCCTCCAGCTCCCAAAGCTGGCGCCCTACCAACTGGGCAACACCCGGATATGCCAAACAATAATACCCCGCGGCGGCGCTTCTGTCAAGCCGCGGCACACAAAAGCCGCCGGACAATTGCGTCCGACGGCCTTGTTGTATGATTCAGTTTTCCGCCGTCATGGAGCGGATGACCTCGTCGATCTTATCGGCCACGGCAATGAAATCGGCTTCCTTATAGCCCTTGGTGGTCATGGCCGCCGTGCCGATGCGCACGCCGGAGGTCTCCGCAGGCGAGCGCGTTTCGTTGGGCACGGTGTTTTTGTTGAGCGTGATGTTGAAATCCTCCAGCCGATCCTGCACGGCCTTGCCGGTGAGCGTCGGATGGGTTTTGGAGAAATCAAGCAGGAACAGATGATTGTCCGTGCCGCCGGTCACAACGTCATAGCCGAGGCGGATGAACTCATCGCACATGGCCTTGCAGTTGCGCACGAGCTGATGGATGTATTCGCGGTATTCCGGCGTGCAGGCCTCCTCCGCCGCCACCGCCTTGCCGGCGATCACGTGCTCGAGCGGGCCGCCCTGCGTGCCGGGGAAAACGGCGCTGTCGAGCTTGCGCGCAAGCTCCTTTTTGCAGAAGATCATACCGCCGCGCGGACCGCGCAGGGTCTTATGCGTGGTGGTGGTGATGAGATCGGCCAGCCCAAACGGCGAGGGATGGTCGCCCGCGAGGATGAGTCCCGCGATGTGCGCCATATCCACCATGAAATACGCGCCGCAGCCGCGCGCGATGGCGGCGATGCGCTCAAAATCGATGATGCGGCTGTAGGCCGAAGCGCCCGCCAGAATGAGCGCGGGATGCTCGCTTTCCGCTTTGCGCGCCAGATCGTCATAGTCGATAAAGCCCTCGCTCGTGACATCGTAGCTGACGATGCGGAAGAGCTTGCCGCTGAAATTGACGGGCGAACCGTGGGTCAGATGGCCGCCGTTTGAAAGCGACATGGACAAGATCGCATCGCCGGGCTTGAGCACGCTCATGAACGCGGCCAGATTGGCGTTGGAGCCGCAGTGCGGCTGCACGTTCACATGATAATCCGTTCCGAACGCCTCGCGCCACTTGTCGCAGCAGTATTGCTCCAGCTCGTCCACCCAGCGGCAGCCGCCGTAATACCGGCCTTTGCTGCCCGTTTCCCGCTCGGTGGGGTAGCCCTCGGCGTATTTATTGGTAAGGCACGAGCCCACGGCTCGCAGCACCCGCTCGCTCACAAAATTTTCGCTGGCGATCAGCTCGACATTGTCGTCCTGCCGCCTCTGCTCCCTGGCGATGAGATCAAAAACTTTATCCATCGTATCTCCCCCTTGCGCTGCATTTTACCATTGTCTGCGATTGTACCACATCGGCGCGGAAAAGACAATCCGAGCCGCCCTTTTTCGCTTTTGTTTTACAAATTGCGCCGCAGCGCCTATAATATAAGAAAACCCACCGGGGAGGCAGATCCATGGCCAAGGCTTTGAAAATCGCGCTGCTCGCGCTGTTGTGCGTGTGCGCGGCGCTTCTGCTATATATAAATTTCGGCGCCCTGCGCGAGTTGGACGAGGCCGCCGCCATAACGCCCACGCCCGAACCCACCGCCACACCGGAACCCACACCCGAACCGCCCGTGTGGCTGTCCGGCTTCGCCGCCTCCGACGGCACGGCGCTTGAGCTGCTCGACGAAAATTTTGAGCCGTTTACGACCGTGGCACGCGGCACGGCGCTTGAGATCGAGCAGGGCGGCGAGATAAATGGCCACGGCGTGCCGGTTTTGTATGAACACATCCGCCTTGCGGACGGCACAGAGGGCTATCTTGCCGCCGATGCCATCGCCAAAACGCATGAAGCCTGCGTGCGCGAGCCGATGGTGTATGTTCACACGACCACAAGCTACTATCTCTCCCCGGACGGCATCGAGCTGGATACCTCCCGTCTGGCCGAAAAAGGCGCGGCGCTGACCGTGCTCGGCTGCGACACCATCCGCGAGGACGGGCGGGTGCGGATGTATCATGTGGCGGATGAGGCCGGCGCGGAGGGCTACATCCGCGCGGAGTATGTGACGAAGGACGAAGCCGAGGCGACCGCTGTGGCGGACGAGGCTTTGCAAGCGCTGCACGCCGATCGCGGCGACCCCTACGGCGGCGGCGACCCCGGCGCGCTGGATTACCGCGCGCGCGAAAAGGATTTCACGGCGAACACCGCCATGCCCGAAACCTGCAAAACGCTCTATATCCCCAGCGACCCGGAATGCATCGAGGGCTATCAGAACTATCTGGACGCCGCCGCAAACAGCGGCATCAACGCCTTTTGCGTGGACATCATCGACGGCAGCGCCGTGGCCTATCCATCGGACGTGATGGCGCAGTTCTCGCCCTCCTCCTACAACGCCGCGCGCAACGCGCGCGAGACCTATGCCGAGACCATCGCCGCGCTCAAGGCGGCGGGCTATTACGTCATCGGCCGCATCACCTGCTTCAACGACCCCCGCTGCTACGATGACAACATCGCCTGGGGCATCACGAATCCCGACGGCTCGCCCAAGCAGGCGGACAGTTCCTATTTCCTCTCGCCCTTTTCGCGCGAGGCGTGGCAGTACAAGCTGGCCACGGCGCTCGAGGCCGTGGAGTGGTTCGGCTTTGACGAGATCCAGTTTGACTATATCCGCTGCC
This sequence comes from uncultured Oscillospiraceae bacterium, assembly GCA_964386575.1. Lineage (GTDB taxonomy): Bacteria > Bacillota > Clostridia > Oscillospirales > Oscillospiraceae > CAJOIG01. Next base: position 44,634 of record CAYLSA010000002.1, on the reverse strand, counting down.
CCTCCGGCATTTCGGAATCCGCAAACTCCACGGCGGTGGACTTCAAAAATCACTTCTCCGAGTCCAAGGCCCAGGCCATCCAGCGCTTTTTGATGTACGCGGCGGACAATCTGCACGAGGCCGGTGTATGGCTGTCGGCGGATGTGTTCGGCGAAACGGCCAACGCCTATGTGGCCCAGTACGGGCAATACTGGCCCGCCATCTCCAACGTGGTGGACGTGATCAGCGCGATGCCCTACCCCGACCACTACGGCCCCATCGGCGACTGGAACCCGTGGGAGCATCCGTATGAGCTGATCTATCAATACTTTGCCGCCGGCGCGGTGGAGCGCCAAACGGAGTGTCCCACGCCCGCGCGCGTGCGCACATGGATCCAGTGCTACGATGCCATCAAACCGCCCTACAACCGCTACTACAGCGAAAACGTGGGCGCGCAGATCCGCGGTCTGTTCGATGCGGGACTGACCGGCGGCTATATGACATGGAACGGCGGCGGCGACTGGGCGCGCTACGATGCCTGCCGCGACGCATTCAACATAGACCCCTGAAACGAAAGGCGAAACGATGGATCTTCAGCAGCTTCAATACTTCCGCACCATCGCGCGAACGGAGAACATCTCCCGCGCGGCGGAGCTTTTATACGTGGCCCAACCGAATCTGTCCGTTTCGATCACGCGGCTGGAGCAGGAGCTCGGCGTGGCGCTGTTTGAGCGCAAGCGCGGCAAGATAAAGCTCACGCCCACGGGGCGCATCTTCCTGTCCTGCGCGGACAGTGTGCTCGACCGGCTGGACGAGGGCATCGCCGAAACGCGCCGCTTTGAGCAGGCATACAACGAGCAGGTGCGCGTGGCGAGCAGCATCGTGGACCTGATGGCGAGCCTTCTGGCGGATTTCCTGTCGGACCATCCCGCCCTGTCGCTGCGGGAACTCAGCCGCCGCAACGACGAGATCGCCGCCTGTGTTTTGGCGGGCGAGGCCGATCTGGGCTTTTGCTTCGGCACCGTGGAGCAGGCGAATCTTGAATACATCCGCCTTGATTCCTGCGAGCGCATCGTCACGCTCGGGCGCGACCACCCGCTGGCCGGACGCGGCCTTGTTTCGCTGCGGGAGCTGGACGGGCAGCGCTTCGTGTGCAATCTGGCGCGCGACGACCGCACTTTGTTTGGCGGCCTTGAGCGCACGGGGCGCTTCCGCCCGCAGCTTATCTTCGAGTGCGATGACGGCCGCGTGGAACAGAGCATGATCGTTTCCGGCGGCGCCCTGAGCATCACGCCGGTGTCGCATTATCTGAAGCTGCTCAAAAGCGACCCCGATCTGCCGCTTACATATCTTCGCGTGCGCGAGACCCTGCCGGAGGCGTGCATCGGCATGGTGCGTCCGGCGGGCAAGTTGCTCAGCGCCGCCTCGCTGCAATTTTACGCCATGGTGTCGGGCTTTTTTGAAAACGAACGCCGCCTCGCCGCGGATTTTGAGAAAAACCTGCCGCCGCGATGAACGCAAAAACGGAGCTTCCCTCGGGAAGCTCCGCTTCTTTTTGGCCCCTCAGCCCCAAACGAACCAGATGAACAGATAGCCGATCAAAACCGCCGTGAGCGTGAACGGCACGCCGATGCGGAAGAAGTCGCGATTTTTCACCTCGTAGCCCTCCTTGCGCAAAATGCCGATACCGGCCACGTTGGCCGAGGCGCCGAAGGGCGTGAGATTGCCGCCGAGCGTGGCGCCCGTGAGCAAGCCGAAATACAAAACCACGGGGTCCACTCCCAGCCGCAGTGCGATGCCCTGCACCACCGGCAGCATGGCCGCGACGTAGGGGATGTTGTCGATGAAGGCCGACAGCACCACCGAGGCAAACACGATCAGCGTGTAAAGACCAAAGATGCTGCCGCCGCCCACATGGGCGAAGAAATCCGCCACAGCGTCGATGATGCCGGCGTTTTCGATGGCCGCGATGACCACGAACAGACCCGCAAGCATCCCGAGCGTGGCGTAATCCATCTCCGAGGCCACCAGCTTCAGCGGCGCAAAGCCGCGGCGGCGGATGCACGCGCGCACCAGCGCAAACAAACACACCGCCATGCAGATCAAACCGTTTTTCAGCTCCTCCAGCACCGGCACGCCGATCGTGATAAACGACGCCGCGATCAAAAGCGCCACCACGGCGATCATCAAATAGCCGGGAACGTAATCGTCCACCTCGGTCATGCGCTCGGACAGGACGGGCGCTTTCTCCTTGCGGAACAGGAAATAGAGAATAAACGCCGTTCCCGCCGCGCCGAGTTCCACGGCCCAAAAGATCGAGAATTTGCCCTGCCAGAAGATGAAATCCACAAAGCTCATGCCCGCATAGCCGCCGAGCAGGATGCTGGTCGTGTCGCCGACGAGCGTGGCCGCGCCCTGCAAGTTGGACGAGACCGCGATGGCCACGATGACCGGCACGGGGTTCACATCGAGCTTGCGGCTGATGGCAAGGCCCACCGGCGCGACCATGAGCACCGTGGCCACATTATCCACAAACGCGCTCACGATGCCCGCAAACAGTGCCAGCAGCACGATGGCCCAGCAGGCGTTCGGCGCCTTTTTCAGCATCAGATCGGCCAGCCGCGCCGGCATACCGGTTTCGATGAACAGGCTCACCAGCCCCATCGTGCCCGCGATCATCAGGATCACGTTCCAGTTGATGGCTCCCACCACCGCGCCCAGCGGCAAAACGCCGAACACCAGCATACAAACCGCGCCGCCCACAGCGAAGGCCACGCGGCCTTTGGGAAACGCCAGCATGCCCACATACATCAAAACAAAAATAATAAGTGCGATCGTCATAGGTAAAATTTCTGTCCTTTCTATGTCTCAAAAGCGCGCATCGCGCCGTCCCGTCCAAACACCGGGGGCAAAAAGCATCAAAACCGGGAAAAACTCAAGCCGTCCCAGCAGCATACAGGCCGACAAAACCAGCTTGCTTCCGGCGTTCCAAAAACCGAAATTCCCGCTCGGCCCGACAAGGCCAAGCCCCGGCCCCACATTCGAAACGCAGGTCAGCACGCTCGTGAAGGTCGTTTCCATGTCCACGCCCTGCAAACTCAAAAGCAAAAACGCCAGCACCACCGTGATGCAATACAGCGCCAGATACCCGCAGGTGGCGCGCAGGGTGGGCTCGTCCATGCGCTCGCCGTCAAGCGTGACGCGGCGGACGCTGTGGGGGGACAACTGCTTTTGCACCACGAACACGGCGTATTTCACGAGCAGCACCACGCGGCTGATCTTCATGCCGCCCGCCGTGGATCCGGCGCACGCACCCGTGATCGTGAGCAGGATCAAAACCGCCTTGGAATACGACGGCCAGAGATTAAAATCCGCCGTGGCATAGCCCGTGGTGGAAACAATGGACGCCGTTTGGAAAAACGAATACCGCAGCGCCGGGAAAAAACCGCCGTAAAGCGGGGCGATGTTCGCCGCGATGGTCAAACCCGCGAACAAGACGAGGCCCAGATAGACCAAAAGCTCCTCGTTTTTCAGCGCGCGCACCGCGCTTCCGAGCAGAATGAGATAAAACAGATTGAAATTTATGCCGAACAGCAGCATAAAAACCGTGATGACGATGTCGATATACGCGCTGTCATACCAGCCGACGGAGGCGCTGTGAATACCGAAGCCGCCGGTGCCCGCCGTGGCGAACGAATGCAGCAGCGCGTCGAAAAAGCTCATCCCGCCCGCCATCAGCAGCACGGTCTGCACCGCCGTGAGCACGATGTAGATGATATAAAGGATACGCGCCGTGCGGCGCATACGCGGCACGAGCTTTCCCTTGACGGGGCCCGGCATCTCCGCGCGCGCGATGTGCATACTGCGCTCCTCGCTCATGGGCATCACGGCCAGCATGAACACCAGAACGCCCATGCCGCCGATCCAGTGGGAAAAGCTGCGCCAGAACAAAACGCCCCGACTGAGCCCCTCCACCTCCGCCACCACGGAAGCCCCGCAGGTGGTAAAGCCGGAAATGATCTCAAACAGTGCATCCACATAGTTCGGAATGTCGCCCGACAGCACGAACGGCAGCGCGCCCACAAGGCTTATCACGATCCAGCTCAGCGCCACGGACACAAAGCCCTCGCGCGCGTAATAATCGTTCTCGCGCGTTTTCACCAGCATCAGCCCGCCGCCGAGCGCCGCCGCCAAAAGCGCCGTGTATAGAAACGGCAGAATATTTTCGCCGCTGAGGGCCGCCGCCAGAAGCGGCAGCAGAAGCAGTGCCGCCTCGATCAGCAGGATCTGGCCCAAAATTCGTCCAACAAAGCGGTAATTCAAAGCCCGTTACCCCTCTAAAATATCCTCGAGCGCACGGATGCCCCTGTGCCCGGACACAGCGATCACGCGGTCACCGGCCTCGATGCAGTCGCCGCCGCCGGGGATGAAGCAGTGCCCCGTACGAATGATGGCCGCCACCAGAACGCCGCTGCGGATGGGCAGCTTTTGAAGGCTCACGCCCACGCACGGCGAGCCCTCGCGCGCCTGAAATTCCAGCGCCTCGAGCTTTCCGTCCACAATGCGGCGCAAACTCTCCAGCGCGCTTTCATCCGCGGAGTTTTCAAGCCCCCGCACGCTGGCCACGAGCTGCTGCGCGGCGATGCTGCTCGGCCGCACCGGCTCATCGAGCCCAAACGACGACGCGAGCGGCAGGAAATACGCCTCGTTCACCTTGCAAACGACCTTTTCCACGCCCTGACTTTTCGCCCACGCGGCCATGATGAGATTCGTCTCGTCCGAGCCCGTGAGCGCCACGAAGGCGTCCGCCTCGCCGAGACCTTCCTCATGCAGCACATCGGGCTTGGCCCCATCGGCGCAGCTGATGTCCGCCTTGGGCAGCTCATCAAGGCACAGCTCGCACTTATCGGCGTCCTTTTCGATGATCTTCACATGGATGCCCATGTCCAGAAGCTGTCCGGCAAGATACCGGCCGATGTGGCTCGCGCCAAGGATCATCACGCGGCGCACGCGGCCCTTGAAGATCGCCATGGCGCGGAAAAAGCCATGGATCTCCTTCGGCGCGCCCACCACGCTCACGATGTCACCGGCCTGCAAAACGAAATCGCCGCCGGGGATGCAAACCTCCGCACCGCGGCGCACACCGCAGATCAATATGCCGCGGCCATAGGTGCTGTGGAAATCGCGCAGCGCCATATGACACAGGGGATTTTTCTCCGACAGCGTGAACTCCACCAGCTCCGCCTGCCCGCGGGCAAACGGCTCCACCGTGGAGGCCGAAGGGAAGCGCAGCACGCGCGAGATCTCCCGCGCCGCCGCCTGATCGGGATTGATGACCGTCATCAGCCCCAGCTCCTGCCGCAGCAAATACACCTCGCGCGCCCGCTCCGGCCGGCGCACCCGGGCCGCCGCCTGCTTCACGCCGAGCTTGCGCGCCGTCATGCAGCAGAGGATGTTGGCCTCGTCGGAATCGGTCACGGCGATGAGCAGATCGGCGCCGGCCGCGCCCGCGAGACGCAAACTGTCGATGCCGGCCTCGTCGCAGATGGCGCTGGCATCCAGCGTGCCGGTGATAAGCTCGATGCGCTCCGGCAGTCGATCGACCACGGTGATGCTGTGGCCCTCGGCGCAAAGCTGCTGCGCCACCGCGTAGCCCACCTTTCCCGCGCCGACAATGATGATCTCCATGCTGTCCTCCTGCTTTACCATACATTATTAAAATAGGGGATGGTACGCTGCATGATACCACTCGCCGCGCGCGCCGTCAAGAGAATTCAAAGCGTATGGACAAACCGTGCGCGATTTGGTATGATATAGTCCAAATTTTAATTACCGAGGGACCATTATGAAAAAGCTTCTTGCATCCGTTTTGTGCCTGTGTCTGCTGGCCGCTCTCCTGTCCGGCTGCGGCAGCAAGATCGAAGAATACTCCAGCGAGACCGTCTCCGCCGCGGAGGAGGCCGCCGCCACCATCGACCAGCTCAAATCTCCGGCGAACGCCTATGCCGCCGATGAGCTCATCTGCACGGTGAACGGCCTTGAATGCCTGTGGGAGGAATACTACTACTGGCTCAACAACTGCCGCCAGAGCGTGGAAAGCCAGCTCGGCGAGATCACCGACTGGGACGCGCAGAACGTCTACTACGTCAACATGACCAACGAGCAGGTCGTGCGCTCGCTGGCGCAAAGCGATATGCTCTATTTCCACATGATCCTCTCCCTGACGGACGAGGCCGGCGTCACCCCCACGGATGAGCAGGCGGCGGAGGAGCTCCGCATGGAGGCCGACCAGCTCTTTGGCGACGGCAACGGCGAGCTGAGCGAGGAGGAGCAGACCGCCTTTGAAGAATACCTCACCGAGACCGGCGTGAGCTATGATCTTCAGCTCAAGCTGGCCAAATATATGCTGGCCGAGCGCGCGCTGTTTGCATATCAGACCGCGGAAATCACCGACGAACAGGTGCTCGAATGGGCCGCCGCGCAGGGCTACATGGCCGCCAAGCACATCCTTCTGCTCACGGTGGACAGCCAGACGCGCGAGCCGCTGGACGACGACACCATCGCCGAAAAGGCCGCGACGGCCGAGTATCTCATGGCCGAGCTGACCGAGGCGAAAAACGCGGAGCTGGCCGCCATCGAGGCCGCCGGCACGACCGAGACCGAGACCGATGCCTCCGGCGAGCCGGTCGATCCCGCTGCCGCCGCGCGCGACGAGTTCGAGGCCTATTTCGACAAGCTCATGAACGAAAATTCCGAGGACACCGGTCTGGCCACGCATCCCGAGGGTTATCTGTTCCTGCCCGGCGAGATGGTGGAGGAATTTGAAAACGGCGTTCTCGCCCTGGATGAAGACCTCGGCTTGAGCGAGGTGGTGGAAAGCGACTATGGCTACCACATCATCCTGCGTCTGCCGCTCGACCCGGACGGCGTTCTGGGCCAGAACAGCTATGGCTACGATGTGACGCTGCGCGACTATGCGCTCAACAACATCTTCAGCCAGAACACCAGCGCGGCCGCCGAAGCCGCCGAGATCGAATGGGCCGAGGGCTTCGATGTGATCGATCTGGCGCAGCTTTTCGCCACGCTGTAATACTTCCAACGATCTTATATACCAAGGCAGGGCCATACGCCCTGCCTCTTTTTTGCTTTTTGCACGACGACAAGTTTTGATTTTTATCCATTTTCGTCAAAATCGACATAAAAGCACGGGGGTTTTTGTCCGCACGCACAACGTTAAAATGCTTGACAAGACTTTCACGTGCGCCCTACAATTGGAAGTACCAAATTGGATTTTTGTAAGGAGGATCCCATGAAAGGAACAAGAAAGCTGATCTGTTTGCTGATGGCGCTGTGCCTGCTGGCCAGTCTGAGCGGCTTCGCTCTGGCGGCCTCCGGTGAGCCTTCCGGCGAGCCCTCTGCCGAGCCCGCGGGTGAAACGCTCTCCACCTACAGCGAGCTGACGGAGGTCAAGACCTATCCCGACGGCCTGACCATCGCCAAAAACGCCGGCTATACCGGCGCCGAGGGCTACTTCATCGTCATGACGGTCGATGGCGCGTATGTCCCGCAGGCGGCCGGCACCTACGCCGGTGAGGTCGTGTTCACCCCGGTGAAGATGACCGAGTCGAACGACGGCAATATGGACTACAGCACCAAGAGTCTGATCGTGTCGAACGACAAGGGCGTTTATGCGGCGGACGCGGCGGTCAACGGCGACCTTGACAAAAAGGGCCTGTCCGACGCCAAGATCGTGATCGACGACCCCAACATGAGCGTTTTCACCATCAACGGCGGCGAATATCGCATCGATGATTCCGAGTTTGAGATCCTTCAGACCGGCAACCACGAATCCGGCGGCAACGACTTCACCGGCGACGGCTGCGCCATTGCGGCCACCGGCGACAGCGTGCTGTTCGTCAACGGCGTGGACGTCGTCGGCGACGGCGTGACCCGCACCTGCCTGTATGGCGGTCTGTCCACCCACGATTCCTACCCCACCATCTATGTCACGGACTCCACTCTCACCTCTCTGGGCGACCCCGAGGGCGAGGACTGCTCCGTTTGGGTGCTGGGTCTGCACGGCGTGGTGCGCACCTGCCAGTTCTGCGACTACTATGACGTTTACTATGCCAACACCATCATCGACTCCTTCGGCTGGGCCTGCCTGTCCGTGGACGGCACCGAGGCTCCCGAAGCCGAGGATCTCAAGGAGCTGAGCGCGGCTTATGTCGAGGGCGAGGGCTATGCCAATGCCGACGGCGAGATCATGGGTCTCGACGAGTTCGCCGTGGCCGCGACGGGTCTGACGGATGAATACCTGGAAGAGCTGGCCGCCGTGGAGGACGAGGACGATCTCGTGGCTCTGCCGCAGACCAACGACTACAGCCTTTACTACTTCCCCGGCAAGAACACCCTTTGCAACTGCGAGCTGAACATTCTGGACATGGACGAGGGCCGCACGGGCTACTCCTCCTACTCCATCGGCGCGAACATCAACGTCTACTCCAACTGCCTCGTGAACGCTGACTACGGCAACGTGGAAGCCAACGAATACGCCTCCTCCGCCTATGTCAACGGCACCGTGGTCAACGCGCGCAAGAGCATCGTGATGTGCCACTCCAACGCCGGCGGCATCACCTTCTGCGCCGACTCCGAGCTCAACGCCGGCGAGATCGCCTTCATCTACAAGGGCACCGGCGACGGCTACACCCAGGACAACCTGGACGAAAATGCCTCTTCCTCCACCATGATGATGGGCGCGACCGGCTCGAACCTGTTCGTGCGCAACTGCAAGATCGACGCCCCCGTGCTCGTGCTTGCCTTTGACTCGGACGATCCCGGCTCCCTCGGCGGCACCTCCATCACCTTTGACGATTCCATCGCTCCCAAGGACGAAAACCACGACGTGACGGCCGCCAAGAACTGGGGCCCCGCCAGCACCATGTGGGCCGCCGGCACCGAGTATAACTACAACGAGGTCGTGGAAGCCTACTTCCAGGACTGCGTTGGCGAGACCGCGCTGGAAGGCGACATCTTCAACTGCCACCAGTTCACGTCCAAGAACCTCGTTCTCACGCTCGACGGCTCCGAGCTTACCGGCATCATCTCCTCCGGCTGGTGCGAGCATGATGTGGACGGCGTGGACCGCTCCCTTGCCTATGGCGACGACACCATCGTCGGCGAGGACGGCCTGACCTACGGCTGCCGCGAGAATCTCGGCCGCGTCAACTGCTACGCCAGTGAGACCGTGAACAACGGCGTCATCGTCACGCTGAAAAACGGCGCCGTGTGGAACGTGACCGAAACGAGCTATGTCTCCGTTCTCGATGTGGACGACAGCTCCACCGTCAACGGCACCATCACCGTTCTTGACAGCGGCATCATCATGGTCGAGCCCACCGAGTCCGCGGCTTCCGCCGGCGGCGATGTGGACGCGTACAACGAATACCTGCACGAGTGGCTGAAGGAAGAGGACGCCGGCAACGACACCATGACCGAGGACATCGTGGAAAACGAGTTCATGCCTCTGATCTACGCCGGTGACTACGAGAGCTTCCCCGCCGAGATGCTTTGGAACGGCATGCTCAACAACGGCAGCCCCATGACCTTTGAGGAATGGTCCGCCGCCAATGCGGCTCCCGCCGTAGCCGAGCCCGCCGCTGCCGATACCGCCATGGCCGGCGATATGCCCACCGGTTGGGATGAAAGCCTGAACGCCGGACTCGACGCGGGCACCTATCCCCACTTCGACGAGTTCCGCGACTATGTGGCCGCGTATGCCCTGGCCGACAGCTTCATGGCCAGCCAGGCCGGCATCCCCGACGACATCTACGCCGCCGCCAGCCCCTACATCGCCCCCTTCTGCGACATCAACGTCGTGATCGGCGCGATGGATTATGCCAGCTGGATGGCCGCCAATTACCCCGGCGAGGATTTCCCCGCCGCCTAAGTTCTTGAAGCGCAGCTCCGGTGGACTTCGGCCCACCGGAGTTTTTGCACATAGATCCTGCAAAATTATTGAAAAAAATATAAAAAGATTGATCTGCGTCAATGAAATTTCTTGGAAATATCCATATAATGATACAAAACGCTCGGTGACCAAGTAACCCGCTTTCGCGCAAAAGGGGGATGGAATGGATCTGAAACAAATCCTGAAGGATATGCTCGGCCTCGATGACGAGGATCTGCTGGATCGCATCTTTCAAAAAACCACGATACGCAATTTCAAAAAAGGCGACGTGATCTATGAGCACGGTACCATCCCGCAGGAGGTCGGCTTCCTGCTTTCGGGCGTGGTGGCCGCCGTGGAACCGGATGAACACGGCGGACTGGTCATCGACTGCGTCACGGACGCGCCCGGCACGCCGATGCTGCCGGTTTCCGGTCTGAACGCGCCGTCCTGCCACACGGCCAAGGTCCTATCGAGCGCACAGGTGCTTTTGTGGCCGGCAGAATTCGCGGCCAAACTGCTGGAGACCGAGCCCGCCATGCAGCACAGCTTCTTCACCATCCTTATGCGCTGCGCGCAGGACAGCCGCGAGGAAAAGCAGATCCTGCACTGCAACTCCGCGCGCGAGCGCTATATGTGGTTTTTGGAAAAGCACCCGAATTTCCCGCCGCGCGGACTGAACAAATACGTCGCAGCCTATCTTCACATTGCCCCCGAGACCATCAGCCGCATCCGCCGCGAGCTGGACAAGGAAAACGGCGACCCTGCGCCGGATACTCCGACGCATTGACGCATAGATTTTTACGTTTAACACCATCCCTTGCGTTAAAAGACGAAGCCGCGGCTTCGTCTTTTAGCATTTCTTTCACAATTTCTCCACATTTTTCGTCCCATATTATTGCTTTGCCCCCTGCGGAGTGATAAAATCAGATGATACATCTTAATAGTGAAAGGAGCACATCTCATGAAAACTCGCAGGATCCTAGCTCTCGCCATGGCGCTGACTCTGCTGATGAGTCTCGGCGCTTATGCCTCCGGTATGCCCGACACCTCCATGGGTGGCCGCGCCACCAGCGCCCCGCCGGACAATTCCACGCGAGCCGTGGATGTGCTTGGAAGCCGCGCCGCCCTCTACATCGAATACGGCGACGATGGCTATACCCTGACGGAAAATCTCACGGACGCTTACGATGCCGACATCCCCAACACGCTCGACATCCCCACCGAGGGCGAGGATTACGCCCTTGAGGGCATCTATATCGACTGCGCGCGCGTGGATTGGGACGAGGAAAACACCGTTGGCAACTCCGGCATCGTCATCAACGCCCGCACCGACGAGGAAACGCTGTTCTCGCTCGGCGGCGAGGAGGACCTTTACGATGCGCCCGACGGCCAGCGCTACAACAGCGTGATCGTGATGCGCTACGACGAGGACGAGGCCCTGCCCGACTCCGCGCAGGAGACGGCGCCCGGCGTGGGTCTTGCGTTCAACGGCAAGTCCATCTCGCTCAATAACGTCTACATCGAATCCAACTCCACCGGCCGTCCCAGCGTGCATATCCCCTCCAAATCCCGCGACAAAAACGCCACGCAGCTGCCGGATCTGATCTGCTCGGATTCCACCTTCATCAACCACGACACCCGCGCCCTGCTGCTCATGGGCGGCAACGTCTGGTTCCTCAACTCCCAGGTGCTCACGAATGCCTGGGGCGGTTTGAGCTACGATAACACCTCCACCACCATGTATGTGGTCAACTCCGACGTGGAAAACATTGGCGACGGCGGCTATGCCCTGTATGACGCCGCCGGCTGCACCACCCACATCTACGGCAGCCGTCTGGTCGGCGGCAACGTGGGCGTTACGGTCTGCCGCAACGCGATCTTGTCCGTTGACCCGCTCGACGCCGCGCCCGCCGAGGCCACCGAGCCCTACACCGGCTCCGGCGACCTTGCCACCCCCGCCGTGACCGAGGACGGCCGCACCGTCATCGCCGCGTATGACCAGCCCATCATGATGCACGCGGATATGTCCGGTCCGGATTCGCAGGCCGTGGCCGAGATCACCGGCGCGTATATCTCCACCATGGGCGAGGATGTCACCTTTGCCGACGGCACCGACTGGAGCGACTGGGACAAGGAAAACACCGGCGTGAGCAAGCTGCTCAACGACTACCAGTCCGGCGCCTGCGCCATCATCCGCAGCCACAGCGGCAAGCTGATCTTTGACGACTGTGAGCTTGTCAGCCGCACCGGCATTGCCGTGCACAGCCAGTTCATCTATGACTCCATGGCCTCCGGCATCTACCCCGTGGACGGCACGGAATACATTGGCGACGAGGTCGTGTTCCGCAACATGACCGTCGATGGCGACGTGCTGCACGAGGACTATATGCGCAAAATGGATCTCGCGCTCGAAAACGCCACACTGAACGGCGCCGTGGTCGGCACGACGCTTGCCGCGTGGAACAGCTACTGGCGCGACCAGATCGCCGCCCTCGATGAGGACGAGCTGAGCGCACCCAGCGGCGAGATGACCGCCGAGGAGACCAGCCTGCAGAAGTTCATCTATAACGACAGCTACGAGACCGTTTGGGGCGTTCGCATGAACATCGACGCCGATTCCGTCTGGAATGTGACCGGCACCTCGAATCTCTACAGTCTCACCGTCGCCGACCCCGACTCGATCCGCGGCGAGGGCTTGGAGATCTATGTCGACTGCGCCATGTCCAACGATGCGCCGGCCTATGACCTCTCCACCGGCACGAAGATCGACGCGCTTGAGGCCGGCAAGACCTACGAAGGCGTTGTGATCGTGGTGGACGAAGCCAACGAAGGCGTTGAGCTCAACATCGAGGGCGCGAAGCTCGAAGACGGCAAGCTGGAGCTTGATATCGGTCTGCTTTTGAAGCTTCTGGGCCTTGACGTAAGCTACGACGAGCAGACGGGCGTCGCCTCCGTGGACGACCCGAACGGCGTTCTGCCCGCGATCCTTGCCGGCGCGGCCGGCTGAAAGCCATAGCGATATTTTTGGGGCGGCGTGATAAGCTCGCACCGCCCCTTTTTCATTTCCCCGAAATCAGACAGAAGGATGTGTGCCGCCGTTGAAGCGCTTTGCACCGCTTGCCATTTTCATATTGCTCGCATTGCTGCTTTGCGCCTGCGGCCAGACGGACATCGCTTCCGTTGACCCCGCACCCACACCGGCGCTTTCTACCAAGCTCGTGGCCGCCGCCCGCAGCGAAAGCGAAACCGCAGCCGCCGGCACACTGCCGAAGCTGAACACGGACGACCACATTTCCTATCTCACGTCGCCGTTTCTCACGCGCATCATGCCGGACGAGCCGCTCAAGCGCGGCGATGCCATCGAGGCGCTGTATACGCTGCTGGAAAACCCCATCGAAGGCGCCTGCTCCTTCTCCGACGTGGCCGAGGGCAGCGAACTTTACGAGGCTCTCCGCTGCATGACCGCGTGGGGCGTGGTGTCCGATTCGGCGGGCGAGTTCCGCCCCAACGATATGCTCAGCCGCGCCCAGTTGATGACCATGCTCGCGCGCTTTTATCCGCCCCTGCCGGCCGATATGGACGAGCCCTATGTCGGCTCCTTCCGCCGCCGCAGCGCGGATGTCGAGCGTCTGCCGGAGGACACCATCCCCGCCTTTGAGGACACCACCGACCACTGGGCCGCCGCCGCGATCGAAAACGCCGTGGACCGCGGCTGGATCGAGCCGGGCGGCAAATTCTATCCGGACGCCGCCGTAACGCGGGCGGAGTTCTGCCACATTCTAAACCGCGTACTCGGCCGCAGCGGCGATCTGGCCGTGATCCTGCTCAGCGGCGAATACACCAGCTACTTCGATCTTCCCGCCGACCACGAATTTTACGCCGACGTACTCGAGGCCAGTTGTATCCACGAGTTCTACTACAGCGACGAGAACATGGAATACTGGTGCAGCGAAACGCTTGAACCGGGCTTCCACCGCGCCGGCGGACGGCTTTATTACGTGCAGGAAGACGGCAGCCTTTTGCGCAATGCGTGGCTTGAGCAGTGGGAGTTTGACGAAAACGGCTGCTACACCACGGGCCTTGACGACCTGGACGAGATCGTGCGCGGCATTTTGCTTGAGATCGACGCCGATAACAAGAGCGATCGGGACGCTCTGCGCGCGGCCTTCCTGTACTGCACGCATGACCACATCTACATCTACCACAACTGGTACACCTACGGCTTCGACGGCGTGCATGACGAGTTCTCCTTCCGCGCCCGTCGCTTCTTCGAATCCGGCGGCGGCTACTGCTACGACTATGCCGCGGGCTTCGGCATTCTCGCGCGCGCGCTGGGCTACAACTGCTACATCGTGAAAGCGCAGGTAAACGAATACTACGCGCCTCATGGTTTCGTGGTCATCCCCGAGGACGGCGTCAACTATATCTACGATCCCGAACTCGAGTCCGCGCGACCCGCGCGCCACGCCGATTTCGGCCTGTTCCGCATCACGAACTATTCCATCTACGATTACTGGTACACACCATGGTGGTAAAACCATGCTGAAGCTGTATTATGCCTATCGGCCCAAAACCGAGCGCGCCGCGCTCATCGAGCGGCTGCCTCTGTGGCGGCGGGAAAATCTCTCGCGGCTCAAAAACGAAAGCGCGCGCCTTTCCTCGCTGGGAGCGGGGCTTTTGTGGCGGCGCGTGATGGAGGAAAACGGCCTCGACCCGTTCCGGCCCGTGCGTCTGTTGGAAGCCGGAAAGCCGGTTTTCGAGCAGGGTGACGCGTGGTTCAGCCTGTCGCATTCGGACGAGATATGCCTGTGCGCCCTGTCCGATGCGTCCGTGGGCGCGGACGTACAGGAGCTGCGGCCCGCAAAGCTGTCCATCGCGCGGCGCTTTTGTCCGGCGGAGCGCGAGATGCTGGAAGCGCTGGCGCCCGAGGAGCAGTCCCGCGCCTTGATCGCCCTGTGGGCCCGCAAGGAGGCCTGGGTCAAGGCCGTGAGCGCGGAGCGCTTTGTGGCACTGGATGAATACGACGTTACGACCGAGGGCCTCTGGACCTTCTCCGATTTTTGCATCGACGGCTGCTGTGCCGCCGCCTGCGGCCGCGAGACCGCAAGTGCGCCGCAGCGCCTCGAAATAGACTGAATGAAAAGGAGAACACGATGAAAAAACTGCTATGCTTCCTGCTGGCTGTATGTCTTGTGCTGTCTCTGGCCGCCTGCGGAACGCAGGCCTCGGCGGAGGAAGCGCCCGCAGCGGCTCCGGCGGCGGAACCGGCTCCGGCCGGTGATGCGTCCGGCGAGCCCTCCGGTGAACCCTCCGGTGAAGCTTCGGGCGAGACCGACACATCCATGCCCGCCATCCGCATCCGTCAGGACGTCATCGAGCCGGCGGAGATCGCCGAAGACGGCGCACTGGACGGCCTTTACACCGGCGAGGATTATGGCCCGTCGCTGGGCGACAAGACCGTGGCCGCCGGCGAGACGTGGACCGTGGACGACAGCTGCACCGTTGACCGCCTCGAGATCGAGGACGGCGCCGTGGTCGAGGCCGCGTTCCCCGTGGTCGTGTTCTTCTCCGAATCCGATACCGTGGAAAACGGCGATGTGATCGGCAACGTCCAGTTCGTGTGCGACTGGGATGAGACCGTCGCCATCGTTCACACTAACGACACCCACGGCTTCATGCAGCTTGAGCCCTATGTCAAGGGCGTAAAGGATCAACTGGCCGCCTCCGGCAAATACTCGCTGGTTCTGGCCGTCAACGGCGGCGACCAGTACGCCGGCGGCTATGCCGCAGCCCACGTTTACGAGGGCGAATACATCCCCTATGTCATGAGCAAGATCTATGACTACATGACCTGGGGCAACAACGACGGCGGTCTGACCGATCAGGCCATGACCACCTATCTGCTCGCGGCCATCGGCAACGTCGAGGGCACCAAGACCCTGCTGGCAAATCTCAAAGCCGCCGAGCCCGTGACCCTTTCGACCTACGCCGCCTCCTATGAGCCCGCCGTTGGCGCGGAGGAATTTGTGGATATGTACGACTGCCTCAGCCTCAATGACGACGGCAGCATCAACTATGACGCACTCGATCTGGAAAGCTACGACCTTGAAACCAGCGGCAACACGCTGGACGACGGCGCCATCGTAGAGACCGCGAACGGCACCAAGCTCGGTCTGTTCGGCGAATCCACCGACGGCGGCTCCATCACGGATGCCTACTTCACCGGCCTTTCCACCCAGACCGTGGCCCAGAACATGGCCGACGCGCTGGCGGATGAGGGCGCGAGCGCCGTTGTGATGATCGGCCACGTTGGCTGGCTTGGCGCGGACAGCACCCAGACCTCCTCCAACGACACAAACTCCGCCCAGCTTGCCATGAAGGTGGACGGGCTGGACGCCATCATCGATGCCCACACCCACTCCGTCATCAACGATGGCGAGGGCTGGCTCTTCTCCGGCTATGGCCGCGGCCCCATCGTCAACCAGGCATCCTGCAAGGGCGAGGCCATCGGCATCTTGTATCTGTTCCTCAAAGACGGCAAAGTCATCGCGCGCGACTGCGAAAACCTCGTTCCGAATGAGGACGGCAGTGTGACCGGCGTGCAGCCGGATGCGGATGTGCAGGCGGCGGTCGACCGCTGCTATGGCCGCCTTGCCGCCGATGGCTACACCGAGGTCTGGGCCACCACGGAGCATTATCTCAACGGCGACCGCATCTCCACCGGCAACCCCGCCGGCGGCGTTCGCGCGAACGAGACGAATCTGGGCGACCTTGTGGCCGACGGCATCCTCTGGGTGGCGCAGGATCTGTGGACGGAAAACGACATCTCCATCGCGCTGTATCCGGGCTTCTGGGTGCGCTCGAGCATCAATCCGGGGGACATCACGCTCGTGGACGCAATGAGCGTTTTCGCCAACCCCCTGAAGATCTACTACGCGGAATACACGGCGCAGGAGCTTGTGAGCAAGATGACCATCAGCTGCGCAAAGCTCGGACAGGAGAACAACAATATGTTCCAGGTCGCGGGCCTCAAATGTACCTACGATCCGGCCACGAATGCCATCGTGTCCCTCACGGTGGGCGATGAGCTGATCTATGAAAACGGCGAGTATCTCGTCGGCGACGATTGGACCGTCGGCTGTGCGGCGGAGGTCGGCGGCGGCGATATGTCCTCCGTGCCGGACGACAGCCCGCTGCTGATCGTGCCGAACAAGGAAGAAATGGCCCGCCAGTGGTGCCGCTTCCTGGCCGAGGGCGACTACACCATCTATCCCGATGAGCTCTGCCCGGCCGGACGCGTGGTCCCCGCCGAATGAGCAGAATATACAGAAATTGATAAAAAATCCCGACGAAGCGCACAAACTTCGTCGGGATTTCTCTTTGTTTCGTCTTGTCAATTTTTTAATTATTGAAAATGCACAAATTTTTCTTTCCAAGCTGGTCGAAAAATGGTATAGTTATTACCATCAATTTTGTGCGTTAAAACAGAAAAGAGAAACCAGGAGGGAAATCAATGGAAACAAAACGCGACTCATGGGCCAGCAACATCGGCTTTCTGATGGCGGCCATCGGCTCTGCCGTGGGTCTGGGGAACATCTGGGGCTTCCCCTACAAAATGGGCAAGAGCGGTGGCTTCACCTTCTTGATCGTATATCTTCTTTTGGGTCTGCTCGTAGGCTCGGTCATCATGATGGCGGAGCTGTCCCTTGGCCGCCGCACCGGCAAGGGCATCATCGGTGCATATAAGGCCGCGTCCAAGCGCTTTGCGTGGGTCGGCTGGCTGGGCGTCATCTCGCCGTTTCTGATCCTCACGTTCTACTGCGTACTGGGCAGCTACTGCCTGCAATACATCTTCTACAACCTGTCGAACATCGCCTTTGCGCAGGCCTCGCTGCCCGGCGACACCCTGTTCGCCGCCATGCTCACCAACCCCTGGGGCTGCGTGGTGTTCACTCTGATCTTCATCCTGCTCAACGTCGCCATCGTCCGCGGCGGCGTTTCCGGCGGACTTGAAAAATTCAACACCATCGGTATGCCGGCGCTGGCCGTCATGCTCGTGATCGTCATCATCCGCGCCGTCACCATGGAAGGCGCGATCGAGGGCCTTAAATTCATGTTCGTGCCCGGCTACGCCGTGAAGGCCGGATTCATCGAAAAAGCCCCGAACTTCCTCAGCGTTCTCGCCACCGCCGGCGGCCAGATGTTCTTCTCGCTGTCGCTGGCCATGGGCGCGATGATCACCTACGGCTCCTATCTTTCCAAGAGCGAAAACCTTGTGAAAAACTCCGCCATCATCGTCGGCTGCGACACGCTCGTGGCCCTGATGGCCGGCCTTGCCGTCATCCCCTCCGCCGTGGCCTACGGCGTGCAGAACGGCATCCCCATGAACGAGATCAAGCTGTCCGGCCCCGGCCTTCTGTTCCAGACCATGCAGACCGTGTTCGGCTCGATGGGCATGCTCGGCGCGATCCTCGGCGTGATCTTCTTCGGCCTTGTGTTCATCGCGGCCATCTCCTCGTCCATCTCGCTGATCGAGGTTCTCGTGACCTACGTTTCCGACATTCGCACGGAGAAGAAAAAGACCGTCAACCGCTCGAAGATCACCTGGATCGTGTGTGGCTGCTTCACCGTTCTGGCCATTCTGGTGGCGTGGGACGGTCTGGGCTCCAACGGCGTTTGGGTGCCGTTCCAGAAGTACTTCATCAACGGCTTCAACGATTGCTGGCTGGACTTCTTCGACTGCATCGCGGAGGGCATCGCCATGCCGCTCGGCGCGGTTTTGATGTCCATCATGATCGGCTGGGAGCTCAAGCCCGACTACACGCTGGACGAGATCGCCTCCGGCTGCAAAGTAACGCCGCTGCTGCGCAAGTTCTTCTCCTTCGGCATCCGCTTCACGGCGCCCATCATCATGATCCTCGTGCTGCTCGGCCAGCTCAACGACTTCTTCGGCCTCGGCATTTTCAACTGACAAATCGCAAAGTCTCCGGAACCGCTCGGCTCCGGAGGCTTTTTGCATGGAAAAAGGCCGTCCCGAGGGACGGCCTTTTGGCTTTTGTTTTTAGTCTTTGATGCCGACGATGTCCTTGGCAAGGACCTTCTTTCCGGCGATGTCGCCCTGGCGGGAGATCATGATGCGCTGGGCCTGCGGAGAGCCCGCGCCGTGCATGGACTCCGTACGGTAGCCGACGGCCGCCGTGCCGAGCGTGAGGTTTTCGATCAGACGCCAGATCTTGATGCGGTCCTCCGTGGAAACGGACTCGACGCCGCGCAGATATTTCTCCACATACGGCCCCAGCTCCGGATCGCGCAGATCGCTTTCGGACGGGCAGGTGACCATGCCGCCGCCGGCGATATCCTCGGCCAGACGGGCGATCTCATAGGGGAAGCGCGTGACGTTCTGCTTGCAGACGTTCGCCAGCAGGGTATCGACCATGTAGTTGCCGGATTCGGTCTTCCAGCCGTTGGCCGAGCAGGCGATGCCGCAGGAGTAAAGCGTTTCGTTCAGATGGGTCATCTCGATGAGCTTGTCCTTGACATGGCTGGCCTTGGGAACGCCGTTGTAGTCCGCCGCCGTGGCCGCCGCGCCGATCAGAACATCGCCCACGCCAACCTTGCAGCCGCCGTAGCTCTGGCGGTGATAGCTGGCGAAGCGCTCGACCAGCATGGTGGCAAATTCATACTCGCCGTCCATGAAGATGCGGTCGTTGGGAACGAACACGTTGTCGAACACGACCAGCGCTTCCATGCCGCCGAACTTGGGGTTGCCGCGGTCCAGCGTGCCTTCCTCAAGCTTGCGGGTGTCGCAGCTCTGGCGGCCAACGATCATGAACACGCCCTCGGCGTCGATGGGAACGGCAAAGGCCACGGCGTAGTCCTTGTCCTCGGCCTTCATGGCCTGCGTGGGCATGACCAGAATTTCATGGCTGTTCGACGCGCCGGTCTGGTGGGCCTTGGCGCCGCGGACCACGATGCCGTCCGGACGGCGCTCGACGACGTGCAGGAACAGGTCCTTATCCGCCTGCGCAGAGGGGGCCAGACCGCGGTCGCCCTTGGGGTCGGTCATCGCGCCGTCGACCACGAGGTCTTCGTTCTGGACGTACTCGAGATATTTCTTGAAGTTTTCAAAATAGTGCGTGCCGTGGGCCTTGTCGATCTCGTAGGCGGTGTTGTACACGGAGTTGAACGCGTCCATGCCAACGCAGCGCTGGAAGCACGCGCCGGTCTTCTGGCCGCACAGGCGCTGCATCTTCACCTTCAGGATCAGATCCTCGGCGCTCTGGTGGATGTGGCAGAAGCGGTTGATCTTCTTGCCGGTGAGGGAGCTCGTAGTGGTCATCAGACCCTCATACTCCGGCATCTCGGCCAGATCGTAGGTCATCTTCACGGAGTTGACGCTCGGACGCAGGATGGGATCCTCCGTCACATCCTCGATCTTCTTGCCGAAGGCATAGATGCGCGGATGGAGCTTTTTCAGGCTTTGGATATACTGCTCGCCAGTCATCATAATTTCATGTCCTCTCTTTCACTTTGTTCTTTCCCAATATTTATACCACAAATTCTCCCCTTCGACAATAGCAGTGGCCGGAAATATTGTCAGAAGTTTATCACAATTG
Organism: uncultured Oscillospiraceae bacterium; assembly: GCA_964386575.1. Lineage (GTDB taxonomy): Bacteria > Bacillota > Clostridia > Oscillospirales > Oscillospiraceae > CAJOIG01. Next base: position 24,087 of record CAYLSA010000002.1, on the reverse strand, counting down.
GCTTTCTCTGCCGATCTGCCGCCGGTAAAAGCGAAACGCCGCCGGCAAAGCGTAGGCGTCCACGTCCGCCGCCCATTCAAAACCCGCCGCCTCAAAGCCGCAATCGACGCAATAGCCCGTCATATGCCATTCGATGTGGGAAAAAATATGCACGGCCTCGCCGCAGGGCGTGATGGAGCTTGGCACAAGCCCCTTGCCATCGCACCAGCGGCGCACGGCGGCCTCGTCCAGATGCCCCGACCGGTTCGGAAGCTCCCACAAGCCCGCAAGCAGCCCCTTTTCCGGCCGCCGCAAAAGCGCCGTTTTGCCGCCGCAATGCAGAACAAGCACGGTTTTTTCCTCGATGCGGCGGGGCTTTTTCTCCGGCATCACGGGATAATCCGTCTCCCGTCCTTGTGCATGCGCGGCACACAGCGCGGCGATGGGGCAGCGCTCACAGTCCGGCGTGCCCGGCAGACAGATCGTCTCGCCAAGTTCCATCAGACCCGAGCTGAGCGCGGCGCAGTCGGTATCGTACTGCGCACGCAGCGCCTCGCGGAAGCGGTTTTTCACAGCCGTGTCCCCAATGCTCTCGCCGCAGGCGCAAAGCCGCGCGCAGATGCGCAGCACATTTCCGTCCACCGCCGGCTCCGGCAGCCCGAAGGCGATGGAGGCGATGGCTCCGGCGGTATAATCCCCGATGCCGGGCAGCGCGCGCAGGGCGTTTGCATCCGCCGGAAGATCGCCGCCATAGCTTGAAACGATGAGCTTTGCCGCCTTATGGAGATTGCGTGCGCGCGAATAATAGCCAAGGCCCTCCCACAGCTTCATGACCGTGTCGCCCTCGGCCTCCGCCAGCGCGTAGATGTCCGGCAACGCCGCCATAAAGCGCTCAAAATAGCCGCGCGCGGCCTCGATGCGCGTTTGCTGAAGCATGATCTCCGAGACCCACACGCGGTAGGGCGTGGGATCGTCGCGCCAGGGCAGGGGACGGGCGTTCTCCTTATACCATTGTATCAGCGGCTGCGCGATGGGCGGCAGCGCGCGCATGGATTCGGCCACAGCTCCGGCTCCTTTGCAATATACATTGCTCTCATTATAGCTTTTTACCGAAAAAAAGCAAATTTTTTGTTGACAACGCCGTCTCAGGGTGCTAGAATACGCAATAGCAAAAATGTCTTTAAGCTGATGCAGAGCCGTCGGCAAGGCGTTATGATACCGGTTTATTTGTGGTGTTATCATACCTCCTTGTCTTCGGGCAGGGAGGTTTTTTTCATTGGAATTTCGCGCGGAGATCCTCGATCAGGCCGCCACGGAGCGCGCCCTCGTGCGCATCGCGCACCAGATCGTGGAGAAGGACAAGACCACGGACGGCCTTTGTCTGATCGGCATCCGCACGCGCGGCGTACCTCTGGCCCGGCGACTGGCCGAAAATCTCCGCCGCATCGAGGGCACGGAGGTTCCCGTCGGCGAGCTGGACATCACGCTTTATCGCGACGATCTTTCCACCGTGGCGGAAAGTCCGGTGGTAAGCGGCTCCCGCCTTGATTTCGATGTGACGGGCAAAACCGTGGTTTTGTGCGACGATGTGATCTACACCGGCCGCACGGCCCGCGCGGCGATGGAGGCTGTGATGGCTCTGGGCCGTCCGGCGCGCATCCAACTGTTCGCCCTGATCGACCGCGGCCACCGCGAGCTTCCCATCCGGCCGGATTTCGTCGGCAAAAACATCCCCACCGCCCACGGCGAGGTCGTGTCCGTGCGGCTGGAGGAGACCGACGGCGAGACCTGCGTGAAACTGTTTGAAAGCAATTAAAAATAAAGAGAGAAAAAAGGAGAGCAAACCCATGAATCTTGTCTACGGCATCAAGGATCGGCCGAAATTTGGCCAGACCATCGTGTTCGCGCTGCAGCAGCTGCTGGCCATCATGGCCGCCACCATCGCTGTGCCCACCATCATCGGCAATGGCATGAGCCAGACCGCCGCCCTGTTCGGCGCCGGTGTCGGCACGCTGGTGTATCTGCTGTTCACCCGCTTCCGCAGCCCCGTGTTCCTCGGCTCCTCGTTCGCGTTCCTCGGCTCCATGGCCACCGCGTTCGCCGGCGCCATCAGCCTGCAGGTCGGCTATCTCGGCCTGATCATCGGCGCGGGCTTTGCTGGTCTTGTGTATGTCGTTCTCGCCATCGCGGTCAAGGCGGCCGGCGTGAAGTGGGTCGATAAGCTCATGCCTCCTGTTGTTATCGGACCGACCGTTGCCATCATCGGCCTTAGCCTTTCCGGCAACGCCGTGGGCGATCTGATGACCGCCACCGCCGGCGGCAGCTCCTACCTGGCGCTCATCTGCGGTCTCGTGACCCTCGCCGTGACCATGCTGTGCTCCGTGTTCGGCAAGAAGATGCTCAAGATGATCCCCTTCATCATCGGCATCCTGGCCGGTTATGTTCTGGCCCTGATCTTCACCCTGATCGGCCGCGCCACCGGCAACGACGCTCTGCTCATCATCAACCTCGACCTGTTCAAGTCCATCCAGTGGGTCCCCACCTTCACCTTCGTGGAAGCCATCAAGGGCGTCAAGGAGATCGACGGCGCTTACATCGCCACCATCGCCGTGGCCTATGTGCCGGTCGCGTTCGTCGTGTTCGCTGAGCACATCGCCGACCACAAGAACCTCTCCTCCATCATCGGCACCGACCTGCTTGAGGATCCCGGCCTGCACCGCACCCTCCTCGGCGACGGCATCGGCTCCGTCGCGGGCGCCATCTTCGGCGGCTGCCCCAACACCACCTACGGCGAATCCGTCGGCTGCGTGGCCATCAGCGGCAACGCTTCCGTCGTGACCATCCTCGCCACGGCCATCCTCGCCATCGTGATCTCCTTCTTCGGCCCCTTCGCCATGTTCCTGGCCAGCATCCCCAACTGCGTCATGGGCGGCGTTTGCATCTCCCTGTACGGCTTCATCGCCACCTCCGGTCTGAAGATGATCCAGGCGGTCGACCTGAACGAAAACCACAACCTGTTCGTCGTGTGCGTCATCCTGATCGCCGGTGTCGGCGGCCTGACGGTCTCCTTCGGCCAGGTCACCATCACCTCCATCGCCTGCGCGCTCATCCTCGGCATCCTCACCAACGTCATGCTCTCCGGCAAGAAGAAGGCCGAGTAAGAACAACCCATAAAACACAAATCGCAGTCGCGTCATGCGGCTGCGATTTTTACATTTAAATTGTAATATCCCCAAACTGCGTCCACGGCGCGGTGTCGGGCGGCGGCAGGGAGAAGTCCATGGCCTTGCCGCTTTCCGGATGGGTGAAGGCCAGATGCGTCGACCAGAGCGCGATGGGGAAGCGGTCAAAAAAGCCCTGACCATACTTCCGGTCGCCGGCCAGCGGCCACCCGCGCGAGGAAAACTGCACGCGGATCTGATGCGTGCGCCCCGTGTGAAGCCGCACGCGCACCAGCGAAAGCCCGTCCGACTCGGCCAGTCGCTCATAATCGAGCAGCGCCTCCTGCACGCCCTTGCCGGGCACCGTGACCACGCGGTTCATCCGCCGTGCGCCGTCGTATTGCAAAAGATCGCGCAGCTCGCCGCGCCCGGGCTCCGGCACCCCATGCACCACGGCGAGATATTCCTTGTGAAAACCGCCGGTGCGCATCTGCTCGGATAAGATCGCCGCGGCTTTGGCGCTGCGCGCGAACACCATCAGCCCGCCCACAGCGGCATCGAGGCGATGCACCGTGCGAACGCAGGCATTTTCACCCCCGAGCTCCTGTCGAATGAGCGGCGGCATGCCGCCGGGCTCGTCCGTTGAAAGCACGCCCGCCGGTTTCACGGCCACAAGTATGCGCTTGTCCATGTAAACGATATCCATGCGACCATTATAACCGCTCGCGCCGCGCGGCGCAAGATTGATAACGCGGCGATTCGATGGTATAATAGAATCAGAATGACACCCGAATCGGAAGGCAGGTGCTTGCAGATGTCCCGCATCGGATTGTTTGAGGCCATCGGCCCATGGATGGTCGGCCCGTCCAGTTCCCACACCGCCGGCGCGTGTTCCATCGCGCTGACCGGACGGCGGCTGTTCGGCCGCGACCCGCAGGAGCTTGACATCACGTTATACGGCTCGTTCGCCCAAACCGGGCGCGGCCACGGCACGGACCTCGCGCTGCTCGGCGGCGCGATGGGCATGGAGCCATGGGATGAGCGCATCCGCGACAGCCGCGCCATCGCACTGGCGCGCGGCATCCGCTTTTCGCTGCGCTCCGACCCGACCACGGAAACCGACCACCCCAACACCGCCGATCTGGTCTTTTCCGACGCGCAGGGCTCGCTGTCCATCCGGGGCGAGAGCGTGGGCGGCGGCAAGATCTGCATCCGGCGGCTAAACGGCGTGGAGGTCGCGTTCACGGGCGAATTCCCCACGCTCATCGTGGCCCATCGGGACGAGCCCGGCGCCCTGCATTTCATGACGGGCGTTTTGGAGGAATACGATCTGAACATCGCCTCGCTGCGCTGCTACCGCGAAAGCCGCGGCGGCCGGGCCTACGCCGTGATCGAATCCGACAGCCGCATCGATGAGGATGTGCTGGCGGATATGCGCGAGGGCGAGATGATCACGAACACCCTGCTTTTGCAGGTTTGAGGAGGATGGTTATGGAGATCACGAGCGGCGCGGCCTTACTGGCTTTGTGTGAGCAGCAGTCGCTTCCCATCTCGGCGCTGGCGCGGCGCATCGAGGCGGAAAACGAGGGCGTGAGCGAGGCGGACATCTCCGCGCGAATGCGCCGGTCGATGGACGTGATGCGCCAGAGCTACACCGAGCCGATGGACCATCCCCGGCGGCTGATCGGCGGCATGATCGGCGGCGAGGGCGGGCTTCTGCGCGCCCAGTTTCTGCGCGGAAAATCCATTTTGGGCGAATGCTTTTCCAAGATCGTGTCGCGCTCGATGGCGGTTTTGGAGCAAAACGCCTCCATGGGTCTGATCGTCGCGGCGCCGACGGCGGGCTCCGCCGGCGTTCTGCCGGGAACGATCTTCGCCTTGCAGGAGGAGTTTGACCTTTCGGACGCGGCCGTGGAAAACGCGCTTTTGTGCGCGGGCGCGGTGGGCTGCATTTTTATGCGCAACGGCTCGGTTTCCGGCGCGGAGGCCGGCTGCCAGGCCGAGGTTGGCGCGGCATCCGCCATGACAGCGGCGGCCGTGGTGGAGCTGTTCGGCGGCACGCCGAAGCAATCGCTGGACGCGGCGGCCGTGGCGATGACGAATCTGCTGGGGCTGGTATGCGACCCGGTGGCGGGTCTGGTGCAGTGCCCGTGCCAAACGCGCAACGCCCTCGGCGCGGTCAACGCCGTGATCTGCGCAGAAATGGCGCTGAGCGGCATGGCCAGCTTCATCCCCTTTGACGAGATGGTCACGGCGCTGTACGCCGTGGGGCGGAAGCTTCCGCCGGAGCTGCGGGAAACTGCGCTGGGCGGCTGCGCGGCCACACCCACGGGCGAGCGCTGGCGCCAGAAAATTTTCGGTTCAGACGAAGGAACATCCAATGTATAAGCAGCTATTTTCAAGCTTTTTCCGCATCGGGCTGTGCTCGTTCGGCGGCGGCTACGCCATGCTGCCGCTGTTGCAGCGCGAGATCATCGACAAGCGCGGCTGGGCCACGCAGGAGGAGCTGGCCGACTACTACGCCGTTGGCCAATGCACCCCCGGCATCATCATGGTGAACACGGCCACGTTCATCGGCTATAAGCAGCGCGGCGTGCTCGGCGGCATCGTGGCCACGCTTTCGGCCATTTTGGCCCCGTTTATCATTTTGCTGCTCGTGGCGGCGCTTTTGAGCAATTTTGCGGAGTATGCCGTGGTGAAAAATGCGTTCGCGGGCGTGCGCGTGTGCGTGGCGGTGCTCATTTTCCGCGCCGTTTTGAAGCTTTATAAAAGCGCCGTGCCCGACCGCTGGGCGCTGGCTCTATTCGTGGTCGCGCTGGCGGCGGCCCTGTTTCTGCCGGTTTCGCCGGTGGTGATCGTGCTGGCGGCAGGGCTTGCGGGCGTGACCCTGAAGGTATGGAGGCAGGCTGCGAAATGATCTATCTGCGTCTATTCTGGGAATTTTTCAAAACCGGCCTGTTTTCCATCGGCGGCGGACTGGCCACGCTTCCGTTTTTGTATGACATGGCGGGGCGCACCGGCTGGTTCACGGCCTCGGACGTGGCCGATATGCTGGCCATCGCGGAATCAACGCCCGGCCCCATGGGCGTGAACATGGCCACCTACACGGGCTTTCGCGTGGCGGGACTGCTCGGCAGCGTGAGCGCCACACTGGGGCTCGTGGCCCCCGGCATCATCGTCATTTTGCTCATCGCGTCGTTTCTTTCGCGCTTTCACGAAAACCGCTACGTCATGGGCGCGTTTTACGGGCTGCGGCCGGCGTCTGTGGCACTCATCGCGAGCGCAGGGCTTTCCGTGGCCGTGCAGGCGCTGTTCGTGACCGACAACTTCCCCTCGCTCGCGGGTTTCTTCAACTGGCCCGCCATCGCGCTGGCCGCCGTATTGCTGGTGGCCACGGAGAAGCTGGAAAAGCTGCATCCGATCGTATTCATCGCGTTTTCCGCCATCGTTGGCGCGGTGTTCCGCTTCGGCGGCGCGTGACCGATACACAACTATAATATAGGAGGAATACACACATGAGCGTTCCCGACTATCTGCGCTTCAACAGCGACTATATGGAAGGCGCCCACCCCGAGATCCTGCGGCGGCTGGGCGAGGAGAATCTGAAAAAGCATCCCGGCTACGGCGAGGATGACATCTGCGAGGCGGCGAAAGCGAAAATTCGCGAAGCCTGCGGCTGTCCCGCGGCGCGGGTGGAATTTCTCGTCGGCGGCACGCAGACGAACGCCACCGTGATCGATGCGCTTTTGCGCAACTGGCAGGGCGTAGTGTCCGCCGCCACGGGGCACATCGCCCTGCATGAGGCCGGCGCCATCGAGGCTTCGCGCCATAAAGTTCTGGCCGTACCCTCGGGACCGGACGGCAAGCTGACGGCCGAGGCGCTGGAGGCGTATCTCGCCGCCTATTGGGCGGACGGCGACTATGAGCACATGGTGGAGCCGGGCCTTGCCTACATATCCCAGCCCACGGAGCATGGCGCGGTGTATTCCAAGGCGGAGCTGACCGCCCTGCATGATGTCTGCCGCCGCTACAACATCCCCCTGTACGTCGATGGGGCGCGGCTTGCCTATGCGCTGGCGGCCGAGGGCGCGGATGTCACGCTGCACGACCTGTGCGAGCTGACGGACGCGTTCTACATCGGCGGGACCAAGTGCGGCGCGATGATCGGCGAGGCCGTGGTGTTCCCGAATCCGGATATCGTGAGCCATTTTGTGGCCCAGAAGAAGCAGCACGGCGGCCTTTTGGCCAAGGGCTGGCTGTTGGGGCTTCAATATTACGTTCTGTTTTCAAACGATCTATATCTGGAGCTTGGCAAAAACGCCATCCACAAGGCCTTGCGCCTGCGCGACATTCTGCTCTCCAAGGGCTACACACTGTATTACGATTCGCCCACAAACCAGCAGTACGTCCTGCTGGAAAACGAAAAAATGCAGGCGCTGAGCGAAAAATGCGCCTTCGCCTTCTGGGAAAACGCGGACGAGAACCACACCGTGGTCCGTTTCTGCACCTCCTGGGCCACCACCGACGAGCAGCTCGACGCGCTCGCGGCCGTTCTCTGACGGAATCTATATATTGGAATTTCGACAGATTCTGACTACATCTTGTATTTGACAACGGCGCACGAATCCAGTAAACTATAGGCGGGGTACTGGACTTCGTGCGCCCTTTTGCGCCCATTTTGCGTTTTATAAAATTCTCCGAAACGCACTTGACAGAAGAAAACGATTCCCGTATAATAATTTGTAACTAATTTGTATCTTTTGTTGCTATTCGCAATTTTTCGCGGAGGTCTGCTTATGAATATGAAACTGAAAAGAACCATCGCCATGCTGCTGCTTGTGTGCACGCTGGTCTCCCTTCTGGGGGTCGGCGCCTTTGCCACGGGCGGCGAGAGCACGCCCGAAACCACTCCGCAGGGCGAGGGGCAGACCACCTCTACTCTCACACTTTCGCCCACCTTCGTGCCGCCCGCGGACAGCGCCGCCGGCGAAGCGCCTGCCACAGACACCGGCACGACCTGCACCGTTACCTTCTACGACTACGACACAGACCAGACCCTCAAAACGCTCACCAAAAACATTGGCGAAACGCTCACGACCGAGGACATCCCCACCGGCGTTGCGCACTGGCTCATGGCCTGCGGCACCAGCGAACTTATCGCCAAGGAAGCGGGCGAGCTGGTCGGTATACAGATCAACACGGACCACATATTCTATGCCGCGTATAAAGTCACCTACACCGACGCGAACGGCAATGAGATCAGCAAGGAGATCGTGAGGCCCGGCGAAAAGCCGACCAACGTTCCCACCAAGACAAGCGATGAGACCGCGATCGTCGGCTGGACCGACAAAGGCAGCGAGGACATCGTCCCCGCGGAGACGGCCATCAACGCCGATACGACCTTCACCGCAAAGTCTGCCCCCGCCGGCGACCCCATCACGCTCACCTTCTACGACTATGACGGCACCGAGCTCGGCGTGGTCGACCACAAAACCAACCAAGCCATCCCCGCCAACAAGGTTCCTGCGAGCAAGTTCCTCAAGGGCAAGGCCGCAGGTGCCTGGATCATGCAGTACACCGACGCCAAGGACATGGCCGAGGTTTACGACATCACCACCGTCAAGCCGACGGCGGACGCTTCCTTCACCGCCGCATGGGTCGTGACCTATCAGACGCCCGACGGGACAGAGCTTGGCAAGGAGCTCGTTCGCTCGAACGGCAAGCCCATGAGCGCCCCGACCTTTGCTAACGAATCCAAGACGCCCATCGCCGGCTGGCTGACCGAGGAAGGTGAGTCCATCGATCTCGACGAGCTGACCGTCACCTCCGACATCACGCTCATCGCCTGGGCCCGTCCCACGCTGGTGACCGACAAATCCGTCGCCTACGTCAACGGCAGCGCCGATAAAAACGGCAACGTTTACCGCTTCCTGCCCGACGGCAAGCTCACCCGCGCCGAGGCCGCGCAAATGCTTTACGGTCTGCTCGATGCGAGCGTGAAAAGCACTTCCGGCCCGCTGAATGTCACCTTCTCGGATGTGGCTGCGCCCACCGCGGGGAAGGCGCCCTGGTATTCCGCTCCCATCTACACCATGGCAAGCTATGGTCTGCTCAACGGCACGGGCGGCGGCAAATTTGAGCCCAAGAGCGACATCACGCGCGCCCAGTTCGTCACCATGATCGCCCGTATCTACGGCATCAAAACCAGCACGAAACCCTGCCCCTTCACGGACGTTTCGTCCACCAAATCCTACTATGACGCCGTGATGACCGCCTATGAAAACGGCTGGATCACCGGCTATGCGCAAAAGGACGGCACCACTACGTTCATCCCGCAGGGCAAGCTTACCCGCGCCGAAGCGGTGGCCATCCTCAACCGTGTGGTCGGCCGCACGCCCACCGAGGCGGACAAGACCCGCATCGACGGCTACGACTGGCGTATCTTCATCGACGTGGACACCAACTGGGCCTACTACGAGATCATGCAGGCCGCGACCGGCTGCGGCGCCAGCATTCCCGATACCGGTCTTTCGGCCGGCCGCCATACCTTCGCGCTCAACGGCGTCAACACCTACTTCTTCGTAAACGCCGAAAAGCGCTTCACCGCCGTGAAGGCCGGCTTGAACAAGATGTCGGACGGCAAGAGCTACTACTTCCCGCTTAACGGCGCGGGCGCCACCGTGTATGGCGAAGGGCTGCGCATCCTCGGCGGAAAGCTCTATCTTCTGTCCTCCGACAGCTCGGTCATCACGGAGCCGAAATCCGGCTATGACACCCGGGTTTACGACTACAAGGGCCATATGTACTACATCCAAACCGATGGCAGCCTGCTGCGCAACGGCTACTTCGGCCAGTTGTACTTCGGCGCAAACGGCGCCTACACCTCCGGCGACAAAGTCCTCGACACCTGGGTCAACAACTTCATCGACTCCCACTCCGCCATCGGCAAGGCCACCACGCAGGAAAACAAGCTCTACCAGGCCTATGTCGCTCTGCGCGACTTCCCCGCGGAACGCCATGGCTACGGCTCGGCCGGTTACTGGCGCTATAACCTAAAAGACTACACCAAGCAGGAGCACGCCTCGCTGTTCTTTGAGCGCGCGAAGGGTTCCTGTGAAGAATGGGGCTACGCCATGGTGTATCTGGCGCGGCGCATCGGCTACAAGGCCGCCGGAGCCTCCGGCAAGCTGGGCGGACAGAACAACGCCATCCACGTTTGGGAGGTCATCGAGATCCGCGGCAAGCAGTACACCTTCGACGTGGAGCAGGAATGGGGCTTCATGTACAAGTATTACAACTCCAAGCTGCGCACCGACCGCGACTGCTGGAAGATGGAATACGCCCCCGGCAAGACCATCAAATACGGCACGCGCTTCAAGGGCACGACCTACGGCAACACCTACGCCGGCTACACGAACATCTGGTCGCCGTATATCTACAACCGCAGCACCGCCGGTCTGGGCTTCTAAGACCACACCAACCAATACGGAGCCGCCGCATTGCACAAGCGCGGCGGCTCTTTTTCAAAAAAATTAAGAACTTTTTCCAGCGTTCACATCTTGACGCTCGTCCCGTCTGTCGCTATAATGATGAGCGACAAAAAGAAAAATAGGAGATAAATATGAAAAAGATCATTTCCCTTTTGATACTCGTCTGCCTTCTGGGCAGCTTCGCCGCCTGCAGCCAGCAGAACGATGCCGTGGCCATCATCACACCCGAACCCGTTGCCGCCCAGAGCGGTGACACCGCCGAGCAGGCGCAGGTCAGCGTGCCCGAGATGGCTCCCGTTGAGCAGGGCGACACGGCCAACACCAACGCCGAGGCCGATGCCAATCAGGCCAGCCGCAACAACGCCAACTCCGGCAACGCCAACTCCGGCAACGCCAATTCCGGCAACTCCAATTCCGACAACTCCAACTCCGGTGACAAGCTCTCCACCGCGCAGGGCTACGTCGGTTCCAGCCTGAGCGCACTTCTGGGCGCTGTCGGCTCGCCCAACAGCTCCGAGTATGTGGAAAGCTGCCTGGAGGACGCCGCCAAGGAAGGCATGCTCTACTACGACGGCTTCGTGGTCTGGACCATTCAGTATAACGACGGCTCCGAGATCGTCAAGGGCGTTTCCTGACATCCGGCAAAACAATATAAAATCAGCGCCGTGCTTCGAAGCACGGCGCTGTTTTGTTTTATCGGGCGCGGATGAGTTCCTTTAGCCCGTCCTGCAGGCCCCGTACCGTCAGCGGATACATGGGCACCATGTCCTTGAGGATCTTCACCGTTTCGCTGCCGTAGCCGAAATCCCAGCTTCGCGGATTGAGCGGATTGAGCCAGATCATGCGGTCGTAGCGGTTTTGAAAGCGCTCGATCCATTCGATGCCGGGATGCTCGTTGTAGAAATAATAGTCCTGACAGCCGCCGGGGCTGAGCAGCTCATACGGCGCCATAGAGCCGTCGCCCACCACGATCACCTTGTAATCCTGCTTGAGATTGGACAGCACCCACTCCGTTTCCACGCTCACACCGCGCGTGCACGCCGGTGTGGTGTAAAGATAGTCGTAAAAACAATTGTGGAAATAATAAATACGCAGGTCTTTGAATTTCGATTCGCGGCTGACCGCCTGAAACAGCGAGGAACACAGCTTCGAAAACGGCCACATACTGCCGCCGGAATCGAACAGCAGCAATAGCTTCACGCTGTTGCGGCGGGGTCGGTCAAACACCAGCTTGAGACGTCCGGCATTGTCGCCGGTTTCTTTGATCGTCTCGTCCAGCTGCAATTCGTCCTTCGGCCCGTCCTCCAGCGAGGAAAACTGCCGCAGGCGGCGGAAGGCCACCTGAAACTGGCGCGTTTGCAAAACCTGATCGTCGCGGAAATCGCGGAAATTGCGGTCGCCCGCCACCTGCACGGCGCTGCGGCTGCGGCCCACACCGCCCACGCGGATGCCGCCGGCGTATTGCCCGCTGTTGCCGAAGGGCGAGCGCCCGCTCGTGCCCACCCAGCGGCTGCCGCCGTCGTGGCGCTCATGCTGCTCGCGCAGGCGCTGCTCAAACATCTCGCGGATGGTCTCGATGTCCAGCCCCTCGTTTTCAAGCACCGAGGGATCGAAGGTGATCGGGTCGATGGGCGTGTTCAGCCACTGCTCGAGCAGATCGGGCAGCTTGTCGTAGTGCTTCACGCCCTTGAAATATTCCATGAAGCACTGGTCGAAGCGGTCAAAATCCGTCTCCGTGTGGACAAGCACCGCCCGCGCGAGCGTGTAAAAGCCCATGAGCGAGCTGTTGTGCAGTCCAAGCTCCAGCCCGCGCAGCAGCGTTTCCCATTCCTTGATGGTGACCTTCAGGCCGTTCGCGCGCAGCAGATAGAAAAAATCCGTGAACATACCGGCGCTCACCAGCGCTTGCCGCTTTGTCCGCCCGACGCGAGCACGTCCAGATCCTCATTCTTTTTCAGCAGCACACCGGCAAAGGGGATGGTCTTTTCGATCTTCTCCGGCTCAATGCCGCCGATCTGCAGCGCCTGGATCCAGTCCACCAGCTCCGAGGTGGACGGCTTTTTCTGCAAGCCGCGCAGCGCACGAACGGTATAAAACGCCTCCAGCGCGTGCTTGAGCAGCTTGTCGTCCAGATCCTCAAAATGCACGCGCACGATGCGCTCCATCATCTCCCGCTCGGGGAACTGGATGTAGTGGAAGATGCACCGGCGCAGGAAAGCATCCGGCAGCTCCTTTTCGGCGTTTGACGTGATGATCACGAGCGGACGGCGCGCCGCCTTGACGGTGCGCTTGGTCTCCGGAATGTAAAATTCCATCTTGTCCAGCTCCCACAAAAGATCGTTGGGGAACTCGATGTCCGCCTTGTCGATCTCGTCGATGAGCAGCACGCAGGGCTTTTCCGACTCAAAGGCCTCGCCCAGCTTGCCGAGCTTTATGTATTTGGCGATGTCGGACACATCCGCGCCAAACTGGCTGTCATACAGGCGCTGCACCGTGTCGTAAACATACAGGCCGTCCTGCGCCTTGGTGGTGGATTTGATGCTCCATATAATAAGCTCCATGCCCAGACTTTCGGCCACGGCCTCTGCCAGCATGGTTTTGCCGGTGCCCGGCTCGCCCTTGACCAGCAGGGGTTTTTCCAGCGCCATGGCGATATTCACGCTGCGCATAAGCTCCTCCGAGGCCACATAGCCCCGGCTTCCGTTGAATTTTTCCATTGAAGATTCCCCCAAAAGGCGCCGCGCGCCGTAATTTTTCCTATCTTAACATTGACAAAATGTTGTGTCAATCACGTCGGCGCAAGCTGGGTTCTGCCGAGATCAATGGCTCCCTTGTGCAAAGGGAGCTGGCAGCGCGCAGCGCTGACTGAGGGATTGTCTCCCTCGACCCGGTCGGCCGCCACGTCCTTCGTCTGCGACCGTCAACCCCTCCTGAAATGCTGCGCATTCCCGTCCCTCTTTACACAAAGGGGGCTTTTGGCTTGGTGGTCACCCCGCCACCGGCGGCTTGCGCTTTTCCCACTTGCCGGACAGCAGATACGGGAACATCACGAAGAAGAACGTCCAGCCCGCGATGGCACCGCCGTACCAGAAACCGTGGATGCCCATGCCGAGACCAAGGCCCATCAAAAGGCAAAGCCCGATGCGCATGACCACGCCGTCCGTCACGCCGAGGATAAAGTTCATGGCGGCGAAGCCCATGCCGTTGCAAAGTGCCGTGCTCGGCGCACGCAGAGCCCAGCCGAAAAAGTTCACGATCGCCACCGGCACATACTCCCGGCTCATGGCAAGCACGGCCTCGTCGCTGTTAAACAGTGCGAACACCCGCTCCGGCCACAGCACGATCACGACCGACAGCACCGCCGCAAACGCAAGGCCCACGCCCCACGACACCCACAAGATCTTCCGCACGCGGCCAAACTCGCCCGCGGCAAAATTCTGGCCGATCATCGTGGACCCCGCATGACTGAGCGCAAGCGTTACGATGCTGGCCACCGTGGAAAGCTTTGAACCAACGCCCGTCACGGCGGACACGACCACGCCATAGCCATTGATGAAACTTGTGACAAAAAGGCTCGAAATGCTGATGGCGCACGATTGCAGCATCATGGGCACGCCGAGTTTTACCAGCAGACCCAGCGTGTGCCGGTCCGGCAAAAACGAACGCAGCCGGAAATCAAAGCCCAGCTCCGCGCGCCGCCGATACAAAAACACCAGCGCCGAAACAAAGCTCACGCCCTGCGAGATCACCGTGGCCAGCGCCGCGCCGAACGCGCCCATGCCCTGCGACACCAGCACGATATCCAGCACCACGTTCAAAATCGCCGCGATCGCCACGAACATCATCGGGTGCTTCGAATCGCCCATACCGCGCAGCGCGGACGACACCATGTTGTAGCCAAAGATGAAAAAGCAGCCCGCCGTGCAGCAGGCAGTATACGCCGCGCACTGGTCCCACGCCTCCGCCGGCACATTCAGCCAGCCGAGGAAGGTTTGGTTGAAACAAAGTCCCAACGCCGTGATGACAAGGCTCATGGCCAGAACAAAGCCGAACAGCGTGCCCACCGTGCGGGACACCGCCCCGCGGTTTTTCAGCCCCACATATTGGCTGATCATCACCTGTCCGGCGTTGCAAAAGCCCATGGCCATGAAGGTATAAAAATGAATGATCTCTCCGCCGATGGACACGGCGGACAGCCCCGCCGACCCGACATAGTGGCCCACGACGATCATATCCGCCAGATTGTAGGCCGTTTGCAGCAGATTCGACAGCATGAACGGCCACGCAAAGCGCAGAAGCTGCCGCGCCACCGGCCCGCGCGTGTAATCCTGGATCAGGCTTTTATCGCTCATCCGCATCCTCCTCCGGCGGCGCCGTATGCTCCGCGCCGTATATCCCGACCAGTATCACCACGCTGCAAACAAGGCTTAAAACGGAAAACGGCTCCCGCAAAAACACAACGCCCGCGAACACCGAGATGACCGTGACCAGATTTGTGCCGATGGAAACGCGGCTGACGGGCAGATGGCTCAGCGCATGATTGAGCAGACCATAGCCGCCGATGCTCGCCACGATGCCGAGATAGCCGATGGCGAGCCAGTAAGTCCCCGAGTCGAGCGGGGCCACGAGCTGCTGCGGCTGCGCGCGGCATTGAAGCGCCGCCAAAAGCCAAAACGCCACCATGGCCTCCAATGTGCTGAGGAAGGTGCGCTCAAAGGGCGAAAACTCCTCCGACAGCGTGCGCGAGAGCATCGTGAACGCCACAGAGCTGAGCACCGCCACGATCAGACAGACCGTGCCCACAGCGGTCACACTGCCGTCGCTTGACCCGTGCAGCGCGTATACCACCACGCCCGCCACGGAGATCAGCGACCACAGCGTCTGTCCGGCCGTGACGCGCTCATGCAGCAGCAGCGCCGACGCGAAGATCGCCACGATGGGCACCGCCGCCAAAACCACGCCGGAAAAGGCCGTGGTGGTATACAGGATGCCATAGGCCTCGCAGATGAAATAGATCACCGGCTCGCAAAGGCCCATCAAAAGCAGCCGTCCCACGTGCTTTCCGCGCAGCCGGATGCGCTGCACCCCCAAAAGCACCAGCAGCCCCATGGCCGCCGACGCAAGTGTGAAGCGGTGCGCCAACATCACGAACGGCTGCGCCTCATCCAGCCCCAGGCGTGAGAATAAAAAGGAGAAGCCCCACAAAAAATAGGCCGAAAGCGCCATCCAGGTCGCCTTGGTCGTTTGATCCATCGACTTTTTCATACCTATATTATATCCACATTGGCGCCCCGACGCAAGCATATGTAACGCCGCGACGCGGTTTTTTGCGCGGCGTGATGCGGGGGTGTCAAACGCTCTCGTCGGCCTCGTCCCGCTCGCGGAACAAAAGACTGATGCACCAAAGCGCGGCCAGCGCCACCAGCGTGTATACCACGCGGGCCACGGCGGCGTCCTGTCCGCCGAACAGCCACGCCACCACATCGAAGCGGAACAGCCCGATGCTGCCCCAGTTGAGCCCGCCGATGATGACCAGCACCAGCGCGATCGTATCTATGACCATAGCTTGTCCATCCTTTCCCGGTTTTGCTTCTAGCCTTCCCGCCGGACACGCAAAATATGCAAAAACGGCCCGTCGTAAAGAGACGAGCCGTGAAAATATATAAAATTCTTATGCCTGTTCCGGCAGCTTGCACACATCCACCCACGCGACCGGATGACACACCTGCTCCAGTTCCTCCGGCGTGATGCGAACGGCGGAATTGGCACTGCCCGCCGCGGGATACACCGGGTCGAAGCGATGCAGCGACACATCGAGATAGATGTCCACTTCCTCCGGCACGCCAAACGGGCAAACGCCGCCGGCCTCGTTGCCGGTGAGCGGGCCCACTTCCTCGCGCGAGAGCATCTTGGCCTTGGTGTGGAACTGCTCTTTGAATTTATGGTTGTCGATCTTCTCGTCGCCGGCGGCCACGATCAGCGCCACGCGCTCGCCGATGCGAAAGCTCATGGTCTTGGCGATGCGGCCCGGCTCGCAGCCAAGCGCCTGCGCGGCCAGATCGACCGTGGCGCTGGACACGTCAAATTCGATCACGCGGTCGGCCATGCCGAAGCGCGAGAGATATTCCGTTACTTTTTGTACGCTCATGGATGTTTTCTCCTTGCAAGATGGATGAAATGATACTAGAATAATAGCATGAAAAATGCAAAATGGGAAGTCGCCGTGATCGGCGCATTGAATATCGACATCACCGGCTCGGCCAACGTGCCCTATACCTCCGGCGATTCGCTGCCCGGCGAGGTGAGCTTCACCACCGGCGGCGTGGGCTGGAACATGGCGTGCGATGCCGCGCTGCTGGGGGCGGAAACCGCCTTTTTCTCCGTTTTGGGAGCCGACGGCTATGAGCCGCTCATCCGCGCGGATGCCGTTCGCTGCGGTGTGGACATTTCCGCCTGCCGCTGGGATGGGGCGACCAACTGCTGCTATCTGTGCATCCTCGATTCCGGCGGCAACATGACCGCCGCCGTCAACGACATGAAGCTCAGCCGCCGTATGGATCCCTTCTTCGTGAAGGCAGCCGCCCCCGCCCTGCGGGAGGCAAAGGTCGTGGTCGCAGAGTGCAATCTGCAAGCCGATGCGCTGCACCGCCTGTGCGAGGAGCTGGGCGACACGCCCATCGTGGCCGACTGCGTTTCGGCGGCCAAGTGTATGCGCCTTGACAGCGTTCTGCCGCGCATCCACACGCTCAAGGCCAATCTGCTCGAGGCCCAGAAGCTCACGGGCTACGCCGGAGCCGAGCGCTGCGCCACGGCACTTCTAAAGCGCGGCGTGACACGCGCGTGCGTCACGCTGGGCGCGGAGGGTCTGCTTTTGGCGGATGAAAGCGACATGATCCGCCTGCCCTCGGCGGTGGGCGGCGCGGTGGTCAGCTCCTCCGGCGCGGGCGATTCCGTTTCCGCTGCCCTGGCCGTGGCGCTGGCGCGCGGGCTTGATCTCGAAGCCACCGCCCGTTTGGCCACAGCGGCCGCCGCCGTGACCACGCAGAGCCGTTCGGCCGTCAATCCGGAGCTTGCGCGGCTGCGCGAATACGCCGGCGCGCGCTGAATGTGACCCAAAATTGAAAGCGCTCTGATGCTTTTGTCATCGGAGCGCGTTTTTATGCAAAAATTCCAGTTTCAATATTGTAACTTTTATATTCCAAAATCGTAACCTTTGTGTTATAGTGTATAGGATAGATAAAAAAGTTACAGACCGCTTTCCGGCTCTTTACAGCAAGACAAGGAGGACGCCAAAACATGAAAAAAGTACTGGTTCTTGAGGACGAATCGAGCATCCGCAGCTTTGTCGTCATCAACCTCAAGCGCTCCGGCTATGAGCCCATCGAGGCCGAGACCGGCGAGATGGCGCTCGAGCAGCTCAAGCAGAACCCCGACATCAAGGTCGCGCTGTTGGACGTGATGCTGCCGGACATTGACGGCTTCGAGGTCTGCCGCCGCATCCGCGCCTCCGACCCGAAGATCGGCATCATCATGCTCACGGCCAAAGCGCAGGAGATGGACAAGGTCACCGGCCTGATGACCGGCGCGGACGATTACGTCACGAAGCCCTTCTCTCCGGCGGAGCTGACCGCGCGCATCGACGCCCTGTACCGCCGCACCGGCACCGCCGAGACCGAAGAAGATTCCGGCGAGCTGCGCCACGGGCCGTTCCGCCTGAACACGCGCAACCGCACCCTGGAGAAAAACGGCGAGCGCATCAAGCTCACCCAGATCGAATACTCCATCATCAAGCTCTTTATGGACAATCCCGGCCGCGCACTCAGCCGCGAGGACATCCTCAACGCCGTTTGGGGCCGCGATTATTTCGGCGAGCTGAAGATCGTGGACGTGAACATCCGCCGTCTGCGCATCAAGATCGAGGACAACAGCACCATCCCCACCTATATCACCACCGTTTGGGGCTACGGCTATAAGTGGGGCTTCTGACCGACCAATAAACACACAGAGAAAAAAGGGGGGGGAGACCATGAAAAAAGGCGCGAAAAAACACAGTCTGCGCCGCCGCTGGCTGAAAACCAGCATTCTGGTGACGAGCGTCATCGTGGCCGTGGTCTTTGCCCTGTTCTCGCTGGCCGCGTTCAGCTACTACCACTCCGGTGCGCAGCGGGCACTCGTCAGCAAGGCCGACTCCACGGCGACCTTCTTTAACGACTATCTTTTCGCCACCTACGGCGAATATTATCAATCCGCCTGCCAATACGCGGAAAGCTTCCACTCCGACGACATTCTGGAACTTCAGTTCATAAACGCCCGCGCCGGCATCGAAAGCACCTCGCCGGGAGCCAAACCCTTCCCGACCGACACGCAGGACGTTGCCGAGGCGCTGGACAAGCAGGTCATCTCCGTTTGGAGCGGGCGCGAGAGCTCCGAAGGCGCGCGCATTTTATCCGTCACGGCGCCGCTGTTTGCCGAGGGCGGCAAGCTCGTGGGCGCGATGCGCTTTGTGCAGAGCATGGAGCGCGTCGATCGCCAGTTTTCGAGCGCCGTGGCCATCGCGGCGGTGGTGGGGCTGCTCATCGTGGCCACCGTGATCGTCTCGAGCTCCTATTTCCTGCGCACGGTGTCCGAGCCGCTCAAGGAGCTCACCGCGCTGGCCCATCGCATCGCGGACGGCAGCTATGGCATCCAGGTCGAGAAAAAACACGACGACGAGATCGGCGATCTGATCGACGCCATCAACGAAATGAGCCGCAAGATCGGCGAAACGGAAAAGACCCAAACGGAGTTCATCTCCTCCGTGTCTCACGAGCTTCGCACCCCGCTCACGGCCATCACCGGCTGGGCGGAAACGCTCGCGTATGACGACGCCATCGCGGGCGACAGCCGCCGCGGCATCGCCATCATCTCCAAGGAATCCGGCCGTCTGACCAAAATGGTCGAGGAGCTTTTGGAGTTTACCCGCATCCAGGACGGCCGCTTCACGCTCAACTTGGAGCGCTTGGACGTGGCCGGTGAGCTGGAGGATGCCATCTTCACCTATGGCGAGCTTTTGCGGCAGGAGGGCATCTCCGTGGAATACACCCCGCCCGACGGCGACATTCCGCTCATTTTGGGCGACAGCGCGCGGTTACGGCAGGTGTTTCTCAACATCATGGACAACGCCGCCAAATATGGCCGCAGCGCCGGTCGTATCACCGCCACCATCGGTGCGGCGGGCGGCTGGGTGGTCATCCGCTTCCGGGACTATGGCCCCGGCATCCCGGCGGACGAGCTGCCCCATGTAAAACGCAAATTCTACAAAGGCAGCGGCAAGGAGCGCGGCAGCGGCATCGGCCTGTCCGTGTGCGACGAGATCGTCACGCGGCACAACGGAACGCTGGAGCTGGAAAACAGCCGCGACGGCCGCACGGGACTGGTCGTGACGATCTCACTGCCGGTCATCAAAGAGGAGGAACTCACCATTTGAAAGAGAAAAAGAAAGCCTTCAAAACCGCCATCGGCGGGCAGGCCATCATCGAGGGCATTTATATGCGCGGCGTGGACAAGCAGTCCACCGTCGTCCGCCGGGAAGACGGCAGCATGACCACCAAGATCGAGCCCGTGCGCATCCGCAAAAACGAGCACGCTTGGATGGGCTGGCCGTTTGTCCGCGGCGTCATCAACTTTTATGATTCCATGGCGCAGGGCATGAAAAGCCTCTCCTGGTCGGCGGAGCTTGCGCCCGAGGAGATGCAGGAAGAACCGACCAAATTCGACCTCTGGGTCGAGAAGAAATTCGGCATGGAAAAGGCGCAGAAAGTCCTCATCGGCGTGGCGCTTTTGATGGGCCTTGTGCTGGCGCTGGGGCTGTTCGTGTTTCTGCCCACACTGCTGGTGGGCTTTTTGAAGCTGTCGGACGACCGGTTCGTTCTGCGCAGTGTGCTCGAGGGCGTGGTGAAGATCATCGTGTTTCTGGCCTATCTCTGGCTGTGCTCGCGCATGGGCGAGATCCAGCGCCTGTTTGCCTACCACGGCGCCGAACACAAAACCATCTTCTGCTATGAGCATGGCCACGACCTCACGGTCGAAAACGTGCGCAAGGAAGGGCGACTGCATCCGCGCTGCGGCACGAGTTTTCTCGTGGTCGTGATCCTGTTTTCCATTTTGCTGTGGTGCTTTATCCACATCTCGAACTCCTGGCTTCGTATGCTGGTGAAGCTGGCGCTGCTGCCCGTGATCGTGGCGGTAACGTATGAGATGAACCGCTGGATCGGCCGGCATGACGAGCTTTGGATCTCGAAGATCCTCTCCTGGCCGGGCAAGCAGATCCAGCGCATCACCACCAACGAGCCCGACGACAGCATGATGGAGGTCGCCATCACGGCGCTCAAGCTCGTTCTGCCGGACGAAAAGGGCTCGGACAGCTGGTAAATCAAACAGAAAGAAACAAACCCCGTATGACAAAAACCTACAACGAGATCTACATACAGACCCGCCGCGCGCTCAAGGACGCGGGCATCGAGAACTACGCCGTGGAGGCGCGGCTTCTCGTGAGCGAGGCCGCCGGGAAAACACAGGCGGCGCTGATGCGCGATCTGACGCTTTACAGCGCGGACGGGCTGGACAAAAAAGTGGAGCAGTGGGTCGCGCGGCGGCTGGCCGGCGAGCCGGTGGCGTATATCGCGGGCGCCTGGGAATTTGACGGCGTGCGCGTGACGGTAACGCCGGATGTGCTCATCCCGCGCTCGGACACCGAGGTCCTCTCCCGCGCGGCCGAACAGCTTTTCAAAAACCGCAACACCCATCCGCGCATCCTTGATCTTTGCTGCGGCTCCGGCTGCATCGGCATCGCGCTGGCTTTGCATATGCCCGCCGCGCGCGTCATCTTGGTGGACAACGACCCCAAGGCGCTGGCCGTGGCGCGGGAAAATATGCAGCGCTATGAACTGCCGCCGCGCGTGATGTGCGTGGAGGCGGACGCAACGAAAAAGCCGCCCATGCTGCTGGGAAGCTTCGATCTGATCGTGGCGAACGCACCCTATGTGCCCACGGCGGAGATCGAAACGCTCGACCCGTCCGTGAAGGACTTTGAACCCTATCACGCGCTTGACGGCGGCAAGGACGGGCTGGACATCGTCCGCTGCATCATCCGCCACTGGAAAACCGTTTTGCGCGAGCGCGGCAGCATGATGCTGGAGATCGGCGAGGGCCAGTCCGAAACCGTGCAGCAGCTTCTGCGCGAGGCAGGCTTTGCCGAAACGCTGGCGCTGAAAGATCCCGGCGGCTGCGAGCGCGTTGTGATCGGACGACTGTAACACATATATTTTCGGGGCCGGTCCCCGTTATGGAGGAATGAGCTATGGCAAAAGCAAAGGCACCCATCACGCCCGTTACCGTGGCGGATGACAAAAAGAAAGCGCTGGAGACCGCGCTGGCTCAAATCGAAAAGAACTTCGGCAAGGGCGCCATCATGCGTCTGGGCGAGGATATCCCCGTGAACGTCGACGCTATTCCCACCGGCTCGCTGGGACTTGACCTTGCGCTCGGCATCGGCGGCGTGCCCCGCGGCCGCATCGTGGAGATCTACGGCCCGGAGGCCAGCGGTAAGACCACGCTGGCACTGCATCTGGTGGCCTCGGCCCAAAAGGGCGGCGGCGAAGTGGCCTACATCGACGTGGAACACGCGCTGGAACCGGCCTATGCCCGCGCGCTCGGCGTGGACATCGACAACCTGCTGCTGTCTCAGCCGGACACCGCCGAGCAGGCCCTGCAGATCACCGAGGCGCTGGTGCGCTCGGGCGCACTGGACGTGATCGTGATCGACTCCGTGGCGGCGCTGCTGCCGCGCAGCGAGCTGGAAGGCGAGATGGGCGACGCCGCCGTGGGCGTGCTGGCGCGGCTTATGAGCCAGGCACTGCGCAAGCTCGCGGGCATTGTGTCGAAAACCGGCTGCATCGTGGTGTTCATCAACCAGCTGCGCGAGAAGATCGGCGTTATGTTCGGTAACCCCGAAACCACGCCCGGTGGCCGTGCGCTGAAGTATTATTCCAGCGTTCGTCTGGATGTGCGCCGCATCGAAACGCTGAAAGTCGGCGACGAGATGGTGGGCAACCGCACACGCGTGAAGATCGTGAAGAACAAAGTCGCGCCGCCGTTTAAGGAGGCGCAGTTCGACATCATTTACGGCGAGGGCATCAGCCGCGTGGGCGAGCTGATCGACTTGGGCGTGAAGCTGGAGCTGGTGGAAAAGGCCGGCGCCTGGTTCACGATCTACGGCGAGCGTATTCAGGGCCGCGACGGCGTGAAGCAGTATCTGCTGGACAATCCCGAAGCCGCCGACAAGCTCGAATCCGAGATCCGCGCCAACGCCGCCAAGCTCATGAGCCCGCAGGCACTCAAGGCCGCCAAGGCCGCGGGCCGCGCCGTGGATGTGTCCGCGGACGACTTCGATGACGGCGAGGAATAACCCACTCGACGCTCTGCCGCCGCTTGAGCGGACGAAAAAGCTGGCCGTCGATATGCTAAACCGCCGCGCCCTGTCCGAAAAGGAGCTGCGCGATAAGCTCGCGGCGAAGGACTGCGCACCGGAGGATATCGACGCCGTGGCCGCGCTTTGCCTGGACTACGGCTTTTTAAACGACGGGCAGTACGCCTGTATGCTTGCGCGCTATTACGGCGCGAAGGGCTATGGGCCCGGCCGCCTTCGCATGGAGCTGCGCCGCCGCGGCGTGGCCGAGGAGCATTGGGACGCCGCGCTTGACCAGCTCGGCTGCTGCGACGATACGCTTGACCGGCTGCTGGCCGCAAGGCTGCGCGGCAAGGATATAAACGACAGAAAAGAAATCGAAAAGGCCGGCGCCGCGCTGTTTCGCAAGGGCTATTCCTGGGACGATATCCGCGCCGCCGTGAATCGGTATAAGGAATCGTGAAAGTACATTTTACCGCGCTTGGCTGCGCCAAAAATCTCATAGACTCCGAGCAGATGCTCGCGCTCATCACGGACGCGGGCCACACGCTCGTTTCCGACCCGGCGGAGGCCGATGCCGCCGTTGTGAACACCTGCGCGTTCATCGAATCGGCGCAGCAGGAGGCCATCGACTCCATTTTGGAGCTGGCGCAGTATAAGACCGAGGGGCAGCTGAAACGCCTTGTGGTGACAGGCTGTCTGGCCCAGCGCTATCAGGACGAGATCCTCACGGAGCTGCCGGAGATCGACGCCGTGGTCGGCACGGCGAGCTTTGCCGATGTGGTCGAAGCGCTCGAATCGCCCGAAACGGGTCTGCGCCGCTTTGCGGACAAAAACGATCCGCTGCCGGAGCTGGACCGCCTCGTTTCCACGGGGCCGGGCTGGGCCTATATCAAAATCGCGGACGGCTGCGACCGCCGCTGCGCCTACTGCGTCATCCCCTCCATCCGCGGCCGTTACCGCTCAAGACCGATGGAGAATATTCTGGATGAGGCCCGCTCGCTCGCTAAAA
>CAYLSA010000001.1:0-107445 GCA_964386575.1 uncultured Oscillospiraceae bacterium | reverse complement strand
AAAACCACCGAGCTATACCGCCTCATGTCCACCTCCCCGGGCGAGGAGAAATGAGTTTCATCCTGAAACTCATTAGCTGACACACGAATTGATCGAAACTGTACGACGAGAAACAATGATCCATTTTTCCTCCATAACTCTATGTCCAACTAAAGTCTAGCCAAAGAAGCCGAGTATTCAAGAGGCGACTCCTGCACAACTCGAATCGGACAAAAATCAAAGGCACTAACTTCTTACGGTTGGTGCCTTTGCGCATTCTTGTTCATTATTCTTCCTATAGTTATCGGGCTTATATGGCACCACTAGTTTGTTTTCAGAAAACAAACTCATGTATTGTCAATGAATCAGGATTTCCGTATTCTGATCCACTTCTATACGCATGTACTTGCCCTTTCTCAAATCAAGACATTTCGAGAGCCAATATCTCCCCGATTCTTGTTAGTATTGGCACGACTACAGCATTTCCCATGCAGAAATAACGCATTTTCTCTGGCATCCCCGTATCGGTCCAACCATCTGGGAATCCATTCAAGCGCTCACATTCGACCGGTGTCAACACGCGCAAACGACCGGTTATTGGGTCTCGGACCACATGAGACGTTCGTCCAATTTGAGATTCCGAGGTCAGCATCGTCCTCGAAGGCTTGTCCAATGGTTCTGGAAATAGGACGCTACCCTCAGAGAAGTAGTAGAGGCTCCCATCTCGCCTATGTCGCTTCTCACGCTTCGCTCCCTTGGCATATATCCATTGGGACATATCTTCATCGTGGAGAAAATAATGTTCATCCAAAGGAGCTCGTTCCAATATATCGCCGAGTGGAGTTGGAGCTACTCGCTGCGGTGTCACATCCACAGAATATATCCGACCATTCATCATGGCTCCTGCATTATAAAGATATACCCGCTGCATCTTTGAGACTTCTGGAATATCAGCATATTCCAATTCATCGATCCAACTTTCAACATATGACCTACTATGGCTCTGGACTGGAAGTGCTTTTGCTAAGATACCATTCTCCAGAACGTGTCTATGCATAGACTTAAGTCCTTGCGTGCATACGACTTCTGCGAAGTCACGAAAGGCTTTCGTTTGGTTGTGATAGGCCACAATAAAAGTTCGACGCCGCCGTTGTGCATACCCATAATCGGCAGCATTGATGATACGCCACTCTACAGCATATCCCTTTTCATAGAGACAACGCAGTATAATAGAGAAGTCACGACCGCATTGTTTGGCGGGAGACCGGATCAGTCTATCAACGTTTTCCAATAACACATATTGGGGCCTTTTTTCTTTGAGAATATCGTCTATTTGCCACCATAGTACACCTTTGGAACCCTCTATACCTGTAGAGTTTTTCTTCATGATGGAATAGTCCTGGCAAGGAAACCCGCCAACGAGCAAATCATGGTCTGGTACATCAGCTTTTACTTTAGCGATATCTTGGCAAACATGGTGCTTGCTGCTGCCGAAATGCGTCGTGTAGCATTCAAAAGCATACTGTTCTCGCATGGATGGCTCCCATTGATTCGCCCATATGAATTTATATTTCTCAGATGCTGATTCTAAGCCTAAGCGAAAACCTCCTACACCTGCGAAGAGTTCTACTGTCCTGATAGGTCCCATAGTGGCAACTCCTATATAAAAACTTGAACTACACCTCGTAGTCAACAGGCGCCAAATCATCTATGCTATCTATCAGCTGTGAAAAGATAGTTTCCTCGATTTCGGCAACACATACAGGCAAATTCTTCATGACCTCTTTTTCCCAGAAGTGGATAGGTGTCCAGCCCACCTGCGTCAGCAACTGGTCATTACGAATGTCTCGGGCCATGTTTTCTTCTATCTTTTCGATCCAATACTCACGATTGCTCTTGAGTCGCTCCTTTCGAACTTCCCAACCCTTCCCATGCCAGAACTCACCATCGACAAACACTGCGATTTGATATTTAAGAATCGCTATATCTGGTGAACCAGGCAGCCGCTTATCATTCTTGCGATAACGATACCCCTTGTGCCAAAGGGCTTTGGCTAACAGTGTTTCCGCTTTGCCACCCTTTAGTTTGACCTTGGACATACGCCTTCTGACTTCGGGAGTAGAATCGTATGATTTAGGATGTTTCATAGCTCCGGAGTCTTCCTTAGCTCATCGATAACTGCAGTCCCCTTAATCCACACATACTGAGGTAACATCCGAATACCATTTACACATTCGGTCTTATGGCACAAAGATGCATCTGGACCAGAACCACGAACAAATACATCGTTTGCACTACTCTTCAAAAAATTAGGAGCAGAGCTAACTTCACCAGAGCCAATCGTTACAATAGTCCCATCCTTGCGACATTTAATAACGTCAACAAGTTTACCATTCATAACCTTATCGCGAGTATCCTCCCAGAGTTTCCGCACGGTGTTGTCTATGAAATCATCACTAAACACGAGGCGCTTAAAACCAATGAACCTATTGGCAGAAAGCGAATTCGGAGGATAAATGGTATCCCCTTCAGAATCTGCTCTAATCCTCTTGTCAGGTTCCTCGAAAATGATACACAAAAACTCATGGTCAGCAAAATACGTATACAATTCAGAGTCTTCAAAAGTGATTGGTCGAACAGTTCCGTCTTCCTCCGTAACTTCAGCACGAACCAACTCTTCAAAATCTATGTGGAAGAGTTTCATGTCTTCTGTCTTGCCGCCGGTAGGCGTCATTACTATCGATTTTGCGATAAGCCCAAAACGAGAAAAAAGCTCAATTTGATTCAACTTCTTTGAGGTGCCGCCGAACATTGCTATAGCGATTTTCTCAGAAATACCTTTTCTTTCTATGCCACCTGCTGTCGCAACAGAGATGCCAAACTGTTTTGCCAGTTCACCCACAGTCTTGCCCTTATAGCGTTCGGTCAGCTCCCGACATTTTTTATCAATATCAGAGATGACAGTATACCTACCAGGCAACTGCTCCAATCGATAACCAAAGTGCTTGGCAATCAAAGATGATACTACAGGCTTTTTCAGGCGAAAGCGAGGTGGAAATTTGGGCGCTAAATCGATATAGCTCAGCACACGGCGCAATTCACCATGGACATCGATGTACTCTTGCTTTACAGCAGCTTTCCATTCCTTATTTTTAGGTTCAGGATGATGAGATGTCACTCGAGCAGCAAGCGAACGAACATACTCCCAGTCTTGCTTTAGTGCAGTTACCTCGTCTTCATCAAACTCGTGAAATTCATATCCTTTAATGGGAAATGTCCGATATTCGTAAGGTGTAACTGGACGGTCAGCAGCATAATGATAATAGACAAGTAACATATGCTCTAACTTATCCCAAAAGTGAGATGTCCAAAATTCTTGTTCTGCAATGTCATAGATTCCCACTGCTGTAATGGACATTGGCTCTTTGGCAATATAATGATCCGTTGGATCAGAACTAATCACCATACCAGTGGACTTTAATTCGGTTTTGGTTTGGTCTGTGCCGTCAACAACTATCAAATCTGCTTCTTGTTTTGAGTCCGGAGCATACTCCAAAACACACTGTTCGATGAGCGTGCCAACGACACCCTTTTGTAAATTGAACTCTTGTACATGGGCGAACATGCCTTGGTTATCGATTTCTTCAAGCGTCTTGCCAAGTATCGCATCAAAACGACGGACCAAATCATCTCTGGTGTAGACATGGTCTGGCATAAAGTTCTCTACCCTCCTTTACGAAACCCTTGGGCGTTAATCTGTATTAGATTTCACTTTCGATTATTCCATCCAGAACTTTGCCCATTCTGGTTATCATCGGTACGACCAGAGCATTACCCATACAGAAGTATCTCATTCTGTCAGGCATACCAGAGTTTGTCCACTCATCATCGAACCCTTGTAACCTCTCTGCTTCAACAGGAGTAAGGAGCCGAAGCCTTCCAGTGCCAGGATCGGAGACTACATGAGTAGAACGATTGAGCGTGGATTCACTGGTCAGCATGGTACGGCCAGGTCTGTCCCACGGGTCGGGGAATGCGATTGGACCTTCAGAGAATGTGTATTCGTGTCCGTCTGCGGACTTCCTCGGTATTCTCTTCGCACCTTTGAGATAGGTCCATTTAGGCATTTTCTCATTGGTGATATAGAATTTCTCATCGACATTCTTTTGCAGGATTTGTCCGAGCGTAATTGGTGTCTCTTCCAACTCAACGACCTTTGCGGTGTAGACTGTACCGTTATGCATATAACCTGCATTCTCAAAAGCGAATTTGAAAGCGTCAGAAACATCTACAATATCACCTTCAAAAGCAGTCTGTGTGATTTTGCCCATCTCAGCAATAGGGAATGCTTTGACCATAAAACCATCATTCTGCATGATGTTCTCAGCACCCACATTTGCCATTTTACTGCCATACACGGTATCGTTACGGTATGCGAAAATAAAGGTTCTGCGACGTCTCTGTGATGCCCCGTATTGTGCTGCATTGACCACTCGCCACTCGGCACTATACCCCAACTCTGCAAGGCACGCAAGGATAACACCGAAGTCTCTGCCTCTCTGCTTTGCAGGAGATTTTAGTAACCGGTCCACATTCTCCAACATACAGAACGGCGCTTTCTTTGCGATGAGAATGTCTCTGATTTGCCACCAAAGGACACCTTTTTTTCCTTCAATGCCCTTGGAGGAGGCAAGGGTGTGGGCAACACTATAATCTTGGCAAGGAAAACCACCAACGAGCAGTGAGTGTTCGGGAATCATGTCCTTGTCCATTTCGCTGATATCCTCGCCTGTGTGGAATTCTCCTCTCATGTCAGCACTATCGCCAAAGTGCTGTACATAGCAGTCGTGAGCCCACTGAGTCCTTGCTCCTGGTTCCCACTGAGAAAACCATGTGGTCTCCCAACCTGTGTTGAGCCGGTCAAACCCCAGACGGAATCCACCGACACCTGCAAACAATTCACAAATAGTTTTTTGCATAAAGCCCTCCTTTGACCGTCGTGCGGTCAACTCGCTTATTATTTATAGGCCGAGACATTGTCCCATGTTAGCACCGACAGCCACCGGATCATTGGCCTATACTTCATAGTTTTCATATCCATTTCTCAGGAATAGATTATACAGAGCACCATCCGCTCCGATTCAAAGTAGTTTTATTTGCGCTAATCGCTCCATTCTAAGCTGCGCATTAGTGATATCCATATCAATCAGCACGCAGAAAACATCGCTTGTAACTGACCACCACAAAACACCTTCGAGTCACTCTTTCTAGCATATCACGAAAACACTACCTGTTTCAACTTCTTCTATGCCTTTTCGAGGATTTTCTGTATGCTTACTTGTTTTCCCTGACAGATATTCAATGGCAGTGGTTTCCCACCTATAATAGAAAGCTCTTTTTCAAACAGATCTATCAGTCGTAGTAATGCTAAGCAAGAAAAAAAGTAAATATGTCCATTGTTTTCAGTAAGTACAAAAAGCGGATACTCACTTCTCCCCGAGCGCCCGTTACCTTGCAGCTGTCGGACACACTGCGAAGCCCACCGCCAGAATCAAATCGACTTTGTTCTCTCGCTCCAGCATCCCCTGCACCTTTGCATAGGTGGAGTTTGGCATGATACCGGAAGACTCGATGATCTGCTTCCCGGTGCCCCGCAGGATGCCGATAATCTCGTCATACACGCCGTTTTGCCTGATCGATCCACCGTCATAGACAAGCATCGCAGTCTCACCGCAGCTTTTCTGAAGCCGCCCCAAATGCTAACTCACACCACTCTGGCCGAAATAGATTCTGTTTTCATAGATGAAGTTGTTCATATCGCTGTCTTCATTGCTTTCTACCGAGTATTCTCATCGGATGCACCCCGCCTACAGCGAGCACAACACTTAAAGTCGGTTTTAGGTCAAAAGCTTTTGAAAAGATTTTCGGCACGAAACCATATACGATTCGATGGCTACTGAAATAAGTTTCATCCTGAAACTCATTTCGATCCAAAAAGGAGCAACACATGAATGAAATCCGACTGCGCGGCGAACGGGTGTGGCGGCTGAAAAGCAAGGACACATCCGCGAAACCGCTTCTGCACGCAAGAGATCCGGCCATGGCCAAGCTGCATGAGAAAGCCGCCGAAACGCCCGACCACGACGAGCCGAGCGCCGTAGACCAGACGGAGGCCCTGGCCGCATACGTCCTCGGACAAACGCGGCGTGTGTTTCCGAAAATCACACCAAAAACCGAGCATACGGAACCGGGGCAGGTCGAACACCTGCCCCTTTCTCATGCGGAAAATCAAGTCAGCGAAAATCGGCTGCAGCCGGAACGGCAGAGCACATCCAATGCGGCAACGCCGCCCAAAACGCAAAGCGTCACCAATAAAACCATTCGCCGCGGAATACAGGCGGCGCACATCCGGCAGCAAGGGCAGCGGCTCGCCGTCCGCGAGGCGAAGCAGCAGGACCGGCGCAAAACAAAAAACGCTGCCGCCGTGCTGCAGAAGCTGGGCGAGGCAGCGGCCAAAGCCGTCAAGGAAGCGGTCAGCGCCCTCGTTGGGCTGGGCGGCGGCGCGGTGCTTATCGTGTCGCTGTGTGCTGTCCTGCTGGCAGCGGCGCTGGTGTCCTCGCCCGTGGGCATTCTGTTTGCGGACGAAGTCTCCGAAACCTCCCTGCGCGAGGTAACGGCCACGATCAGCGCGGAATACCGCGCCGAGGTACAGGCAATGCGAAGCGGCTACGACACCTGCACCATCACAGGCCATGCACCGAGCTGGCGCGATGTGCTCGCCGTGTTCGCCTGCAAAACCGCCGGAGACGCGGACGGCGCGGATGTGATCACCCTCGATGCCGACCGCATCGACCGCCTGCGCACGGTGTTCTGGGATATGACGGAGATCACCGCCGCCGAGGAGAGCGTTTACCACGAGGACAGCGATCCCGATGATGACGTGGATGACAGCTGGACGGAGACCGTTTTGGCCATCACCGTCACAGCCAAGACCGCCGAGGATATGCGCACGGTCTACGACTTTTCCAAGCAGCAAGGCGAGGCGCTGGACATCCTGCTCGAGGAGCTGTCCGATTGGACGGGCTATGCCGGTGGCTTGGATATAACGGACGCGACCGCGCTTTATTGTCTGGACACTCTTCCCTCCGATCTGTCCGACGACCGCCGTGCGGTGCTGGAATACGCGCTGTCGCTGGTCGGGCGGGTGCAATACTTTTGGGGCGGCAAATCGCTTGTGCTTGGCGACGACCCGCGCTGGGGCGTGTCCACCCTCGTCTCCGCTGCTGTCAGCTCCACCACCGGCACCTATCGCCCGTATGGGCTGGACTGCTCCGGTTTTGTGGACTGGGCGTTTTACAACGCAAGCTCCGGCAGCTATGTGATCGGGCGCGGCGGCGGCTGCATTTCACAGCACAACAACTGCCGTGCCATCTCATGGGCGGAGGCCATCCCCGGTGATCTGGTGTTTTACCCCGGCGATTCGCACATCGGCATCGTGGCCGGATGGGACGAGGCCGGAAACATCCTCATCGTCCATTGCGCCAGCGGGTCACAGAATGGGGTATATGTGACCGGGCAAGTGGGGTTTACGAGTATAGCGAGGCCGTATTATTACTAGAAGTGCCAGCTCACCCTACGCTTTGCACAAAGAACAACTTCATAAAGCAGCACACGGGATGAGCGTTCATCCCGTGTGCTGTTGTTTTATTTATTTCGCGTATTTATCGGTTCTTGCGTCGTTAATAACACCGTCCCAGTCAAGGCCGAAGCCGAAGCGGTAGGCGTTTCCGTCTGCGTCACATAGGGCATGGTGTCCGGAACATCCTCATAGGAGGCATCCACGGACTCCATGTCCAGCGGCATCGTGACACTCAGAAGCCCGCTCGCTCATGGCCGCCGGAGATGGTTTCCAGCATGGCCTGACAAGCCAAGCCGCTGCCGATGAGAAGCGCATCGCTCCCGTCCTCAAACTCCGCCTCATTCGCCGCGGCTTTCCTATCCGTCTCGCTCAGCTCTGTTCCCTCCTCGAGCGCCTCGACCAGAACCACGGGCACATCGTAATACTGCTCGACCAGCGCCAGCGACACCGGCGTTGAATACACGCCGCCCGCGCCCTTATCGTCGCGCATATGCAGATGAACGATGGCAGCGCCCGCCTTCCAGCATTCGTAAGCATTGTTTACGATCTGTTCAGGTGTCTCGGGGATGTTGAAGCCGGCCGGCGTGATCGCACCGGTCAGTACAGTCGTGATGATGGTTTTCGCCATGGTTTATATTCTCCTAAACAATAAATATCTCTGGTCAAAAGAATAACATCTCTTGCGATGATAGTGAAATAGCCGTTTTGGAGCTATTCCGCTTTATTCATCCATCGCACGCATAAATCTGCTTTCCCATGCATGGATGCCCTCGGGATGGTTGTGAACCTCCGTCATCAGCTCGCCGCGATGCGTGGGGGATGCATCCGCGAAACAGCCTCTCCATGCGCAGGATCCGGCCATGGCCAAGCCGAGTTGAGCCAACCAATGCAAGAGTACTATAGTGGTTAGCCCGTTAATCGGAAATATATACAGCCTGTTTTGGAGGAATATTTCCAAAATTGTTGACTTTTCCTAAACACACGGTATAATATAAATATCTCGTGTACCACTGCGAGAAAGGATTGGTTTCTACGATAAGGTAGAACACCTCAAAGCTCTACCCCGGCCTTATCGGTCGGGGTATCTTCATTTTTAGAGAAAGGAGCCCTCTCAGATGTCAGATTTTCACTATGCACTTGGATTAGATATTGGCATTGGTTCTGTCGGCTGGGCAGTCCTCCAAAATGATTTGAACGGAGAACCCGTACGCGTACAGGATCTCGGCGTCCGCATTTTTGACAAGCCAGAACAGCCGAAAACTGGTGCAAGTCTTGCATTGCCACGGCGTGAGGCGCGGAGCGCACGACGCAGATTACGCCGCCACCGTCATCGGTTGGAGCGAAT
Organism: uncultured Oscillospiraceae bacterium; assembly: GCA_964386575.1. Lineage (GTDB taxonomy): Bacteria > Bacillota > Clostridia > Oscillospirales > Oscillospiraceae > CAJOIG01. The sequence goes on along the minus strand of CAYLSA010000001.1, from coordinate 98,482 downwards.
CCGCTACCTATTGGAACGCTACGGCATCATGTCGATTCAAGAGATCGAAGCGATGTATGCCAAAGGCGGCTTTCCCAAGTCCCCCTATCAGCTTCGCGCCGAAGCACTGGATCGCCCCTTAACAAAAGAAGAAGCCGTCAGAGTCCTGATCCATCTGGCCCAGCGCCGCGGCTATCAGGCCAATAGCACCGCAGAGGCTACCAAGAACGAAAAAGAAGCAGGTAAGGTCAAATCCGCTATTGAGGAAAACCGCCGCTGCATGGAGCAGCACGGCTATCGCACCGTAGGTGAGATGATATTCCGTGACGAGCGCTTCTGGAAGATTAATCCAGACGGAACTCGTTTCCACCAGACACGCAATAAGGCAGATGATTATCGTTTTACCGTTGAGCGCGCAGCCGTAGCGGACGAAATTCATACGATTTTCGAAGCTCAGCGGCAGCTCGGAGCAGAGTGGATGAACGAAGAGCTCGAAGCTACCTATTTTGACATTTTCGCCAGCCAGCGCAGCTTTGACGAAGGGCCTGGCGGTGACAGTCCGTTCGGCGGGGGGCTGGCTGAAAAGGTCGGAATTTGCACCTTTGAAAAAGACCCGCCGGAGTACCGCGCAGCCAAAGCCACTTACACATTTGAATACTTCAAGTTGCTGCAAGAACTGAATCACATCCGCATCGCAAGCGCCGGAACCGCACCGCGCCCATTGACTGCTGAGCAGCGTGAAGCTCTGAAAAGCGCAGCACTTCAGTCACCGTCCCTGAGCTATGGTCAGCTTCGCAAGAAGCTGCGGCTGGATGATGACGAATATTTCAACAGCCTTTTCTACGGCGACACCCCTCGCGAGGAAGCAGAAAAGCGCAAATGGCCACAGATGCAGTCCTACCACAAGCTGCGTCAGGCGCTGGACAAACTCGGCAAGGGGACGATCTACGCGTTGACAGAAGATCAGCTCAATGCGATTTCAACAATCTTGACGCTCTATAAGAGCGACTTGCGGCGCATCGAAAAGCTACGCGAGGTTGGAATACCGGAGATATATGACCAAGCATTGCTTCCCTTGTCCTTCAGCAAGTTTGGGAATCTCTCCATCAAGGCCATGCAGAAGATTATTCCGCTGCTCGAGCAAGGAATGCGCTACGATGAGGCTTGCACACAGGTCTATGGCGACCACAGAGGTGTGCATTCCGAAACAAGAAAGGCAAAGCTTGCTCTTAGCGATATGGAGGACGAGATCACCAATCCGGTCGTACGCCGTGCCGTTGCGCAGACGATCAAAGTCGTTAACGCTGTAGTGCGTAGCTACGGTGCTCCGGATGTAGTGCGCATCGAACTGGCACGGGAAATGAGCCGTAGTTTTGATGAGCGCAACAAGATGCAAAAGCGTCAAGAAGAGAATCGGGCAAAAAATGAGCAGGCACGAAATCGGATCGCTGAATACAAGAACGACCGCGTCACAGGTCTCGACATCGTCAAATTCAAGCTCTATCAGGATCAGGACGGCGTGTGCCTCTATTCCGGAAAGAATATGGACCTTTCACGTCTGTTTGAGCCGGGATATGCAGATGTAGATCATATCATCCCTTACAGCCGCTGTTTTGACGACAGCTATCAGAACAAGGTGCTGGTGCTGGCAAGCGAAAACCGGCAAAAGGGCAATCGCCTGCCTTATGAGTATTTCGGCCAGGACGAGGCACGCTGGCACGCTTATGAGGCGCGCACTGAGACACTGATCCGCGATTATCGTAAACGGCAGAAGCTGCTGAAAAAACGCTTTACCGAAGAAGAAAGTCGCGAGTTTATCCAGCGCAACCTCAAGGATACACAGTATATCACACGGAGCATTTATAACCTGCTTCGCGATCACCTTGCATTTGCAGATTCAAAGTACAGCAAGCAGCCCGTTCAGGCAGTTAACGGCGCTGTTACGGCCATGCTCCGCAACCGCTGGGGCGTGCACAAGATCCGCGAAGACGGCGATTTGCACCATTGTTTGGATGCTGCCGTGGTTGCCACCACAAGTCCCGGCCTGACACAGCGTTTGACGGAATTCAGCAAAAAGCAAGAGGTATTCATTGAAACCCCTGCAGGCTTTGTTGATCCGGCAACCGGCGAGCTTATCGAATCCTACAACGAAAGGCCAAGGGATCGTTTTCCGAAGCCATGGCCACTGTTCCATCAGGAACTGGAAGCAAGACTGTCGGCAGACCCGCGCCGCCAAATCGACCGCTTGAAACTTTCGACCTATGAAAATGACGAGGAGATCAAACCTGTATTTGTTTCCAGAATGCCGAAACACAAGGTCACCGGGGCCGCTCACGCGGAAACCATCCGCAGCAGCAAGGCAGGCAACGGATATACCGTCACCAAGACGCCCCTGAACAAGCTGAAACTCACCAAAAGCGGCGAGATCGATGGCTATTACAATCCTGCCAGCGACACGCTGCTCTACAAAGCTTTGAGGGAGCGGCTGAAAACATTTGGCGGTGATGGCACAAAGGCATTTTCCGAACCGTTCTATAAGCCCAAGAGCGATGGCACACCAGGTCCGCGGGTGGAGAAAGTCAAGATCATGGAAAAGTCCACCACAAACCTTGCTGTCAGAGACGGTGTGGCGGCAAATGGCAATATGGTCCGCATCGATGTGTTCCATGTGGAGGATGACGGATATTACTTTGTGCCGATCTACGTGGCAGATACGAAGAAAAAGGAACTGCCGAACAAGGCGGTCGTTGCCCATAAGCCCTATGAGAGCTGGAAAGAGATGAATGCTGAGAATTTTGTGTTCTCCCTGTATCCCGGCGATTTGATTCGGATCCAAAGTCGAAAGGGCGTCAAGCTGAATCTTGCTAAGGGTGGCACCGGCGAGAAAGTTATTATGCGACATGACGGGATGTACTACTATCGTACAGCCGATATTACCGCTGGCGCGATCCAGATCGAAACGCATGATAGACGCTATTTACAACCCGGTTTAGGCTTAAAAACACTTCTTTCCATCGAAAAATATCAGGTGGATGTCTTGGGCAACTATTACAAGGTCAATCTCCCCGAGAAGCGGATGAAATTCTCCAAGGAGGGCTGAGATGGAATACCGGAATATCTTTTTAGCAAATCCCGCTCGACTCAGTGTGCAGCAAGAACAACTGGTCATCGAACAGGCGGAGAAATTCACGGTTCCGCTAGAGGATATTTCCGCTGTTCTCATTGAATCCCAGCAAGTACAGTTGACCGTTTATGCGGCAGCAGCATTGGCAGAGCATGGCATCACTGTATTCCTATGCGACAAGAAGCACCTTCCTTGTGCACAGATACTTCCCATCAATCAGTATTGCCGCCAGCGCAAACTGTTGATGGCGCAGTGTGAAATGAGAAAGCCGCTGAAAAAGCAGCTCTGGCAGCGGATTATCACGCAAAAAATCCGCAATCAGGCAGAATGTTTGCGCCTCTTAAAGAAAGATGGTTGGGAAGATGTGCGGCAGCTGGCAGATAGAGTTCTCTCTGATGACAGCGATAACCGCGAAGCGGTCGCCGCTGCGCTCTATTTTCCACTTCTATTTGGCGGGGGTTTTTCCAGAGGAAGTGACGATCCGAGAAACGCTGCACTGAATTACGGTTATGCGATTTTGCGCGGCGGCATTGCGCGCAGCCTGGTCGTTCACGGTCTGGAACCCTGTATCGGCATTCACCACCGAAATGAGCTGAACAACTTCAATCTGGCCGACGATCTCATCGAGCCATTCCGACCGATTGTTGATCTGTATGTGGCGCGGAATTTTTCGGAAGATGACGAAGTTTTGAGTCTGAAGCAGAAAGCTGGGCTATTCAATCTCACAAACTATCTCATCAAACAGGCGGGCAAACGGTATCGGGTCATACTTTCCATTGATCGAACCTGTGTAGCATTAGCCAACAGTGTTGTGGAAGGAGACGGGCTGATAGAGTTACCGGAACTGCTCCCACTGGAGATTCATCGGTATGAATAGGCTTATGAGAATATTAGTGATGTTTGATCTGCCGGTCAAGACGAAAGCGGAACGCCGCAGCGCTACACAGTTTCGGAATTTCCTGATCCGGGACGGATATCATATGGTGCAATATTCCGTCTATGCTCGCGTCTGTAATGGCCGAGATTCTGTGGAAACGCACAAAAAGCGAATTTTGTTGGCACTTCCGTCAAAGGGGGCCGTGCGTATGCTGGTCATCACAGAAAAGCAATACAGCGCAATTGAACTATTAGTAGGGATGCCAACGCCTTATGATAAACCGCAGCAGTTTGAGCAATTGATGATTTTTTAAAAAAATAAGGAACGGTTTTCGGTGAAACCGTTCCTTATTTTGCACTTTTATCCGACTTTCAAATACGGAAAGGGGGATAAAAGTGACTTCTTTGAGTCCCCTGTTCGCTGCCTATTATACCACTACGAGAAAGGATTGGGAACTACGACCAACCATCCGGATGGGAAGGGCGAATACCAATTATACCACTACGAGAAAGGATTGGGAACTACGACCTTGGCCACGATCTCGTTGTTCTCGTCCCGATTATACCACTACGAGAAAGGATTGGGAACTACGACCTATCGACATTAAAACACAAACCGCGCCGTCTATTATACCACTACGATAATGAAAAGGTAAACAGCATGGTGTTTTTCCATGTGTCTACCTTTATCTTACACCTTCATCCGCCTTGTCTGTGAGGCGGGTTTTCATTTGCAAAAATCGTCGAAACTGAGTGAAGAAAATTTTGTTTTGAGAAATTTTCACTAGTTTTGACGATTTTTTTCTTTTCTGTCGTTTTCAGTTGTGTTAAGAGTGAAAGCAGACAGAAAGGAAGATGAAAAATGACCTTACAGGAGTTTTATTCACAGCAGGAGTCCGGCTTTGATTCCTTTTGCAAAACGCTCATCCGCAACGAAGGCATCAACGCGCACAAGGAATACAGCCGTCGTGCAAGAAATGAGGTATCCCTGTCCACGCTTGATCCAAACCAACTGGAATACACAGCCGATTGTCCCCTATCCGACCGCTTCGTCGCGCAGGGGCAAACCGTGTATGTCAGCGATGAATCCCTCTCCAACGCACTCCGCTTCCTGCCGCCCATCCACCGCGATGTCATCCTTCTGTCCTATTTTCTCGATCTCAGCGATGTGGAGATCGGCCATCTTTTGAAAACCGATCCACGTACCATCGGCTACCGCCGCGCGGCCGCACTGAAAAAACTTCGTGACGCATTGGAGGCACAGAAGCCATGACAAAACCATCCTATGCCTGTATTGCCGCCGCCAAGCAGGGCGATGCTGAGGCCATGGCCCATATCCTGCGGCACTACCGCCCATACATATCCGCCTTTTCCAAGCGCAGTTTCTTCGACGAATACGGCAACCGGTATGAGTTTGTGGACGACAGCATCCGTCAGCGCATTGAGGCGCGGCTGATGTATATGATCATCTACCATTTTGACCTCCGGCAGCCGCCGGAGGATATAGCCCCGAAATAACGCGGTCCCTCCGCGAAAGAACGGAGCTTCTCCGTTTTTTCGCGGGCGGATCGCCCGATCTGACAATTGAATAGGGCAGCCGGATACGTTCCGTGTGTGCCGAGCCGCGCGGCAGATGCGCCAAGACCTCGTTGGAGCAAGCTATGTAGCTCAACGGGCGAGCGAGAAACATCTGCGCCGCAAGACTGCCTTGGCAGGCAGACCGGCCACGACCCACACGCGGAGATCATGATACTTGCGTTGGCCATGAGTCACATCGTGGAACGCCCCGCCATCGGAATGGAGGGAGGCGCCTTAGCCCTATGGAGCGGCACGCCAGCCGCCGTCCGGTGTTTGTCCTGAATTTCCACGCGGAAATAAGTTTCATGGTGAAACTCATTTTTTGCGCAAATCGGTTTCATCATGAAACTCATTTTAACAAGGCTTTTTCCTGGGCAAAATCTCCGGAGAAGGCCCAATAAAAATCTCGAATTGTGAGGACGCACATGGAAGTTATTCGTTACATCAACGGCCAGCGCATCCCCGGCGACCTGCCGGTCATGACGGTCGAAAATCAGAGAATGCTTCAAATCATGAAAGAGATAGAAATGAAAGCAAGCAAAAAGCCCGCACGCGCCGCGAAAAACACAGGACACAAGCTTGAACCCCGTCTGTGAAAAGCCCTCCATTTTCGCCAGACATTGCCGCCTGCGAAAATTTGACAAGGCATTTTCGGATAAATTATAATGGAGATGAACCTGACGGAGTTCATATTTTCGGAAAGGAGTGTTATGAACAGCGCCGCAAAGACCCACGCGCTTTACATTCGCGTATCGACCGAGGCCCAAGCCGATGAGGGCTATTCCATCGATGCGCAGAAAGAACGCCTGCAAGCCTACTGCACCGCGAAAGGCTGGCCCAACGCCCAGACCTATATCGACGGCGGCTTTACCGGCAGCAATCTCAACCGCCCGGCCATGACCCAGCTCATCGCCGATGCAAAGGCCGGAAAGCTTGCAAGCGTGATCGTTTACAAGCTGGACCGTTTGTCCCGAAGCCAAAAGGACACCCTGTATCTCATCGAGGACGTCTTTCTGCCCAATGAGATCGACTTCATCTCGCTCAACGAGAGCATCGACACCTCCACACCCTATGGACGGGCCATGATCGGCATTCTGTCCGCCTTTGCGCAGTTGGAGCGTGAAAACATCTATATGCGCACGCGCATGGGTATGCTCGAGCGCGTCAAGCAGGGCTACTGGCGCGGCGGCGGAGGCGTCCCCTTCGGCTACGATTACGACCGCGAGAGAGGCGTTCTTGTGCCGAATGAAAACGCCGAGACCGTCCGCAAGATGTATGAGCTTTATATCAAAGGCTATTCCACGCAGAAGATCGCCAGTATGTTGGGGCTGAAGCACGAACGCCTCGTCTCCCTTGTTCTCGTCCGGCGCAGCAATCTCGGCTACATCCGCTATAACGGCGAGGAATACAAGGGCAACCACGAGCCGATCGTGAGCGAGGCCATCTATGAGCAGGCCATGGAAAAGATGCGCGAGCGCTCGAAGTCCCCTACCCCGGTCAAAGCCTCGCATCTGCTGACAGGGCTTTTATACTGCGGCTGCTGCGGCGCTCGTCTGCGCTATCAGAAATGGGGCAAGAGCGGCTATAAGCTCGTTTGCTATTCCAGCGACCCAAGCAAGCCGCACATGGTCAAAGACCCCGACTGCCGATACAAGCCCGTTTGGGCGCATCAGGTGGAAAGCATTCTGCTGGACGATCTGTTCCGCATCTCCGCCGATATAAACCACGGCGCGGATGGAGACGACTTCGCTCTGCTTGACCCAATGGAGGACATTGAAAAGCGCATCCGGCAAACGGAAAGCAAGCTTGAGCGCCTCTACGCGCTTTTCGCCGAGGACGGCGGAAACGTGCTTTTGAACGTGATAAACAAAACCAAAGACTCCCTTGCCGTGCTGAAAGCCGAGCTGCAAACCGAGGCCGAGACCCAAACCCAGATGCAGAAGCTATCGCTGGTACGAGAACAGGTGTCCGGCATCCGCGACACATGGCCGTATCTGTCCGACCTGCAAAGGCAAAGCATGATACGCGACTGCGTCAGCCGGATCGTGGTTACAAACGAGCGGCTGCAAATATACTACACCTTCAAAAATCCGAACGAAAAAACGCACGACAACGCCCGCTCGCGTTCGGACACAGCCGTTTTCCACGATAGAGCGTCATGCCGATGATCGCCGGGGAGATACGGCGCTATCTGCGCGACAATTCCTCGCTGCGGGTGTCGCGTTCGCTGCGGGACACGGCCTACCGCGCCATGCAGACGCGCGAGGCGCTGATGAACGAGCAGCAGCGCGAGCCCAGCGTGGACCAGATCGCCGCCGTTCTCGGTCTTTCGCCGGAAGCGGTCGCCATGAGCATGGATGCCGTGAGTGCGCCGGTGAGCTTATTCGACCCGGTCTATACCGACGCGGGCGAGAGCGTGCGCGTGATGGATCAGGTACGCGACACGAAAAACACCGACCAGAGCTGGCTGGAACACATCGCCTTCACCGACGCGGTGGAGAAGCTCGCCGAGCGCGAAAAGCGCATTCTGGCGCTGCGGTATCTTGCCGGCAAGACCCAGATGGAGGTGGCCGGTGAGATCGGCATATCGCAGGCGCAGGTTTCGCGGCTGGAGAAAAACGCCGTGAGCGAGATCAAAAAAGCGCTGTTTCCGGCATGAACCGAAACACAGAAAATGCGGAGGCAAATTGCCTCCGCATTCTTGTCTGATCATGCCGGGATCAGCGGCAGATATTCGCCCGCATTATCTCAGCGTTTTTTCTTCCGGCCGAGCCAGGCAAGGCCGCTCATGCTGCTCAGCGCCGAGATGACATACAGGGCCACGCCCGCATCGCCGGTCTGGGGAGCCTTCTCGGTTTTGGGCGGCTCCTTCTTGCCTTCGGCGGGCTTCGCCGCGATGGTGAACTCGCAGGTGACATCCTGCGGCAGCTTGTAATTCGGGTTGTCAAGGCCGGTCGCCGTGGCGGTATAGGTGCCCGCCTCGGTCTGCTCGCCGGTCACGGTGATGGTGCATTGATCGTCGTTCACCAGTCCCGTGGCGGTGGCCGTGGGCTTCTGGGCCTTGCCGTTATGGGTCAGCTTAGTGTCCGTCCATTCGATGCCGATGGTCTTCGGCTCCACCGTCACGCTCACATTCACATCCACCGACACATAGCTGTTGTCGCTGGGCGTAAACACAGCCGTAAGAGTCCTGGGCGTAGCACTCGCATCGCCGTAGCCGGTCACATCGCTCTTCCACGCGAAGGTGCCACTGACATCGGTGGTGGCCTTGATCACGCTGCCGTCCAGCGCATCGCCGTAGGTCACAGTGGCTGTGGCGCCGGTCACATACGGCTCGATGTTGTTTGTGGGCTTGGTGGTAGTCAGCTCGAAATACTGGCCCTTAAGATCATTATCGGTATACGACACATTCTGCGTCTTGTACTTCCCGTCCGCCGCCGTGCGCCAGTAATAACTGGTGGGCGGGGTGAGGGTGAACCCACTTCTATTGTAGACCGCGTATCCACTGGTCGCATCGCTCCTGCCGATCACCTTGCCGCCGTTGATCGTCACAGTAGCTCTGTTATAGATACCTGCGCTCAGTCCACCGGGGCTCGTAAGCGTGCTGCCAACGCCCGTCACTTCGCCGCCGTTGACCGTCAGTTTGGAGTTGTTTGAACTATCTATTCCGTAGCTATCCCAAATGTCGCCTGCACCCAAGGCCGTGACACTACCGCTGTTGACGGTCATCTCACTTCCAGATAAGCTGATACCAACGCTCGTGTTATTATCCGCATCCTTGCCGCCGTTGGCCTCGATATTACCGCCGTTGACGGTCAGGCAGCAATTCTTTCCAACACTGATGCCGGCGTAACTACCCGTTCCACCGTTCACCTTCAGCGCACCGCTCTGGCCGGATTGGCCATAGATGGCCAGACTGGCTTCTTGATTGTCGCCGCCAACAACATCGATGCCGCCGTTCACCGTCAGCTTCTTGCCATCGCACAGGATCAGACGCACGTTGCCCTTGATGGTCACCTTGTTGCTGATGGTCGTGTCCTCATCGACACAGTACCACGTATCCTTGTTGTCTTCGCCCAGTGTGGTGGTACTGCTGGTGATCTTGATGGGATCAGAGCATTTCGTCGGCGTTGTATTCAGCGTGTTGGTGGTGCTGTTCCAGTCCACATACTCCACGCTGTAAAGATCATCCGTGGCGGGCGTGGTGGTGGTCAGCTCGAAATACTGGCCCGCAAGGGCATTGTCAGTGAAGCTTTTCTGCGACCTGTACTTCCCGTTCGCCGCCGTGCGCCAGTAATAACTGCTGGGGCAGTTCAAGCGACCTGAGTTTGCCCCGCTCTCTTGGTTTATCGCTTTGCCGCCTTGGGTGCTCTTGACCGTCACCGTGCCGCCGTTGATGGTCATCGTGCCGGGGATTGTGCTTGGGGTTCCACCGCTCCCGATCCATATGCCGTCACCACCGTCGTTGGTAACGTTCAAACTGCCGCCGTTGACCGTCAGGCTGCCACCGGAACCCGAACTGTTACGATCAATGGTCACGCCGCCGGTAACGTTCACTTCACCGCCGTTGATGGTCATCTGGCCTGCGCTGCCGGAACCATGCATCATTGCCATACCACTGCATTCCAGCGCACCGGTCTGTCCCAACTGCCCATAGATATACAGGTGGTCATGTACATTCGTCGTGATGCCGCCGTTCACCGTCAGCGTCATGCCATCGCACAGGATCAGATGCACTTCGCCCTTGATGGTCACATCGCTGCCGATGGTCACATTGTCCTTGACGACATACCACCCAGTCTCGCTGGCTGCACCCAGTGTCGCCATGCCGCTGGCGACCACCGTGTACTCGGTCGCAGTCTGGAGATTTCCGTCTTCATCCACATACTGCACAGACCCTGTGGTCGGCGCGTCCCCATCGCTCAGCGACACGGCGGCCAAAAGCGCATCGGCCTCGGTCTCGTCCGCAGCGGGCGCGGGTGTTTCCGTGGGTGCGGGTTCTTCCGTGGGCGCGGGCGTGACTTCATCGGTGATGACCACCGGCTCATCGCTCACGATCGCTCCCTCGCCCTCCGTGGCCACGGCGGGCAGCGCGAATCCGGCCACCATCACCAGCGCCAGAAGCAGCACCAAAATGCGTTTTTTCATGTGGTTCCTCCCTTTCCGGCCCATCCCATCGGCGGGTCTTTGCCTGAGGTTCTTTATCGGCGTTTGCCGTTGGCCATCGGCCGTCGGCAAAGGGGGGACGCCCCCCTTGTTTTCATGTACTTACTTTATCATATCATTATATAGAGCACACCATCGAATTGCAAGCCATATCTGGCATTTCTTACGCAATTTTCATGCGTTTCATCCTCGCAAGCGACGCCATGCGCGGCGAACACAGCAGCACCGGCGCGAAATTGCAGCAAGTCCCACAGCTCCCTTGCGCAAAGAGGCCCTCCGGCTTCCGGCTTTTTGACAGTCTGAGAGGGACGCATACCTATTTAATTATACGCCCTCGTCCTTCATCAGCGCGAAGGCATCCACATCCACCGCGCCGTAGGTGGTGAGCTTGACGTGCGGGATGACCGGCAGACTGACGAACGACAGCGTCATCACCGGGTCGATATCCTGCGCCGCGCCGAGGCTCCACGCGATGCGCTTGATCTCGTCCATGGCGCTTTGCGTTTGGGCTGCGCCGAGATCGGTCATCAGCCCCGCCACCGGCAGCGGCAGCGATGCCACCACCGCGCCGTTATGCACCACGCACATGCCGCCCTGCATATCGATCACGGCGTTGGCCGCGGCGGCCATGTTCTCGTCTGAGGAACCGGCCACGATGAGATTGTGGCTGTCGTGCGCGACCGTGACGGCCACGGCGCCGTTTTGGATGTCATAGCCCTTCAGCCACGCAAGGCCGATATGCCCCGTGCGGTGATGGCGCTCGATCACGGCCACCTTGCAAAGGCCGCTTTCGTAATCCGAGGCCCAGCCCTCCATGGTGGTCAAAAGCTCGCGCGGCACAAGGCCGATGATCGGCACACGGCCCTTGACGGCGAAACTCTCCGGCGTGAGCGAGGCCAGATTCATGCTGCTTCGCGCGCGGGCCATGAGCGCCGGCTCCACCGTGCTTTGGCAGCGGGACAAAAGCGCCTCATCCACAAGTTCTCCGGCGCGCCACACCGCCTCGATGGACACGCTTTTCACATCGTCCAGCAGCACAAGATCGGCCACATAGCCCGGCGCGATCGCGCCCATGCGGCGCAGACCGAAATACTCCGCCGCGCCATACGACGCCGCCTTGTAGCACAGCGCCGGAGGCGCGCCGAGGGCAATGGCCTCGCGGATGATGCCGTCGATGTGGCCATAGGTCATCAGATCGCCGGGATGCTTGTCGTCCGTGACCAGCATACAGCGCGAGGCCGTCTGCGCGTCGCACAAAAGCGGCAAAAGCGCCTTGAGATTGTGCGAGGCGGTGCCGTTTCGGATCATGATATGCTGGCCGATGCGCAGCTTATCCATGGCCTCGGCATAGGTAGAACATTCATGGTCGCTCATCACGCCGGCGGCGACATAGGCGTTGAGCATCTGCCCGTCAAGGCCCGGCGCGTGGCCGTCCACCGGCTTGAGACATTTCCACGCCGCCTCGATGCGGGCCAGAATTTCCGCATCGCCGGAGGCCGTGCCGACATAGTTCATCATCTCCGCCAAGCCCAGCACGCGCCGGTGGCCGATGAGAAGGTCGATATCCGGATGGGCGAAGGACGCGCCGGACTCGTCAAACGGCGTGGCCGGAACACAGCTCGGCAGCATCACGAATACGTCCAGCGGCAGCGTTTCCGTGGCCTGAAGCATGAACTTCACGCCATCGGTGCCCATGACGTTCGTGATCTCGTGCGGGTCGGTGACCACGGCGCAGGTGCCCTTCGGCAGCACGATGCGCGCAAACTCCGCCGGGGATACCACGCTCGATTCCAGATGGATATGGCCGTCGATAAAGGCCGGCACCAGCGTTTTCCCCGTGCAGTCAAGCTCCTGCTCGCCGTCATAGCTTCCGATGCCCACCACATGGCCGTCGCTCACGGCCACATCGCCTTTTTCAAAGGTGCCCGTGAAAACATTCAGATAGACCGCATTTTTGAAAACCAGCTCGGCTCTCCGCCGTCCGGAGGCCGCTTCGATGCGCTCGCGCAGACTCATGACCTACCTCCCCATTCGTTAAATTTTCAATAATTATAATTTATTGTAATTGAATTGTAAAGCCTCGATCGGCAAAAGGCATTATAATTGCTGTACTGGTTTTTAGCTTAACTAACCTAGGAGGAGCATGAACATGGGTAAGACAACAAAGATCCTCTCCCTTTTCCTCGTCCTCGCGATGGCACTGAGCCTCGGCTGCGTGTCCTTCGCTGCGGACAGCGATTGGAGCGAGTATCAGGACTACATCTATTCCTACGCGGAAGCCGGCGCGCCCAACCCCGAGGACGCCGTGGAGATGGCCGACGCCATCTATGCCTGCGAGGATATGGACGGCATCCGCGCCGCCTCCAACATCCAGGTCTTCTTTGACGTTCTGGGTGCTCTGGACTTTGACGAATGGATCGCCGCCGGCAAGCCCGAGGCCGATATGAGCGGCGGCGCTTCCGGCGAAGCGTCCGGTGAAGCCTCCGGCGACCCCTCCGAGGAGCCCGCGGGCGAAAACGCCGTGATCTCCATCACCGACTCCGCCGTCACCTATGTGGCGAACGGCGAGGAAAAAACCGCCGACATCGCCGAGGGCCAGACCGCGTATCTGTCCGTGGACGGCGTGAACGTCCCCATGGAAGAGGGCGCGTATGACGGCGCCGTGGCCGTGGACGTGGTCGATCCCATCTTCGAGTCGGCCGACTACCAGAAGGGCGACAAGGACGTGAACCTTTCCACCGAACTTGCCAGCGTGATCTACATCACGGAGGACGGCCTGCAGGAAGGCCAGTCCATCCTGTCCGCCGCGACCGGCGGTGAGATCAGCGACACCAAGGTCTCCGGTGTTACCATCTCGTCCGATGTGGACGCCGTTTCCGGCATCCGCGCCGGCGGCAGCGCCGAGATCGAAGTCGAGGACGTCGTCATCAATCTCACCGGCGAGGGCGGCAACGACTTCATGGGCCAGGGCACCGCGCTTTGCGCCACCGACGGCAGCCATCTGATCGCCCGCAATGTCACGGCCAACGTTTCCGGCTATGTGCGCGGCTGCACCTTTGCCGGCGGCCAGTCCACGCTGGAAGTGTATGACTCCGTGTTCAACTGCGACGCAGGCGAATACAACGAGGACGCCTCCGTGGAGATGGCCGGCATGAGCCAGCCGCCCAAGGGCCTTGGCGTTTGGGGCAATGCCCGCGCCAACAACCTCGTTCACTATGCCACCGAATACTTTGAAAACTGCGTTTTCAACAACCGCAACTGGGGCGCTCTGGGCGTGGACGCCGTGAATGACGGCACGCTGACCTGCGTGGACTGCGAGATCAACGTCACCGAGTCCGGCTATGGCGCTTACTCCATCGGCCCCTGCGTCGATACCTTTAAAAACTGCCGCTTCAACATCACCAACGGCGTCGTGGCCTTTGCCGCCGCCGAGGGCACGGTCATTCTGACCGACGGCACGATCGCCAACTCCGACCGCTATGGTCTCGTGACCCATCAGGCGATGGGCTACACCTCCACGCTCAAGGTCCTCGGCGAGGGCACCGAGCTCAACACCGCCTACTGCGGCATCATGGTCAAGAGCCGCTCGGCCGACATCGAGATCGGCGACGGCGCGGTCGTGACCGCTTCCGAGACCGGCATCATTCTGCAGGCCCAGGATAACGACGATACCGGCGCCGGCACCGTCAATGCCTCCGCCGAGATCCCCGTCTACATCCACGACACCGAACTTGACGGCGACATCGTCATGAGCATGGCCCCTCTGGCCGATGACACCGCCACCATGAACGTTACCCTCGAGGCCGCCACCATCAACGGCGCGATCTCGCTTGCGAACGCCGAGCTCGCCATTGACGACGGCAAGATCACCATCGACAACATCCTGTCCGTCGGCCGCGTGGAGAACGAATACGCTCCCCGCGAGGACGGCTGCATGCTGAACCTTGCGCTGACCGACGGCGCGGTTTGGAACGTGACCGAGACCAGCTATCTCACCAGCCTGACCGTGGACGACAGCTCCGTGGTCAACGGCACCGTGACCGACTGCGGCGACTACATCATGGTCGAGCCCGCCGAGGGCGAGGCTGATCTGTACGCCGACAGCGATGTGGCTCTGACCTTCAAGCTCAACGGCGACGAGGTCACCACCTTCACCGTTCCCGTCTCCTACGAGGACGGCAGCTATCTCATCGGCCTGCGCGACGCGCTGGACACGCTCGGCATCGAGCTTGCCTACGATGAGGAAAGCGGCATCCTGACCGTCACGGATAACGGCGGCGTTCTGCTGGCTCTGCTGGCCGGCGGCGAAGTCTCCGCGGCCGATGAGGGCATCTTCTCCGTCGAGGCCGGTGAGCCCTATGCCGACCGTCCCGCGAGCGAGCTTATCGAAGGTCTGCGCTATGTGGCCGAGCGTGCCCGCGGCGGCTCCGCCATCTATGTTTCCGGCGGCGAATACACCTTTGACGACATCTACGTTTACGGCGCGGGCTACGCCGATGAGGATGACCTGTCCGCCGAGCGCTCCAGCCAGTATGGCTACTGCTCCGACGTTCTGGCCACCAGCCCCGAGACCGTTGTGACGCTCAACAACCCCACCATCGTTTCCGATCCCGAAAGCTATGCCAACGGCGCTTTCGCCACCAACCGTGCCCGCATCATCATCAACGGCGGCACCATCGATACCAACAACCCCCAGGGCCACGGCCTTGACGTGACCTACATGGGCCGCATCTACGCCTATGACACCGTTATCCACACCGGCGGCGGCTCCTCCGGCGCTCTGGCCAGCGATTACGGCGGCGGCTTCATCATCGCCGAGGGCGTGGACTGCACCACCGAGACCGCCGGCTCCCCCGGCATCTACTGTGCCGGCTCCTCCATCATCATGGCCAAGGATTCCACTTTCCGCGCCAACAACTGCGAGGGCGTCATGAGCGCGCACGACCACGGCATCACCGTGCTTGACAACTGCTACACCTACGGCGAGACCTCCGCTCTCAACGGCCATCAGGCCATGCCCTCCGCCGCCATGTCCACCGGCAGCTACTGCTTCGTGTTCGGCGGCACGCTGGAATCCGGTTCCGGCCCCATCATCCGCGAGGAGAACGGCCGCACCGAGGACTTCATCGTGGGCGCGGAACTGATCGCGAGCGACTATGACTACGTCATCGAGGCCACGGACGATAACGCCGGCATCCTGACCGTGAACTTCTGGGATACCGAGCTTGCGGGCGATGTGTACTGCTCCGCCGATTCCTCCATCACCATTAACCTCTTCGACGGCGCGAAGCTGACCGGCGAGGTCTATGGCGACGGCGAGGTCATCATCAACGTCTACGAGGGCGGCGAATACGTCGGCTCCTACGAGGCCACCGACTGCGGCGAGGGCGATGCGGCCCCCGAATGCGGCGACTTTGACTACTATCTGGTCAACTACTGGGCCGCCGGTATGCAGAAGTGGCAGGGTTCCACCATCACCACCTATGTGGAAAAAGTCGAGCCCATCATCGTGGAAGGCTCCCTCGTCTCCTTCGTGGAGGAAGGCGCTTCCGCCATCGCGTATGACGCGGCGACCGCCGACCTTTCCGAAAACGGCATCGACCCCAATGCGCTTGACACCTCGAGCGCCATTGGCTTCGGCGAGCCGGGCGACGGCGTGATGGGTCTGACCAGCGGCGAACCCAGCGCGGAGTAATTTCAACGCATAATAAAAGCGGTGCAGTCCTCGGACTGCACCGCTTTCTTTTGTTTGGTTTATTCGGCCGCGGTTTCTTCGCTGGTTTCCGTTTCGGTCTCCATCGCCACGGCATAGCCGAGGGAGGCGAGATAATCGATCATGCCCGCATCCGGCTCTCCAAGGTCGGTGATGATCTCGGCGGAAAGTGCGCCATCGGCCGCGATGACCAGCCGTCCCATACCGTCCGCATTCGGATCAAGGCCGCTGTAAAGCACCGCGCCGCCGGCCGAATCCATCAGCGTGCGGCTTGTGCCGCCGTCGCCCGCGCCATCGAGCAGCGCGTCCACCCCGGCAACCTCCGCCGCAATCGTTTGCGCCGCCTCCACGCCGCAGGAAACCAGCGCAATAACATATTCCGCGCCCGACGCACGGGCCGTCTCGGCCGCGTCGTTCAGCACCACGGCGCAATCCGTCAGCGCATAGCTCACTTCCCCGCCCGTCAACTGCGATGACTCGACCATCTCCGGCATGACCACGCCCACATACGCCACGCAAAGCGCGCCATAACGCGCCAACGTCCACGCGGACAGCGGCGTGGCATCCGTTCCGGCCACAGTCAGATCGGCGCAGAGCATCGGGAACTGCGCGGCGTTGGCCGCCGTGACCAGCGCATCCGCTCCGACCGCAAAATCCGACGGCGCAAAGCCCGCCGCCTCATAGCCCATATAGTTCATCAGCTCGACCTTGGTATAAAGCGCGCTTTCATCGCCCTGCACATCCATTGCGCCGCCGAGATCGACCAGCCCCACATAGCCGTTCAGATATTCATAAAGGCTGCTGTCGTAGCCTGTGCGCAGCGACGCATAAAACGCCGCATCACGCGCCGCCGTTCCGGCCGTGTACAAAATGGCCGTGTCGCGGCGGGGCTGGGTCTCCGTTTCCTGCGTGCCCTCGTCCACATACACAAGTTCCGGCCCGCTATTTTTCTTCCCGCAGGCCGTCAGTGCCAGCAACAGCGCCGCCGATAAAAGCAGACAACAAAGTTTTTTCATTCTTTTTCCCTTTCTGTCTTTACTTTTTGCGTCTTTCACTATAAGCTAAAAATATGAACAAGTCAAACACCGGGCGTTTTGCGCCCAGCCCTTCGGGGTATATGCACATGGGGAATCTGCTTTCGATGCTGCTGGCGTGGCTGGATGCGCGAAGGCTGGGCGGGTCGATCGTTTTCCGCATGGAGGATCTGGATCCCGCACGTTCAGGCGACGAATACGCCGCCGCCATCGCCGCCGATCTGCAAGCACTGGGCCTTGATTGGGACAGCGGATATCCCCAAAAAGAATACTGCCAAAGCGCGCGCACCGCGCTGTATGAGGAGGCTTTCGACCGCCTGCGGCGGGATGGGCTCGTGTATCCCTGCTGGTGCAGTCGGGCCGAGCGTCTTGCCGCCAGCGCACCCCATCCCGGCGAGCAGCACCGCGATCCCGGCTGCCGCTGCGCACGTCTTACCGAACACGAGCGGCAGGAGTATGCGCTGTCCGGCCGAAAACCGGCATGGAAGATACGCGTGCCGGATAAGACCATCACCGTCCACGACGCACACTACGGCCCCGTTACGCAGAATCTCGCGCGCGACTGCGGCGATTTCATCGTTCGCCGTTCCGACGGGGTGTTCGCCTATCAATTCGCCGTGAGTCTGGATGACGCCGCGATGGGCATCGGCCGCGTGGTGCGCGGGCGCGATCTGCTCGATTCCGCGCCCCGTCAGGCATGGCTGATCGAGCTTTTCGGCGGCACCGCGCCGGTTTACGCCCATGGGCCGCTGCTGGTGACGGACGGCCACAAGCTCTCCAAGCGTCTCGGTGACTTGAGCACACAGGCCCTGCTGCAGCGCTGCAGCCCGCAGGCGCTGATCGGCCTTCTCGCCCACGCTGCCGGACTGATCGACCGCCCCGAACCCATCGAGCCGCGCGAGCTGGCGGCGGATTTTGACTGGGCCAAGGTGAGTTTGACGGACATTCCCCTGCCGCCGACGCTATTTGAATGATATGCGAAGGCCGGTTCCATTTCGGAACCGGCTCGTTTTTTCAGCTTAAAAGCTCATCCACCGTTTTGCGCTTCGGCATGAGCGGCTGCTGGTCAGGGTGGCCCACAGCAATGATGCATGACACCGTGCGCGTGCTGTCAAGGCCCAGCACCTCCGCCACGGCAACGGTGTCGATGGCACCGAGGATGACCGATCCAAGGCCCATATCGTTCGCGGCCAGACACAGCGTCTGCGCGGCGATGCCGGCATCGAACATCTCCCAGCGGTCGCCTTTGGGCGTGGAATAGCTGCCGTCGCGCTCGAAGCCGCTGCGGCCGGAAATGCAGGTCTCCACCAGCAGCATCGGCGCACTGCTGATCACATCGCGGTTGCCGGGGTGGCCCAGCGCAGGCCCATCCGCAAGGCTCTGCATAACGGCGCGGTCGGTCACGCTCAGCCAGCGGACGGTCTGCGTGTTCTTCCAGCTCGGGGCATACGATGCCAGGCGGATCAGTTCCCGCAACGCCTCCTGCGAAACGGGCTCATCCGTAAAACGGCGGACGCTGCGGCGGGTCTCGATGCATTGTTTCAGTTCCATACTTTTTCCATCCTCTCTTGCATTTGGGCCGCCAAGCCATTATAATCGACAGGAAAAGGAGGCGATCGCGCTTGTGGCCGTATCTGTATGATCTGGTTCTCGTTTTAATTTTTGTATTCACCATCCGGCGCGGCTGGCGTTCGGGGTTTTTATCGTCGCTGCTGCGGCTGTCCGGCTGGCTGGTGGCCGTGGGTTTGATCGTGGCCTTTGCGGAGTCGGTCTCCGTTTGGGTGTTTGAAAACCTTCTGTTTGATAAAGTCGTGGCCACGGTGAACGCCGCCCTGCCGCAGGATATTCTGGCCGCCGTGAACAGCGGCGCGACCGCCACACAGGAAACGCTGGATGCCCTGCAAACCATGCTGGACAGTCTCGGCGGCATACTGGGCAACGCCAGCATCAGCACCGAATCGCTGCGCGGCGTACTCGATCTGATGCAGACCGATGGCCAGACGCTGGCGCAGGCCATCGTGGACAACATCCTGCGTCCCATCGTGATCTCCGCCATTCAGATCGCGGTGTCCATCGCGATATTCCTTGTCTGCACATGGCTGTTCAAGGCGCTCTCCCGCCTCACGGCCAGCCGCCACAATTCCCGCAGCATGGTCGGCGGTCTCGGCAGTGCGCTGGGCGCGGTGCTCGGCTTTGGCGAAGGTCTCGCCAGCGGATTTATCTATGCGTTCATCCTGTCGGCACTGGCCGAGCTTTCCGCCGGCAAACTCAGCTTCATCAGCCGCAGCATCTATGACAGCACCATTTTGGTGCATCTGCTGGTAAAATAATAATCGACCCGATATCACCTGTCAAGGGGAGCGCCGCGCGCTCCTCTTTTCATATCCGCAGGCGCTCATGCATACAGTTTGGTATGTTCATCATGGGGGCCGGGTATGAGAGAGGATATTGATCTGCGCGCGAGAAGTCTTGCCCTTTACATCATTGAGACCGGCGCCACCGTTCGCGGTGCGGCGCAGCGCTTCGGCGTGAGCAAATCCACCGTTCATAAGGACTTGGCCGAGCGGCTGTACGTCATCGACCGGTGCTTGTATGAGCAGGCAAGACAGGTTTTGGACAAAAACAAGGCCGAGCGCCATCTGCGCGGCGGCGAAGCCACACGCCGGAAATATAAAAAAGACTGACCCATCGTCTCCGCATGGCACACGCCGCGCGGAGATGATTTATTTTTGCGCATAAACGCGCCGTTTTGGGAAACGCTAAAGCCATGGAATCGAAAAAGCTTGGAAAACAAAGCGTTGCTTTCACCGCGCCGCCCTCCATCGCAGCGGCGGCCTGCGTGGTAGGGCCCACGGAGGGAAAAGGCCCACTCCGGCGGCATTTTGACAGCATCTCCGCCGACAGTCTCTTCGGCGCGAAAAGCTGGGAGGCCGCCGAAAGCACCATGCTGCGCGACTGCTGCCGTATCGCCTGCGAAAAAGCCGGCATAAAGCAGGATGCGCTCGACTATATCCTGTGCGGCGATCTGCTCAATCAGTGCGTCGGCTCAAGCTACGCGCTGCGCGAGTGCGGCGCACCGGTACTGGGGCTTTACGGCGCGTGCTCCACCATGGGCGAGGCGCTGGCGCTGGGCGCGATGCTCGTGGATGCGGGTTTCGGCCAAAGTGTTCTCGCGGCGGCCAGCTCCCACTTCTGCTCCGCCGAGCGGCAGTTCCGAACGCCGCTGCAATACGGCTCGCAGCGCCCACCCACGGCGCAATGGACCGTGACGGGCGCGGGCGCGATCATCCTGCGCGCGCAGAGTACGCCTCCCTATATCACCCGCGCCACGATCGGCCACATATACGACGCGGGCGTGACCGACATGACGAACATGGGCGCGGCCATGGCTCCGGCAGCCTATTCCACGCTCACAGCGCATTTTGAGGATACCGGCCGCGCGCCGGAGTATTACGATGCCATTGTGACCGGCGATCTGGGTGCGATCGGCAGCGAGATACTGCGCGAGCTGTTCGCGCAAGACGGCATCGATCTCGGCACGCGCTATATGGACTGCGGCCGTCTGATCTACGCCACCGAGGCCCAGGATGCCCACGCCGGCGGCAGCGGCTGCGGCTGTTCGGCCAGCGTTTTGTGCGGCCATCTGCTGGACGGGATGCGCGAGGGGCTTTGGCGGCGCATTTTATTCGCGCCCACCGGCGCGCTGATGAGCCCCACGATGAGCCAGCAGGGCGAGAGCATCCCCGGCATCTGCCATGCCGTGGCGCTGGAAATGAAACGGGAGTGACGGGATATGTGGCTGGATCTTTTGAAATGCTTTCTCGCGGGCGGCACGCTATGCGCCATTGGACAAATTCTCATCGACCGCACGGCACTGACGCCCGCGCGCATCCTCACGGCCTATGTGGTGGCGGGCGTGATCTTGGGCGCTATTGGCGTGTATGCGCCGTTTGCCGATTGGGCCGGAGCCGGTGCGACCGTGCCGCTCACAGGCTTCGGAAATCTCTTGGCCAAGGGCGTGCGCGAGGCCGTGGACGAAAAGGGGCTTCCCGGCGCCTTCACGGGCGGCTTCACGGCGGCGGCCGGTGGCCTCGGCGCAGCGGTTTTCTTCGGGCTGATCGTTTCGCTGCTGTTTCGAAGCCGCGAGAAATATTAAAAAAGGGACGCTTCCGTTTTCGGATGCGTCCCCTGCGTGCGTTTTATTTGGTTTTTTCCGGCGCGTTGAAAAACGGCGGCATTTTGACCCGCGGCAAAAGCTTGAACGTAAGCCCCACGAAGCGCCCCGTGAGAAACACGGAGGCCACCGAGCTGATGCCGATGCTCAGCGAGAGCTTATCCGGCGCAAACAGCCACGTGAACAGATTGATGACCAGCGCCGTGAGCACATACAGCGCATCGGCAAACATTTTCACCCTGGAAAGGCTTTTGCCGGACACGCGGCTTATGACGTTATTGAGTTCATCCGGCGCGGGCAGCATCAGGTCGCAGCCGCTGATGAGCGCCACACCGAAGCCCTGAATGGCGATGCCGAGCACAAGCACGATGATCTTCTCCCACACCACGAGCGTGGGATTCCACAGCAGCATGAGCAGATCGACCAGATAGCCAAACGGCACGCCCACGCACATACACAAAACGCTTTTGAGCGTGACGCGCTTTTGCACCACGATCTGCGCGATCACGCACAGCAGATGCAGCAAAATGGTGGCATTGCCAAGCGTGAGCGGCGTGATGTTTGCCACGGCATCCGGCACGGCGGTGATGGGCGAAACGCCCCATACCGTGCGCTTGAGCAGCACAAGGCCGATGGCCATGGACAAAAGTCCGGCGGCATATTGCAAAATGCGGCGAAGAAGCTTTTTCTCTTTCATGGGGTTCCTTTTATTCCTCCGGTGTCAGCGCTTCCGGAGCGCTTTCCGTGGGCGTTTCGGGCTCGGGCTCCGGCGCCGGTTCGGGCGTCGGCTCCGGCGTGGGCTCCGGTGTCGGTTCGGGCGTAGGTTCCGGCGTCGGCGCCGGCGTTTCCTGCGGCGCAGCGGAGAACACGGCATACACGCTGTGGTCCGCCTGCACGTTCCGGATGGTCACATTCCCCAGCTCCTGCTGCACGCCATCCACCAGAAGCTGGCTGATGACATAGCCGGCATCCGGCGTGACGGCAAAGGTCACGCTCTCGCCCTCGGCCACGGTGACGAGCCCGTTCGGGCTCACGCTGCCGCCGCTTCCGGCCGTGACGGTGATGGTGTAGGTCTTGGTCTCCGCCGTGGGCACCGGCGTGGCCTCCTGCGGCTTGCTGGTCTCCACGGGCGCGAGCGTTACCACAGCCGTGTCCGTTTTAGGTGTGGCGTTCGGCTTATCCGTGCCGCCCTTGGAGAAGATCACGATCGCCAAAATCAAGATCACAATGCCCGCCACAAGCGCCCAGATCAGACTGCTGTTCGCGCGGCGCGGGCCGCCCACAGGCGCTTCCGGCTCCTCCGACTGCTCGATCTCCGGCGTCACGACCACGCGGCGGCGCGGCGGTTCGGCCACCAAGATCTCCGGCCGCGGCGGCGCAACAAGACGCTCCGGCGGGTCGGCCTGGGCTTCATTCGCCGCCGGAACACGCTCCTCCTCCGGAGCAGTCTGCGCGAATCGGGCCGTCTCCTCCGGCGCGTTCGGTGTTGTTTCCGGCGTTTCGGGTGCTTTGGGTCCAAGCCCCCAGTCATCGCGCAGGAAATCATCAAAATCGAAGCCGGTTTTCGGCTCGATCTCCTCGTTATCCTTCTTCCATTCAAAATCCGTGTCGGACATTGGAAATTGCACCTACCTTTATGCACGCAGATGTGTTACAATCACATCGGGTGATGAATATGAATCGAAAAGCATTGATAACCGGCGCATCCCGCGGCATCGGCGCGGCCGTGGCCAGAAGGCTCGCGGCGGACGGATGGGAGGTTATCATCAATTATACCAAAAGTCGGGACAAAGCGCTCGCCCTCGCCGCAGAGCTTGGCGGCACCGCCGTTTGCGCCGATGTGGCCGACAGTACACAGGTGAAGGCCATGTTTGCCGAAACCGGACCCGTGGGCCTTTTGGTTTGCTGCGCGGGTGTGAGCGAATATGGGCTTTTGACCGATCTGACGGACGAGGACTGGCGGCGGCTTTTCGCCGTGAACACCGACGGCGCGTTTTACTGCTGCCGCGAGGCCATCGGCGGCATGGTTCACGATAAGGCCGGCTGCATCGTGCTGACAAGCTCCGTTTGGGGCGTGTATGGCGCGAGCTGCGAGGCGGCCTATTCCGCGTCCAAGGGCGCGATCATTGCGCTGGGCAAGTCGCTGGCCAAGGAGCTGGGGCCGTCCGGCATCCGCGTGAACTGTGTGGCGCCGGGCGTGATCGAAACGGACATGATGGCCCGCTTTGATCCGGCCGACAAGGCCGCACTGGCCGAGGAAACGCCGCTTGGCCGACTCGGCACGCCGGAGGATGTGGCAGAACTGGTCGCATTTCTCGCGAGCGACCGCGCCTCATTCATCACCGGTCAGGTCATCGGCTGCGACGGTGGATTTTCGTAAAATATGCCTGGGCTTTCCGGTATCGAAAGCCAGCCAGCGTCCCATCTGTCTGGATGGGGCGCTTTTATTATCTTCCTGCGCCGGAACGATCAGCCGCAGTTTGCGGTGCAGAACCTCGGCGTTCGTCACGGTGCCCGCATCGTAGCGTTCGCCGTCCACCACCCATGTGCAGGGCTGCTGCGTTTCCACCGTGATACGCGAGGCGCGCACAAGATCGATGCATTTGTCGCTGTATTCCCCGCCGACCAGATGCGTCACCGTGCCGTGAAGCTCGGCCAAACTCGCCGGCTTGCGCACCAGCAGCATATCCAGAATACCGTCGTCCGGCAGACTGTGGGAAAAGCTCTCGCCCATGGCCGTGGAATTGCAGATGGCCGCGAAGAAATAATCCCCCTCCACCACCGCGTCCGCCGTGGTAACACGCAGATGCTCGGCCTTGATGCGCGAAAGATCCTTGATGCCGCTTAGGATATACGCCACGAGCCCCAGCGCGTTTTTCAGATCCTGCGGCGTTTCATACGCCACGGAGGCAAATGCGCCAAGGTTGGCCGTGTTGATGGAGCAGCGGCCGTCGATGCTCATGACGTCCATATAATGCACTTCGTCCCCGGCGGCATCCTCCGCCGCGGCCAGCACATCCGGCGCAAAGCCCATGGACATGGCAAAATCGTTGGTGCTGCCGGCGGGGATATAGCCCAGCGGCACGGCGAAATCGATGGCGGCCAGACCATTCACCGTTTCCGACAGCGTGCCATCGCCGCCCATGCACACGATGCGGTCATATTCGCGCCCACGGTGCGCGGCCTCATCCCGCGCATCGCCGCTTTTTTCGGTTTCAAAAACCGTCACATCCCAGCCCTGCGCGGCAAAAACGCGGTCGATCGATTCGGCATAGCGGCTGTAGAGCCGGCGGCCGGAAACGGGATTGACAATGAACAGAAGCTTTTTACGCAAAGCCCATGTCCTCCTTTATAAGCTCAAAGCCAGCCGAACGCGTACAGGCAAAGCCAGCACACCGGCAGCGAAAACAGCATGGAATCCATTTTGTCCATGATGCCGCCGTGCTCGCCGATGAGGCGGCTGTAGTCCTTCACGGAACACATCCGCTTAATGAGCGAGGCGGCCAGATCGCCCACCTGCCCGAAGCAGGAGCATACGAACGCCGTGACCATGCAGCAGATCATATCCGGCCCGCCGAAATTCTTCAAAATCAGATGCAAGAGCACACCGGCCACGATGGAGAACAGCCCGCCGCCGATGGCGCCCGCCCAGGTTTTATGCGGCGATACCGTGGGCGCAAGCTTGCGCTTGCCAAACGCCTTGCCGGCAAACAGCGCCGCCGAATCGCACGCCCAGGTGGACAAAATGCCGAGCGTGAGAATGATGGCGGCTCTCTCCGCCGCCGCAAGGGCGATCACGATGCCATAGAAAAACGTAGGCCACAGCAGACCAAACAGCGTCCAAACCGCGCTTTTCGCGCCCATCGCCGGATGCAGGATCACGCGGAAGATGCACGCAAACGCGATCAGCGCATACCACGCGAGCATCCAGATCATATCCGCGCCCGTCATGACCAGAGCAAACTGGCCGATGATATACGCCACCGGTACGATGTACATGAAGTTTACATCTATGTTTTTCAGTATCTTCCACAACTCATACACCGACGCAAGCGCCAGCGCCGTGAAAAACAGCACACGGCTGATGCGGCTGAGCAAAATGCAGCCAAACGTGACGACCACGATGCCGGCGCCCGGCAGGATCCTGCTTTTAAACATTTGGTATGCCTCTCTTTCTGCGCGTTAATCGTACAGCGCGCGGCAATTGTCCAGCTTATTTTGAATGGCCTTAAAAGCCCGGCACAGCGGGTAGCCGTCCACAAACGCATGGCTGACCGTTAGATTCAGATGCACAAGCTTCCTCCCGTTTTCCTCGCGCCAGCGGTCAAAGCACACGCGCGGCACCGACTGCGAGGACGGGTCATCCGGTATGGGATGGCTCATGCCGGATACCGTGAGCCACGGCACGCAGGTAAGATAGATCTCATCCCAGCGGTTTTCGGGGTTATAGGCCTCCTCCGGCATACAGGTCGCGCCGCGCTTGAGCGCATCCACCGTTTGGCGGGAAAGGGCGCAGAATTCCGCCATGCTCGCGCCCATCGCGTGGCGGCAGTTTACGAACATCCCCGCGTCCGTCATCACGGTATAGGCCGGATAGGTGCTGTCGTACACCACGGGCCGGCCATCCAGCATACGCATACGAAGCTCCTCGATCTCATTCATCCCCTCCGTGATGATCCACGCCATGCAGGAGAAAAATGAGCGACCCTTTTCCTTCGCAAACGCCACCAGCTCCGTCACGTCCATGTCCACGGTCACACCGTAGCAGGGATTGGAAAAGCTTGAAAACCACTCATAGGTGGTGCGGCGGTTCCAGTTTTCAATGTCAACGATCCGATAGCTCATAGATGCTTTTGGTTCCTTTTTGCGTTGTTATCTATATAGTATAGCACAACGCGATCAAACGATAAAGAATTTTATTTTATGCAATCGCGTTTCCTTGCATAAAAAAACGGAGCGGCTCCGCTTTCGCTTCGCCGCCCCATAAAAGACCGATCTTAGAAAATGCCCTGGCACAGCATGGCCTTGGAGGCCTTGAGGAAGCTGGCCACGTTCGCGCCCACGATCAGATCGCCGGGATGGCCGGCCTCCACGGACGCTTCGTAAACGGAATCATAAATGCCGCGCATGATCTCGTGCAGGCGCTCATCGACCTCCTCAAAGGTCCAGAAAAGACGCATGCTGTTCTGGCTCATCTCCAGCGCGGAGGTGGAAACGCCGCCGGCGTTCGCCGCCTTGGCCGGACCGACGGGGATGCCCGCCTTCTGAAGCATATGCTCGGCCTCGATGGTGCAGGGCATATTCGCGCCCTCGCACAAAAGCAGCAGGCCGTTCTGAATGAGCTGCTCGGCCTCGGCCACGTCCACCTCGTTCTGCGTGGCGCAGGGCAGCGCGATGTCGCACTTGACCGACCAGATGCCGCGGCATCCCTCGGTATAGGTGGCGCCGGGGACTTCATCGGCGTAAACGCGGATGCGCTCGCGGCGGCGCTGTTTGATGTCCTTGAGCACGTTCAGGCGGATGCCGTTGGGGTCATACACATAACCGTCGGAATCGCTCATGGCCACGACCTTCGCGCCGAGCTGCTGGGCCTTTTCCGCCGCGTAGGTGGCCACGTTGCCGCTGCCGGACACAACGACCGTTTTGCCCTTGAAGGAGGTGTTGAGCTGGTGGTGCAAAACCTCATCGGCAAAGTAGCAGATGCCGTAGCCGGTGGCCTCGGTGCGCGCGGCGGAGCCGCCGTAGCAGGGGTCCTTGCCCGTGATGGCGGCGGCGTCGAAGCGCGTGGTGATGCGGCGCAGCTGGCCGAACATATAGCCCACCTCGCGCTCACCCACGCCGATGTCACCGGCAGGGATGTCCGTGAACTGGCCGATGTGGCGATGCAGCTCCATCATGAAGCTCTGGCAGAAGCGCATGACCTCGCCGTCGGACTTGCCGCGCGGGTCAAAGTCGGAGCCGCCCTTGCCGCCGCCGATGGGCAGCGTGGTCAGGGCATTTTTCAAAACCATTTCAAAGCCGAGGAATTTGATGATGGACTGGTTCACGCTCGGATGGAAGCGAAGACCGCCCTTGTAGGGGCCAATAGCGGAGTTATACTGCACGCGGTAGCCGCGGTTTACCTGCACGCGGCCGGCATCGTCCACCCAGGTGACGCGGAAGGTGACCATGCGGTCGGGCTCCACAAAGCGCTCGAGGATGCCGTTTTCCTCCCACTCGGGATGGTCGGCCACGATGCCCTCCAGGCTTTCCAAAAACTCGCGGATGCACTGGTGGAACTCATGCTCCGCCGGGTCGCGATTGACGACCTGATCGTACACACGCTGCAAATAAGCGTTTTTCATAGGGATTGCTCCTTTCCGGGGATGTTGTTATTCTATTAAATGATAGGCAAGGCTATTTTGTATGTCAAGAAAAACCCGCACGGGTAAAAAACGCTTCGTGAAAATCCGCCGTCATTTTGCCCTATCAGGCACTTTCGATTATGCAAAATGACGAATGTAAAAAAAATCTTGCAAATGTCGCTTTAGCGTGCTATAGTGTCTGTATTCTAAAGTCATTTGTCTTTCGCAGACAAACAAAAGACCGTCTGCCACGGGCAGGCGATCGAAGCAAATCTTGATTGGGAGGAAACCAACATGAAGAAGATTCTGGCCCTTATCCTTGCGCTGTGCATGGTATTTGCGCTGTGCGCGTGCAGCAGCTCCGGCTCCGGCAGCGCCTCCAAGGACGGCGACACCGTCGTCATCGGCGTTTACGAGCCCCAGTCCGGCGACAATGGCGCCGGCGGCAAGCAGGAGATCCTCGGCATGCAGTATGCCAACTCCGTGTGCCCCACCGTTGAGATCGGCGGCAAGACCTATAACGTCGAGCTTGTGATCTCCGACAACGAGTCGTCCACCGACAAGGCCGTCTCCGCCGCCACGAAGCTCGTTTCCGCGGGCGCCTCCATCGTTCTCGGCTCCTACGGCTCCTCCGTGGCCATCGCCGCGTCCGACACCTTCGCCGAGGCCGGCATCCCCGTCATCGGCGTCACCTGCACCAACCCCCAGGTCACCGAGGGCAACGAGCACTACTTCCGCATCTGCTTCCTCGATCCGTTCCAGGGCACCGTTCAGGCCAACTTCGCCAACGCCGAATACGGCGCGAAGGTCGCCTACTGTCTGGGCGAGCTGGGCAATGACTACGACCAGGGCCTCATCAACTACTTCAAGGAAGCCGCTGAAGGCATGGGCATGGAAGTCATCACCGAGTCCTTCCCCAAGGGCAACTCCGACTTCACCTCTTACCTGACCAACGCCAAGAACGCCGGCGCGGAAGTCATCTTCGCCCCCACCTCCATCAGCTATGCGCAGCTGATCGTTGAGCAGGCTGCCTCTCAGGGCATCGACATCCCCATGTGCGCGCCTGACACCTGGGACTCCAACGTGGTTCTGGCCGCGGCGCAGGGCACCGACCTTGAGATCAGCGTTTCCACCTTCTACGCCGAAGGCGGCGACCCCGAGTTCGAAGAGGGCATCAAGGCCTGGCTGGCCGACAACTCCGAAGCCATGGCCAACAACGGCGGCAACGACATGATCGCGGCTGTTACCGTTATGGGCTATGACGCTTACTTCACCGCGCTTGAGGCGCTCAAGGCCGCCGGCTCCATCGATCCGGCCGACGTCCTGGCCGCTCTGCCCGGCGTTACCTACACCGGCATTTCCGGCGCCATCGCCTTTGACGACATCGGCGACGCCATCCGCGACACCGCGTTCATCAAGCGTGCCAACACGTCCGACAACGTTTGGGACTTCGTGGCCGCGCAGTCTGTCGGCTGATTCCTATCATACCAATTCGCGAAGCGGGGGCACGCCGTGCCCCCGCTTTACCCCGAATATAAGCCCTGCCGCACAAGCGTATAAACCTGCTTCCAGGGCCCTCTGGCGGCAAGTTTATACGCTTGGAAAAACAAAGATTTCGGAGGCAAACCCATGGCAAACTTCTTTCAGGCCAATCTGCCGTACATACTCGCCGGCATCTCCGTGGGCGGCCAGTATGCGCTCATCGCCATCGGCTACACGATGGTCTACGGCATTCTGCGCCTCATCAACTTCGCCCACGGCGACGTGTTCATGGTCGCAGGTCTCGTGATGGTTTACGCCACCACCGCCATGCCCATGTATCTGTCCATCCCGCTGGTCATCATTCTGACCGTGCTGCTCGGCTTCGTGATCGAGCGCGTGGCGTATAAGCCGCTGCGCAGCGCGCCGCGTATGTCCGTTATGATCTCCGCCATCGGCGTGAGCTATCTGCTGCAAAACTGCGCCCTGTATTTCACGGGCGGTCTGGCCCAGATCTACCCCGCCATTCCCTGGCTGTCCGACTCTGTGACCATCGGCACCGCCACCACCAAGATCGTCACGCTCGTGACCCCGATCCTCACGCTCGTTCTTGTCGTGGCACTGAGCCTGTTCATCAAGAAAACCAAGATCGGCATGGCCATGCGTGCGGTATCCAAGGACTTCGAGACCAGCCAGCTCATGGGCATCCGCATCAACGCCGTGATCTCCATGACGTTCGTGATCGGCTGCTTCCTCGCGGCCATCGGCTCGCTGCTGTACTTCACGAACTACCCCTCCGTCATCCCGACGTCCGGTTCCATGCCGGGTCTGAAGGCGTTCGTGGCGGCGGTGTTCGGCGGCATCGGCTCCATCCCCGGCGCGGTCATCGGCGCGTTCATCATTGGCATCTGCGAAAACATCATCAAGGGCCTCGGCTCCGGCTGGACGATCTTCTCCGACGCGTTCACGTTCGTTCTGCTCATCATCGTGCTGCTCGTCAAGCCCACCGGTATTTTCGGCGAGAAGTCCACGGATAAGGTTTGAGGAGGCGCGACATGGAAAGAACACTCAACAGCGCTTCTCAGAAGAAGCTCAACAAGATCATCGGCATCTGCGTGCTGGCAGCGATCTATGTGCTGCTGTTTCTGCTGGATAACTTCCTGCCCTCCAACAGCTTCACGCTGATGCTCATCCCCGTTTTGAAAAAGGGCGCCATCTATTCGCTCATCTGCGTTTCGATGAACCTGCTCAACGGCTTCACAGGGCTTTTCTCCCTCGGTCAGGCCGGTTTCCTGCTCATCGGCGCGTACGCCTACTCCATTTTCTCCATCCCCGCCGGCCAGCACGAGGCCGTGTACCAATACTTTGACGGCGGCGCCATCCGCTTTTCCATCCCCGAGGCGCTCTCCAACGCCATCGGCACCAATTTCGGCAATCCCATCGGCGTTGTGATCTGCATCCTGATCGCGGGCATCGTGGCGGCGGCCTTTGCGGCGGCCATCGGCGTTCCCGTTCTGCGCCTGAAAAGCGACTATCTCGCCATTGCCACGCTTGGCTTTGCGGAGATCATGCGCGCCATCTGCCAGTGGGACGGCCTAGGCCGCGTCACGAATGGCTCGAACCTTTTGCGCAAATACACGAGCTTTTCGGATATGAAGCTGGTGTTCGGCGATATGACGCTGAAATTCGCCACCTTCTTCCCCTTCCTGATTGCCGGGCTTTGCATCCTTGTGATCGTGCTGCTCATCAACTCCTCCTATGGCCGCGCATTCAAAGCCATTCGTGACGATGAGGTCGCGGCGGAGGCCATGGGCGTGAACCTGTTTAAGCACAAGATGCTCTCGTTCGTCATCTCCAGCTTCTTCGCCGGTGTGGGCGGCGCGCTTCTGGCCATGTATCAGACCACGGTGCAGGCCTCGCCGTTTAACTCCGCCATGACGTATGAGATCTTGCTCATCGTGGTCATCGGCGGCATCGGCTCCATCTCCGGCAGCTGCATCGCCTCGTTCCTGTATATCGCGTGCAACGAGTGGTGGCTGCGCTTCCTCGACAGCGGCAAGCTGTTCGGCATGAGCGTGCCCTTCTTCCGCGACGGCTTCCGCAAGGTCGTGTTCTCCATTGTTATCATGGTGATCGTGCTGTTCTTCTCGCGCGGCATCATGGGCGATAAGGAGATCAATTTCGCCGGCATCGGCGGCGTGCTGAAGAAGATCGGCAAAAAGAAAAAAGCGGCCGCGGCCGCAGCGGAGGTGAGCGACGATGAGTGAATTGAAGAAAGTTCCCGCCCTGCACGTGGAAAATGTCACGATGCAGTTCGGCGGCGTGGTGGCCGTGAACGACCTGTCCCTTGACATTGCCGAGGGCAGCATCACCGCTCTCATCGGTCCGAACGGCGCCGGTAAGACCACCGCCTTCAACTGCATCACCGGCGTGTATGAGCCGACGAATGGTCTGGTCGAGTTCATGGGCGAGCCCATCGTGCGCAACCATCCCAGCGGAAAGATGAAAAAGCAATATAAGGGCGAGCATGGCGACCTTTACATCCACGAACCGGCCATCGCTCCCACGCCCGATCTGATCACCAAGCGCGGCATCGCCCGCACCTTCCAGAACATCCGTCTTTGGAAGAGCATGACGGTCTTTGAAAACGTGCTTGTGGCCAAGCATATGCACGCCAAGCAAAACGTGTTCTCCGCCACCTTCCGCTTCAACCGCAAGGAAGAGGCCCGTATGCGCGATGAGACCGCCGCACTGCTGGCCGAGCAGGGCCTGGACAAATATGCCGACGAGCTGGCCACTTCCCTGCCCTATGGTTTGCAGCGCCGTTTGGAGATCGCGCGTGCGCTGGCCGCCGATCCGAAGCTGCTGCTGCTGGACGAACCGGCCGCCGGCATGAACCCGCAGGAGACGCAGGAGCTCAGCGAATTCATCCACGAGATCCGCAAAACGCATGACCTCTCCGTGTTCCTCATCGAGCACCACATGGATCTGGTCATGAACATCTCCGACTACATCTACGTCATCGACTTCGGCAGCAAGATCGCCGAGGGTCTGCCGCATGAGATCCAAAACAATCCGCGCGTGATCGACGCGTATCTGGGGGTGACCGAGGATGCTTAAGATCAACGACCTGAAAGTCAATTACGGCGGCATCGAGGCCGTCAAGGGCATCTCCTTTTCCGTGCCCGAGGGCAGCATCGTCACGCTCATCGGCGCAAACGGCGCCGGCAAGAGCACCACGTTGCGCGCCATCGCCGGCTTGGTAAAGCCCGCCAGCGGCCGCATCCGTCTGCAGGCCGAGGACCTTACCGCCCTTTCGCCCGACCGCATCGTTTCCAAGGGCATCACGCTCGTGCCGGAGGGACGGCGCATCTTCCCCGATCTGACCGTCTATGAAAACCTGCGCGTCGGCGCGTATCTCAGAAACGACGACTTGGAGGAGGACATCCGCTGGGTGTACGACCTGTTCCCGCGCCTGAAGGAGCGTAGCTGGCAGCCCGGCGGCACGCTTTCCGGCGGCGAGCAGCAGATGCTGGCCGTGGGCCGCGCGCTGATGAGCCGGCCGAAACTGATGATGATGGACGAGCCGAGCTTGGGTCTGGCCCCGATCATCGTAAAAGGCATTTTCGACATCATCCGCGAGATCAACAAGCAGGGCGTCACCATCCTGCTGATCGAGCAGAACGCGAACATGGCCCTGCAATGCGCCGATCAGGCCTATGTGATCGAAACGGGCCGCATCACCATGAGCGGCACCGGCGCAGAGCTTCTGGCCGATGAGCGCGTGAAGGAAGCGTATCTCGGCAAAAAGCGCGAAACATAATAAGCAGCAAAAAGCCTGACCGATTCGGTCAGGCTTTTTTTCACCTTGTTTTTCACATTGTCCAGTTCAGGTAATCCAGATCGTAGCCGGTTTTCTTCTTTCGCTCCGGCGCTTCGCTCTCCGGCGCGGGGTCGGCTTTCTTCTTCGGGCGCACACCCTTGAGCTTTTCAAGTTCCTCGCGCACGGCGGCCATTTTCTCCCGCTCCTGCAAAAGCTCCCGCTCAAGGCGCAGAGCCTTCGTGCGTGCAGCGGCCATCTCGCGCTTGTTGGCATCGAGCGCCGCTTTGGCCCGCAGATAGTTCTTGGCCACGTTTTCCGCCCGACGCTTATACACGACCAGCAGCACCAGCTCGCACAGCGCCGCCACCAGCAGCACCAGTCCCACGATCACCAGCGCGATCGCACCGTTTGAAAGTGCCCCGATGCGGTCAAAGATACTCAGCTTTTCCGCCTGTGGCTGAGCCGTTGGCAGCGGGACCGGCGTCACGAGGGCGCTCGCGGCCGTCTGCGGGTCATCCGTCGCTTCGGCAGTGGTTTCCTCCTCCGCGCTTTCCTCGCGCTCCTGCGCCGTCTGGGCGGCCAGAGCGGCCTGTTCGGCCTCACGGCGGGCGGCACGTTCATCGGCGGAAAGCGTATACTCCTCCGCGATGCAGGCGCGGTACTCATCCATGCCCTCGGCCCGCAGCGTCACCAGCACATAGCCCGCTTTCACATAGGGTGTTTCGCCGTCCCAGGTCTCGGTCTCCTCGCTGTCGCTCTCCGATCCCTCGCGCGGCGTGTAGACACTCTCGGTGCTGACGGAAATGCTTTGCAGCGCGGCCAGCTCCTGATCGTCCAGCGCAAGCTGCATCGCGCCGGTCTCATCGCTGTAGAGGATATCGCCACAGGAGGAGAATTTCTCCGTTGGCGTATAAAGCGTGACCGAGGCCACATCCGTTTGCAGGCTCTCGCGCAGAAGCTGCGTTATATCCCCGCTCGCCGCCAAGGCACCCGGCACCAAAAGCGCGCAAAGCACCGCTGTCAACAGCAAAACGGCGAGGGTTTTTGTCTTTTTTCGCATACACATACATATTTACTATACCACGCCACGCCCGCCTTGACAACCAAAAATCGCGCTGTATACAAAAAAGGGAGCGCCGAAGCGCTCCCCTATTGCGTTGGATCGGTTTTTTCAGCCGATGTTGGCCGCGTACCAGGCGTCATAGCTGTCCGCGCCGAATACGTTCACGAACATCTCAAACGGGAAAGCGGTCACATCGTCGCCATAGGCCACGGTGTCCAGCTCGCCGGCCGCCATGGTGCGGGCGCCATCGTCAAAGCCGGAGCCATCGCCCTCGCCGTCATAGGCGGCGATGAACTCGCGCAGATACTGCACATAGGCCGCGAACGCTTCCTCATCGCTCATCGCACCGGCCGCGGCAGCGGGCTCGGCGGAAGGCTCCGCAGAGGGTTCGGCAGAGGGCTCACCGGAGGCGGGAGCGGTCTCCACGCCCGCAGGGGCCACGGTGAAGCTGCCGTCCGCGTTCTCGGTGACGGTGCCGATGATCTTGGAGCTGTCGTCCACGGTGAGGGTGTTGACGGTGCAGGTCTCGGTAACGGTCCAGACGGAGCCCTCGGTCAGCACGATGTTGGCGGAGCCAACGGCCTCTTCACCGACCTCACCGGAGGTGGCAAGGCTGGGATCGGCATAGATCACGGTGCCGGTCCACTCGGAGTTGACGAGCGTGGCGTTGACGGCGTTGGTGTTCTTCGGGCCGACATAGAAGTCGCCGACCATTTCGCAGGTCTCATCGGATTCGCCGGTCACATCCCACTTCGTGGCGGAGTTTTCGTTGACAAAGGTGACGTTCAGCTTGCCGCCGTTCTCCGCGGAGGCGATGAGGTTATCGGCCGGGGTGTAGATGGACTGCTCGGCCTCGCTCAGACCCTTCCACCAATCGGACTCGGGGCCGTAATCGGTGTAGTTGTCGTTCGTGAGCAGGCAGGAATCCACGTTCACAACGGCGGGAGAGCCGTCGGAATAGATGACCGCGAACTTGTTGCCGCCGGAGTAACCGGGGGTCTTGGAGCGGTCAAGGTACCACCAGGTGATGCCGCCTTCGTTGTAGTGGGGGTTGTTGGCGGGGTCGATGAAGATGTTCATGGCGGAGCCGTAATCGTTGCCCTGCGTCACGATGTACTCATACAGCGCAGCGTCCGCACGCAGGAGGTAATCGGCATAGCTTTCATCCTTGCCCTGCGGCTCAATGCCGGCCTGTTCGCCGATCTCGGCGATGAATTCCTCGGGGGAGCCGACCACATAGGCCGCTTCCTCATCCGCCGCGTCATAGCTGGCGGCAATGCGGCAGTTTTCGACCCAAAGGCCGGCGTCA
Organism: uncultured Oscillospiraceae bacterium; assembly: GCA_964386575.1. Lineage (GTDB taxonomy): Bacteria > Bacillota > Clostridia > Oscillospirales > Oscillospiraceae > CAJOIG01. The sequence continues at coordinate 62,820 of CAYLSA010000001.1, read as the reverse complement.
TCGGTGTTGGTGTTGCCGGAGGCGCGCACCTTCAGACCCATGCAGCCCTGCAGACGACAGTTGAAGGCATAGCCGTAACCGGCGGAGGCGGAGCACAGCGCCGCATCCAGATTGGAGGTGCAGTCGGAGTTGAACACATACACCCAGCTCTCGGAGTAGCCGATGGTGTAAACACCGGCGGAGCGCAGGCCGTAGCACTTGGTGACGACCTGGTTGGCCACGATGGTGCCGCCGCCCTTATCGGTGGCAAGCGCGGTGCCGGCGTCAAGACCGGACACGATCACGGTCACATCATCGTCATGCTCATTGAGCACGAGGGCGTTGCTGCCGTCGGCATTCTGGCCCATGGCCGCGATGGAGTTATCGGGGATCTTGGTGGCTTCGGGATCGGTGATGTTCACGGAGCCATCTTCATTGATAAGGTTGGTGCCGTCGGTGTTGAGCAGGATCTGGCCTCCCTGGGAAACATAGGGGCCATGGCCACCGGAGGAGCAGGCAAAGATGTCGCCGCCGTTGATGATGGCGAGGCCGCGTCCGGTGGAATAGATGGAGTTGTTGGTGCCGAGGATCTGGGGGTTGTTCAGCGTGAGGATGGCGGTATCATAGTGGATATCGCTGGCCGGGATCTTGCCCTCGGTGCCGCCGTCGATGTGGACCTGAGAGCCGACGCCGTAGAAGTTGCCGGACTCGGACGGGCCGCGGCCGCTGGTGTAGCAGAACACCACAAGGTCGTTGATGGTGTATTCACCCTCGCCCTGCGTGAACACGGAGGCGTGGTCAACGTTATCGGCGGAATAGACGGTCTGGCCGTCCAGCGGGCTGTCGGAAGGCTCCGCAGAGGCCTCGCCGGAGGGCTCGCCGGAAGCGGCAGTATCGTCCACCAGCTTGTAAAGGTAGGTGCAGAACATGGCGACCGTGCCGCGGCTGGGGCCGCTGGTCAGGTTCGCATAGTAGTTGTGCAGACGGATGATGTCGTAGTCCTCGCCATAGACCCAGCCGTTGTTCTCGAACATATAGTTGATGATCTCGGCCTTGGTGGAGAACTCAGTCTCGGTAGCCTGAGAGGAATAGACCTCTTCATACAGCTCGCCGTTGTAGACATAGTAGACACCGGTGGAAACGCCCAGCGCGTGGACATAGTCGGTGACCTTGGTTTCAAAGGACTGGATGAGGTAAAGGTCCTCGGGCAGGGCCACACCGTCCGCGACCGCGCCGTCGAGGATGTCGATGTAAGCGTAGCTCGGGCCGGTGGCGAAGTTGCGGGACTCGGTCTCGCCCTCGCCCAGCGCGACGAACTCCGCGCTGACGGACTCGGAATCGGCAGAGAAAACGTAGTTGAGCGTGTACTCCTGCGTCATCTCGTCGAAGGTGGTGGTCTCGCCATCGACCGTGACGGAGGCGATCTTGTAGTTCTCCGCGCTGGTCACGGTGAAGAGGGTGTCAAGGCCCTCGACCTCGGCGGGCAGATAGTAGGTGCCGGCGGGGGTGATGTAGCCGTTTTCACCGGCTTCCACGGTGAACTTGGCAAGGCCGTCGATGCTCTGAACATCCTTGCCGTTGAGCGCCGCCGCTTCCGCCGCAGCGGAGCCGTCCGCCGTGATGACATAGCCCGAGCAGCTCAGCCAGGGATCGTCGGACACGCCGACCGATTCGGGGATGACCCAGGCGATGGTATCGTTGAAGTCATGGATGGCGGACGAGCCGATGTAGCCCAGCTCCTCCGGGAACAGGACCCAAGAGCCGTTGAGCTTGTTGTTGGACATGACCGCGTTGCCATTGCCGAGAGCATCGACCGGCTTGTCGCCGATCATGCCGGGCAGCAGAACGACCATCTCGCCCTTCACGGACTGCGGACTCTGGATGACGGTGACGACGCCGTCTTCCTCGGTATACATCCAGCCGGCGATCTCGCCGGTGATGGACGCGCCCTCAACCGTGACGGATTCGGGGGCGGTCGTTTCGCCGGAGGCCTCACCAGAGGCTTCGCCGGACGAAGCGTAAGCGCAGATGCCGAGCGTGAACACCATGCACAGCACAAGCGCAAGAACAGTAAGCTTCTTCAAGATCCGTTCCTCCTTGTCGATCGTATAGATTTTTGCTTGTTTTTTAACTTACCTTGGAATTATATCAACTTTAACGGGCTAACTGGTTACAGCGTGGATAAAAAAAGATTACATTACAGTAACCATTTAGCCGTGAAAAGCCCCAAACCCCAACAAAAACGCCGCCGGAGCGACATCCGGCGGCAGATTGTATATTTATTCTGTTTTGTTTGAATATTTTTCAGAAGCGATCGTCCATTATGCGGTCATTCGCCTGTCGGCCCCAGCGCACACGCGGCTCCACGCCGTTCAGGATGCGGCCAAGCGCGGCCCTCTGGCGGAACGCGATCACGCACGCCATAAACAGCGCCAGCAGACCCGCGATGCCGCGAAGCTGCGTCGACGCCACAAAGCACCAGCACAAGATCGGCCCCGCAATGCTCAAAATCAGCCCCGCCAGACTCACCATGCGCGAAAAAGCCAGCGCCACCAGATAAAACACCAGCGCGATCATGCCCACGCGCCAATCCACCAGCCACAGCGCCGTGGCACAGCAGGTGACGCCCATGTTTCCCTTAAAGCGGTAGCGCCACGGGTAGCAGTCGCCCAAAACCGTGCAGAAGCCCGCAAACAGCACCCCGATCTTGGGATAGCCCGTGCCGGGAATGTTCATCAAAAGCATACCCAGCAGCGCCGGTATGGCCGTTTTGACCGCGTCCACCGCGATCACCGCCAAGCCCCAGCGCGAGCCGTATACCTGCACGAAGTTGGCGTAGCTTGCATTGCGACTGCCGCGGCGGCGCACATCCTCATGGAACACGCGGTTGGAGATGAACACAGAGCCGTTGATGCCACCGAACAGATAGGCCACGATGGCGATCACGGACAGCAATACCGGGGTCATTCGGCATCTCCTTTTTGGCGTATGCTCAGGCGGATGGGCGTGCCCTCGAGCCCGAACACGGCGCGGATGCGGTTTTCAATGTAGCGCTGGTAGGAGAAATGGAACAGATCCTTGCGGTTGCAGAAGATGACGAAGTGCGGCGGCTTGACGCCGGTTTGCGTCATATAATAGATCTTCAGGCGGCGGCCCTTATCCGTGGGCGGCTGCTGACGCGCCTGCGCATCGGCCAGGACATTATTGAGCATACCGGTCGTGATGCGCATGCTGGTCTGCTCGTGGACAAAATTGACCAGCTCGAAGATGCGCCCGGCCCGCTGTCCCGTCAGGCAGGAGATGAACAAAATGGGCGCATAGGTCATAAACGACAGATCGCGCATCACATCCTGACGCATACGGTCCATGGTGTGCGTGTCCTTTTCGATCAGATCCCATTTGTTCACGACCACCACGCTGGCCTTGCCCGCCTCATGCGCGAGCCCGGCGATCTTGGTGTCCTGCTCGGTCACGCCCTCGCGCGCGTCGATCATGATCAGGCACACGTCCGCACGCTCGATGGCGAGCTTGGCGCGCATGACGGAGAATTTCTCCACGCGGTCGTCCACGCGGCTTTTGCGGCGGATGCCGGCGGTATCGATGAACAGATACTTGCCGTATTGATTCTCCACGGGCGTGTCCACCGCGTCGCGGGTCGTGCCCGGCATATCCGCCACGATCACGCGCTTTTCGCCCAAAATGAGGTTGATGAGACTGGATTTGCCCACGTTCGGCTTGCCGATAACGGCCACCTTGATGCGCTCGTCGTCCTGCTCGTCGTCATCCTCGGGCGGGAAATGCTCCAAACACGCATCCAGCAGCTCGCCGGTGCCGTGGCCATGGACGGCCGAGAGCGCGATGGGGTCGCCAAGGCCGAGATTGTAAAATTCGTAAATGCCCGGATCGTTCGGGCCGGTGGAGTCCATTTTATTGACCGTGAGCACAACGGGCTTGCCGCTGCGCTGCAAAAGCGACGCCACGTCCATATCCGCCGCCGTGACGCCGGTGGTGATGTCCGTTACCAGAACGATCACATCCGCCGCATCGATGGCGATGAGCGCCTGCTCGCGCATGAACAGCAGTATTTCGTTATCGGTGCTCGGCTCGATGCCGCCGGTATCGACGATATCGAAGCTGCGGCCGCACCATTCACACTCCGCGTACAACCGGTCGCGCGTGACGCCGGGCGTGTCCTCCACGATGGACAGGCGGCTGCCCGCGAGGCGGTTGAACAAAAGGCTTTTGCCAACGTTCGGCCGGCCGACAATGGCCACCAGAGGTTTGCTCATAGTATCACCCTTATCCTTTAACTAAACCTTTATACGATCAAGCTGTCAAAAAGGCACCCAAGGCTCCCTTGTGCAAAGGGAGCTGGCAGCGCGTTAGCGCTGACTGAGGGATTGTCACCCCCTCCGGCTCGGCTCCGCCGACCCACCTCCCCTTACACAAGGGAGGCTTTTGCCTCATCTCGGCGCAGATTCTTTGACAAGCTGGTTCGATTATTATTTTGCGGCAATGGCTTCGTAAAACAGCCTGCCGTCGTTCTTCACGTTTTCAAGCTTCACGCCCAGCGCCTGTTCCACCTCGGCGGGCGTGACATCGTCCAAAAATACGTCGCCGCCATGGCGCAGCATCACATTCGGGATGAGCAGCCGCTGCCGCAGCGGTTTATCCTTCAGCTGGGCGATGAGGTCATGACCCGTGACAAGGCCGGACACATCGATGCTGTGGCCGAAGAAATCGTTCACGATGGCGTATACCGGCGCATCCGAGCCCGCCGCCGCCAAAAGACGGCGTAGATACGGCGCAGCGGAAACGCCCGCCGCGAGACAGAAATCGTCCCGCACCGGCCCGCCGATGCAGGCCATGAACTCCTCCTCCATCGAACGCATCAGACCAACACCGTTCTCGATCTGGGGATAGCCCTCGTAATAGTCCTCGGAGGGGATGTCGCGTCCGGCCTTCAAAAACAGCTCATCGGCGCAGAAAAAGATGCGGCTGCCGTATTTCTCAAGGCACGCGGCCCCAAACGCATCCACGCGGTCGATGGTCTCCGCCGCCGTCTGCGCGTTATAGGGCACGAGCGGCGCAAGTCCCTCGCGGTGCTTCGTAAGTCCCACCGGCACGATGGCCACGCTGGCCACGCGCGGATACAGCCGCGCCAGATCCTCCATCGTGCGCTGCAAATGCTCCCCGTCGTTCACGCCGGGGCACACGACCACCTGGCAATTCATCTCGATGCCGCCCTCGGCAAAGCGCTCCATCAGGGCGTAGCCCTCCGCCGCACGCGGCGTGCCGAGCATATACGTCCGAAGCTCCGGCTCCGTGGCATGAACGGACACGTTCACCGGACTGATGCGAAGCTGCAAAATGCGCTCGATCTCGCGCTTGGTGAGATTCGTGAGCGTAATGTACGAGCCCGTCAGAAAGCTCAGCCGCGCATCGTCATCCTTAAAATAAAGCGGCGCGCGCAGGCCCTTTGGAAGCTGGTCGACGAAGCAGAAGATGCAGCGGTTGGCACAGTGGCGGGGCTTATCCATCAGATAATCCTCAAAATCCAGCCCCAGCGCCGTTCCCTCGCGCTTGCGCACACGGATCGTCCGCTCGCCCTTCGGCCCGCGCAGCGTTACGGAAAGCCGCGCACCATACGACCAGTATTCATAGTCCAGCACGTCGCCGATCTCATGGCCGTCGATGGCCAAAAGTTCCTCGCCCACATGGGCGCGCCAGCGCAGCGGACTTTTTTTGTCGATTTTTATGATCTTGGAAGCCATAAAAACTCCTAAGCAAAAAGGGAGGCTTTCGCCCCCCTCATTGCAAGTAATCTCTTACTTCTTGTCCTCGTCCATAGCGATGACGTTACGGCCGTCGTACTGTCCGCATTCGGGGCAAGCACGGTGCGGCGTATGATACGCGCCGCAGTTGGGGCACTTCACCAGAGCGGGCAGCTTCAGCTTCCAAACGCTGGAACGTCTTTTGCTCTTTCTGGCATGGGATACTTTTCCTTTCGGGACCGCCATTGTTCACACCTCCGATTGTTCTTCTTTATCATGTATCGTCCAACAGCTGTCCCAGAACAGCCAGTCTTGGATCGACCTCCTCAACGCAGGCGCAGGGGCCATCGTTGAGATTTTTTCCGCAGCGGGGGCATAGCCCTCTGCAGTCCGGACGGCACAGGAAGCGCATATCCGTTTGCAGGATGAAGCAGGTTTCCAGCACCGACGATACATCTATGCCGTCCCCCTCCAATGGGAAGAGGGTATCGTCCTCATCGCCCTCCGGCGCGTCCGCCTGAAGCGTCGCCCGAACGGGAATGGTCATGCAGCGGTCAAATTCCGCCGCGCACAGATCGCAGCAAAGACGCATATCCGCCATGATCTCCGCCTCGAGCGAAAGGATACCGGCTGTATTCTTCACACAGCCCGAAGCCTTCACCGGCCCGAGAAATTCTACCAGCGCGGGAAACGCCAAACGTTCACTGTCCAGCTCGCAGGCAAAATCCGCCCGCCTTCCCGGCACTTCGATCAGTTCATGGAGATCTAAAAACATAATGCACCCTCACACAATCGCGCTAGAGTATTATAATTTATTGAGTTTCAGTTGTCAACACAAAAAATCCATGATATGATGCGGTTTATGAAAGAATTTACCGTTACAAAAAACGACGCGGGCCAAAGGCTCGACCGATTTTGCTCCAAAAATGCGCCCGCTTTGAGTTCGTCCGCGCTGCAAAAATATTTCCGAATGAAGGAAATCAAGGTGAACGGCCACTGGCAAAAGGCGGACTATCGCCTGACCGAGGGCGAGAGCGTGCGGATGTTCGTGCCGGACAGCGCCTTCGCCGCGCCCAAAAGCCGCATGGGCTCCGATTCCCTCGCCGCCGTTTCGGATGCGCTGGACATCGTGTATGAAGATGAAAACATCCTGCTGGTGAACAAAAAGCCGGGCGTATTGTGCCATCCGGCCTCCGGCTGGGATCCGGCCACGCTCGTGGCGCAGATACAAAGCCATGTGTACCGCCGGGGCGAATGGGATCCAAAGGCCGAAAACAGCTTCGCGCCCGCGCTGGCCAACCGCATCGACCGCGGCACCGCCGGTATCGTGATCGCGGCGAAAAACGCCGCCGCACTGCGCGTGCTGGATGAGAAGATCCGCGCGCGGGAGATCGACAAGCGCTATCTGTGCGTGTGCCTTGGGCGGCCGAATCCGCCGCAAGGCGAGCTGCGCGGCTGGCTGTTTAAGGACGCCGTGAAGAACACCGTTTATGTGCGCGAGCGGCAGGAGCCGGGCGCTCAGCTTGCCGTGACGCGCTATAAGCTGCTGGCAAGCGCGAACGGTCTTTCGCTGGTGGAGTGCGCACTGGAGACCGGCCGCACCCATCAAATTCGAACCCAGATGGCGCATATGGGCCATCCCCTGCTTGGCGACAGCAAATACGGCGACGAGCGTCAAAACCGGCGCTGGCACGAAAAACGCCAGCTTTTGTGCAGCTACAAGCTGCGCTTTGACTTTACCTCGGACGCGGGGATTTTGAACTATTTGAACGGGCAAAGCTTCGCCGTGGCGCGTGTTTTCTTCGCGGAAAAATATTTTCCCGATGCAAAAGTGTAAAGTGTATTGACTTTCGCGTTTTTAATCTGTATATTGACATTACTTTGTCCTTTTATGGCTAAAAGAACATCATTCGGGAAAAGAGGGGGAGGATAATGGCAAAGGAACTCATTCGTCTCGCGAACTGCTGCATGGAGTTTGACGGCGAGACCGTTTTGGACAGCATCAATCTCTATATCAACGACAAGGAATTCCTCACACTGTTGGGCCCGTCCGGCTGTGGCAAAACAACGACGCTGCGTATCATCGCAGGGTTTTTGAAGCCTACGTCGGGCGATCTTCTGTTCGACGGGGTGAGGATCAATGATATTCCGCCCTATAAGCGGCGTGTCAACACGGTGTTTCAGAAATACGCCCTGTTCCCGCATCTGGACGTTTACGACAACATCGCCTTCGGCCTGCGCAACAAAAAGCTGCCGGAGGCGGAGATCGACGAGCGCGTCACGGAGATGCTGGAGGTCGTGAGCCTGCGCGGGTTTGAAAACCGGCGCGTGCAGGCGCTTTCCGGCGGCCAGCAGCAGCGCGTGGCCATTGCGCGCGCTCTGGTGATGAAACCGGAAGTTCTTCTGCTTGACGAACCGCTCGGCGCGCTTGATCTGCGGCTGCGCAAGGATATGCAAAGCGAGCTCAAGCGCATCCAGCAGCAGATGGGCATCACCTTCATCTACGTCACCCACGACCAGGAGGAGGCGCTCGCCATGAGCGACACCGTGGTGGTCATGGACCGCGGCCGTATCCAGCAGATCGGCACGCCTGAGGACATTTACAACGAGCCGAAAAACGCCTTCGTGGCGGACTTCATCGGCGAGTCGAACATTCTCGACGGCGTGATGCGCGCGGATTACGAGGTGGAGATCTTCGGCCGCCGCTTCCACTGCCTGGACGCCGGCTTTGAAAAGGACGAGGCTGTGGACGTGGTCATCCGGCCGGAGGATGTGGACATCGTGAAGCCCGGCGAGGGCCGTCTGCAAGGCACCGTGACGGATGTGACGTTCAAGGGGATGCAGTACGACATCATCGTGGACTTCTACGGCTTCAAGTGGCTCATCCAGACCACCGATCTTGCCCCGGTCGGCACACGCATCGGCATCAAGCTGGACCCCGACGCCATCCACGTTATGAAAAAGAGCGAATATTCCGGTATGTTCGGCGACTACAGCTCCTATTCCGCGGAGTACGACGAGATCAACAATCCCGACATCGTGTACGACGAGGAGGAGGGCGAATACCGGGAGGAAGCGGACGATGAAAACTAAAGTTCTGGCCGCGCCCTATCTGGTTTGGATGGCGCTGTTTACCATCATCCCCTTCGCCATCGTGATCTACTACGCGTTCACCGACTCCATCACGGGGCAGTTCACACTCGCCAACATCGCCACGTTGGGCATCTACTTCCCCATCTTCCTCAAAAGCGTGTGGCTTGCGCTGCTGGCCACGCTGATCTGTCTTGTGATCGGCTATCCGGTGGCATGGTACATCGCCCAGTGCAGCCCCACGGCGCAGCGATTTTTGTATATGCTGGTGATGCTGCCGATGTGCATGAGCTTTCTGCTGCGCACGCTGGCGTGGGTCGCCCTGCTGGAGGACACCGGCATCATTAACCACTTCGTCTCCGCGCTGGGACTAAAGCCTCTGCCGCTCATCCGAAACGACGGCGCCGTGATCCTCGGCATGGTGTATAACTACCTGCCGTATATGATCCTGCCGCTGTATACCGTCATCATGAAGATCGACAAGGGCCTTTACGAAGCCGCGCAGGATCTCGGCTGCGGACAGGGCCGGACCCTCGCACGGGTCGTTCTGCCGCTTTCCCTGCCGGGCATCATCTCCGGTTTTACGATGGTGTTCGTGCCCGCCGTTTCCACGTTTTACATCAGCCAAAAGCTCGGCTCCAGCGGCACCACGCTCATCGGTGACGTGATCGAAAGCCAGTTCAAGGCCGCCTATAACCCCAATCTGGGCGCGGCGCTGAGCTTGGTTTTGATGGTCATGATCCTGCTTTGTATGCGCGTGATGAACCGCGTGGGCGGCGAGGAAGAGATGGTGATGGTATGAAAAAATTCTCCAAGGTCTTCACTATCGTCGTGCTCATCTTCCTGTATATCCCCATGCTGGTGCTGGCCGTGGCCAGCTTCTCCTCCGGCACGGATATCGCCACCTTTGAGCATTTCACCTTCGCCCAGTATGGCGAGCTTTTCCGCGATGGCGTACTTCTGCCGCTTTTGGGCAACAGCCTGATCGTGGCCGTGCTGTCATCCCTGATCGCCACGGTACTCGGCACGATGGCCGCGCTTGGCATCCACGCCATGGGCCGGCGTATGCGTTCGCTCACCATGGCGGTGACGAATCTTCCCATGACGAACCCCGAGATCGTGACCGGCGTTTCGCTGGCGCTGCTGTTTGCCTTTGTAGGGCAAGCGCTCAAGCTCAATAACGTTCTCGGCTTTGCCACGCTTCTGATCGCGCACATCAGCTTCAATCTGCCGTATGTCATTCTTTCGGTGATGCCGAAGCTGTCGCAGATGGACCCCGCATTGTCGGACGCCGCGATGGACCTTGGCTGCACGCCGTTTGCCGCGTTTCGCAAGGTGGTCATCTATGAGCTGATGCCCGGCATCATCTCCGGCGCACTCATGGCCTTTACGATGAGTCTGGACGATTTCGTCATCAGCTATTTCGTATACGGGCCGAACTTCGTGACCCTGCCGGTGGAAATTTACAACTACACCAAAAAGCCGCTGCATCCGAAGATCTACGCGCTGTTCACGCTGCTGTTCGCGGCGATACTGCTGGTGATGGTCGTGATGAATCTGCTTCAGGTGCGCGACGAGAAAAAGCAGGAGCGGGCGCGCCGTGCGTTCCTCGGCCGAAAGGGGGCGCGCGCATGAAACGCCTTTTCGCCCTTGTGTGCGCCGTTTTGCTGTGCGCCAGCTTCTTCCCTGCCGAAGCTTTTGCGGCGGAGGATGTCATCAACGTCTACAACTGGGGTCAGTATATTGCCGACGGCTCCGACGGCAGCATCGATGTAAACGCCGCCTTCACCGAGGCCACCGGCATCCGTGTAAACTACATGACCTTCGACTCCAATGAGACCATGTACACCAAGCTCAAAACCGGCGGCAGCACCTATGATGTCATCATCCCCTCGGACTATATGGTCGCAAAGCTCATCGCCGAGGATATGCTCCTGCCGCTTGATTTTGACAATATCCCCAACTATCAATACATCGACGAGGCCTACCGCAACACCAGCTACGACCCCGAAAACCGCTACTCCGTTCCCTACACATGGGGCACCGTTGGCATCATCTACAACAGCCGCTATGTGGACGAGGCGGACATCGGCAGCTGGGATCTGCTGTGGAACGAGAAATACGCGGGCAAGATTCTCATGTTCGACAACCCGCGCGATGCCTTCGCCGTGACGGAATCTTATCTCGGCTATTCGCTGAACACGGAAAACCCCGCCGAGCTGAACGCCTGCGCCGATCTGCTCATCGGGCAGAAATATCTGGTGCAAAGCTATGTGATGGACCAGATCTACGACAAAATGGTGCGCGGCGAGGCGCTGGTGGCCCCGTATTACGCGGGCGACTATCTCATGATGGCCGACGAAAACGAAGATCTCAAGTTCTACTTCCCCGACGAGGGCTTCAACCTGTTCATCGATGCCATGTGCATCCCCAAAAGCTGCTCGAACAAAGCCGGCGCCGAGGCGTACATCAACTTCCTGTGTTCGCCGGAGATATGCGGCCAGAACCTTGACTATCTGGGCTACTCCGTGCCGGAGAGCGCCGCGAAGGAATATCTCGACCCCGACACCGCCGCAAGCGACATCGCCTATCCCGAGGCGGACACGCTCTCCCGCGGCGAGGCGTTCGTGAATCTCAGCCAGGAGACCAGCCAGCTCATGGATTCGCTTTGGCTGAGCGTAAAGACCGCCGGCGGCGTGGGCACCGGCCCGATCGTCTGTATGTGCGTGTTCGTTGTGGCCATTGCGGCATGGCTGATCATCCGCCGCATCACCACCGCCCGCCGCCGCGCCCGCCGCTGCGCGAAGTGGAAAACGAACTGAAAAATCCATAGAAAAATCTCCGTGTGATTTTCACACGGAGATTTTTTCCGCCTCGGCGGACTATTTTTATGCGTTCTTCTTTTTCACAACGCCGGTCAGAACCGCCGAAGCAGCCAGAACCACAACTGCCCACGCAAGGGCGTGGCCTTCATCCACTGTGGCGGGAACCTTCACCTCAGTTTTTGGCTCTGCATCGCTTTCGACCAGCACCTTCATCAGATAGATATCAGCCTGCGAAAGACTGGTTATATCGCTGAGTTTGAGCTCGCCGTTTATCACAGACGGGTAGAAGTAGCGCGTGGCGCCGCCAGTGGCGGGATTATACAGGATGTGCAGCGCTGCGTCATAGTACCAGTTGACGTACTTGTCGCTGCTGTCCGCTGTTGTAGCCAGGGTAGAACCACCGCCGCCGGTACGAATCAGATACAGATCGCAGCCCATGTTTTTCACGCTGCCCAGCGCAGGATTGGAGAAATTCCAGAGGTAATTCGCTGTCACAGGCCCAACGACCTTTCCATCCTTGACCTCGACCTTTGCAACATCGAGCGCACCGACCGTATCGGCGATCAGGGCATAGTATTCATCACCGGACTTCATCACAATGACGTATTCCCCTGCCTCAGCAGCCATGTCATCCGGCTTGTCTTCCCCGCTTCCGTCCGTGATCTGTGCCACGGTGGTGCTGGCAAAGCTGTTGGCATCGCTCACGCGGGTGACCATGCAGAAATAATACCCCAGTTCCGTGGGCGTATAGCTGCTCTTGGTAGCGCCATCGATCGGTTCGGTCGTGGCCGCTGTCAAATCGACCGTGCTTGCTTTATACCACTGGTACTGATAGGTTTCCGCCGGCTTTTCAGGCGGCGCCGCTTCCAGGGCGACCGCATCGCCATCCGGTTTCTCGCCGGGTTTCTCGCCGGGTTTCTCGCCGGGCTTGTCGCCGCCGCCGGCGCCCTCTACCACTGCATTGAGTGTGCTGCCGAGAGGATAAGTCTTTTCAAGCGCCGAAACGACCGGGACATCTTTGCCGCCGTTGACAGCACTGGCCGTCGCGCCATAGTCCCCTTTTGCAACACGCTGAAGCGTAATGTCGCTCCCGTCAATGTGCATAACCGTGGCCGTCACGCCGCCGCCAATGCCGTCATTGAGATATCCCATATGGCCATAGGTAAAGTTGAGCGCGATCTCGCGGTTATAGGCCACACTGTCATACATAGCCGTGCTGATGAGGGACGTCCCCTCGCTCGCCGTCCAGTATTGGGCCTCATCTCCCTTGGAGTGGTTGTGGCCGAAGAAATAGAACAGATCGAGCTTGCTGCCGTATTTGTTCAGCAGATCGACCACCTTATCGGATGCCACGATATTATAGCTGTTACCGCCAGCGCTGTCATCGAGTGTGTGCAGACCGGCATGGGCAACGAACAGCACCGGCTTGGTCACATTATTTTCAACCAGATCCTCCAGCGTATCCTCCAGCTCCGTGAGCATGGATTCGTAGCTGTAGTTTCCATCGGAATCCGTTTGGATCTCGTCATAGTTGATGGTGTAAACATAGGCCGGGTCATTCTGGCCATTTCCGTAAATAAGGCCGGTGCCGCCATTGAGCCCCCGAATATAGGTGCTCGTTTCATGGTTTCCGGCAAGGTAGATGATTTTATTGATCGGCGTATTCTCGCCGCCGAGCATGGCATCAATGGCCGCAAGAGAGGCTTTGATCGTATCGTCATCCTTAACCACCCCGCCGCCGTTATGGTAGTCACCCGTGGCCAGCACAACGCCGGGCAGGTTGCCGCCGTTGTTACTCATATAGGCGCTGAGCAGACCGCCGATGTTGGCCGGTTCCTGATGAACATCCGAAAACAGGATCACATCGCTGGCATTGACCGCCTCGTAAACAATCAGCGCAGCGGGTTCGGACGTTGTTGTATGCGCTGTGCCCGCTCCGTCTGCCGTTCCCGGCTCCGTGTAAGTGACCTTGCAGCGATAGGTTTTCACGCCGTAAGCACTTTCCGGGTTTACCGTCAGGTTTTGGCTCGTTTCGCCCTCAATATCCGCGCCGTCTACCGTCCACTGATAAGAGAGAACGGCATCGTCATCCTCGACCTCCGCTTCCACTCTAAACGTCACAGCCGCCGTCGTTTTCGTGGCAACGCCCTCCGGCTGCTTTGTGATGACGGGGGCCTTGGCATCGATCTCTTCCATGCCGCCGCCGCCACCGCCGCCCATGGCGGACTGCGTTCCGGTATACAGTGTGATGTCCGCCGCTTCCGCAGCATTCGCCGAAACCGTCTTAAAATCGGATTTCAGATAAAGCCTACCATCCCAAACAAGCTTGCCTTCGTCATAGGTCCACTTGGCATAGTCATCCGGCGCAACGCCCGTTGCCGCAAGGGACGTGATCGTGCCGCTGTCGTCGGGATACATATAATTCGGCGAACCTGGAGGATCGTCCAGCGTGATGGCATAGCCGCTCGCGCCGGGAATGACCTTTGCACCGGTTCCCTTGGACACCGCGCAGCTATCGCCGCTCACGGTAACATTCGCGCCGGAGATCTTTCCCTGATCGAACTTCCACGCTTTGTCGCCGGAAACAAATGCAACATATGCCTCTGCCTCGGCGAGGCTGCTGATCTTCGTGTAGCTGACGGTTTCGCCGCCCTCGCCTCCCGGCATGGGAGGTGGCGCACCCTCCAGCGATGTCAACATGGGTTCCGCTGATTCTTCCGCAGTGCTTTCCTCTTCTGAGGTAGATTCTTCCTCAGAAGATGTCTCTTCCGAAGCAGACTCATCCTCCGAGGTGGTCTTCTCTGTGGTCTGCTCCTCGGAAGTTGCTTCCTCCTCGGTTGTGGCTTCTGCCTCTTCTCCATCGGCGGAAGTTTCTTCCGCGTCCGGTGCAGGATCAGACACATCCTGCTGCACCACAGCAGATGCTTCGCTGGCCGTTTCAAGCTCCTCAGCGAAGGCCGCCATGCCGCCAAAAAGCGACATAAGCATCACAAAAACCAGGACCAAACTGATGCTTTTCTTCATTCTTTATTCTTTTCGCTCCTTTCTTTTTGTCGTTACAGCCGCAGAGTATAGCACGGCTGTCTCGGCTTTGTCTTAATTTTATCATTTTTCGAAAAAAGCAAATATTTATCCCATTTTTAACAGAATATAGCACGGATGTCTCGGCTTTGTCTTAATTTTATCACTTTTCGGAAAAAAAGCAAATACTTATCCCCCTTTTTATTTGTATCATTTTAATGATATTTTAGTTACAATTTGGTTACATCATGTCCCCGCGACGCAAAAAGGGCGGCTGCGTTTGCAGCCGCCCAAAAAGTTTTGCAATTTTTTACTTCACGGTAACGGTGCCGTAGGCCGGATCGGTGATGACGATCAGCTCGCCGGCGCCGGTGTTGGTGATGTCCTTCTCGGTCAGGTTCGCGCTGCAAACCGTGACGGAAGCGCCCTCAGCGGGAGCGACCGTGAGCGTACCGGTGGCGGTATCGAGCTCGCAGTCGCCATAGAAGCGGACGATCATCTCGCCGTCCCACTTGGCGATGTACTCTTCCTCGGTGCCGGGTTCGACGGTCTCAAGGGCGATGTTGTTCACGCCCTCGTGGTTGCCAACTCTGGCAAGGATGTCGCCATTGACGGTGACGGAGGAGTCGACCAGCGTGATGATGGCGCGCTCGCAGCCGGTGGCGTTGACGATGTAGCTGCCGGAGTTGTTCCAAACGGAGTTGACCAGCGTGAGCGAGCCGCAGTCGGTCACGAGCGAGGTCATGTTCTGGAAGGTAGCACCGGAGGTGTTCAGAACGGAGTTTTCGAAATACTGCGAGGCAAAGCCGTTGCCGCCGACCGAGTTGCCGAACACGCCGTTTTTCACGATCAGGGTGGTGGGCTCGTCGGTGACGTTGCCACCCGCGGCGACGGTGTCCTCAAACACCTGATAGCCGCCCCAGAAGTCCGAGGAGAACACGCGGCCGGAGCCGATGGCCATGGCATCGCGATAGATCACGGAGCCGTTATAGAGGATGTTCGTAAGGTGCTGGCTGGAGGAATAGCCCACGGCGTTGGAGATGTTCAGCGTAGCGCCGAATCCGACATAGGCCGTGCCGGCCATGGTGCCGGCCATCGCAGTGGAGCCGGAAGCCTCGCCATCAAGAACGAGGGTGCCGTCCGTGGAGCGCAGGTTCAGAACGGTGTCCTTGCCCCAGACGCCCAGCGCGGTGCCCACGCCGAAGCGATAGAAGGCGTTGCGGCTGGTGGCATTGTAAACGAAGCCGTCATGGGTCGGATCGGTGGCCGCCTCCTGGCCGTCCAGCGCGTAGCGCGGGTCGGACAGGCTGGTGATCTCGCTGGCCGCCACGTCGGCGTTGCCGTTGAGGGAAACGGTGTTGTTGGTGATGGTGAGCTCACCGGCGTTGTTGATGAGCAGGGCCGCGCCCTCCTCGCTGATGAGGTCCATATCGTCGATCTTCTTCTGGATGTCCGCCAGATTCTCCTTCGTGACGGTCACGCAATCGGTGTAATCGCCGGAGAAGAAGCGGGTCATGTCGGCATACTCCGAGCCGGTACGCTCCGCGCGGGAGGCATCGGGCGCGACCTTGGCGCAAACGTCGTCACGCACGGCATAGAGGATCTCGACCGCCTCGGCCTTGGTCAGGACGGTATCGGCCGCAGGAGCCTTCTCCTCGCCGAAGATGACGGAGGAGACCGCCGCGATCTTGGTTTCGTTGGAGTAGTCCGCCGGCGCGCGGCACACGCTGCCTTCCAGCACAACAGCCTTCGCCTCGAGGGCTTCCGCCGTGGCCTCCCCCTGCTCGCTGAGCATGGTCCAGGGAGACACGAACGCGTTGAACAGACCCACATAGGCGTATTCCACGGTGGTCTGCTTGCCGGTGCCGAGATACTCAACGCCGGGGATATTCTTCGTCAGATAGAAGCCCTCGCCGAGGTCCTTCACATCGGAATACTGGGTGTAGATGCCGTTCCAAATACCGGCCTGCAGCGTAGCGGAGACCGCGTCGGAATAGGGGTCGTTGGACATCATCGCGCCGATGAAGTCACCGGGATCGGTGTAGCCCGCAACGGACGTGATCTGATCGACCACGATCTGGAACAGACGATACAGGCTCACAGCGTATTCATAAACATAGAACTTATCGCCGAAGGTGGTCAGGCTGTCACCGGCATTGGTGATACCGGAGCGGATGAACCAGGCGGCGGCATCTTCATGGCCCTTGAAATTGGCCGTGTCGGTGAAGTCCTCCAGCGTGGTGGCGGTGCGGTTGCCGCCGATGTAAACGCCGAGATCGCCCTCGATGGCGTCGTCATCGGTGTAAGCGCGGTAGTCGCCAAAGCGCATATTGGGCGCATAGGTGGTCAGTTCGACTTCGCTGCCGTCGGGCAGGGACAGAGTGGCAGCGGCGTCATCGTATTCATCGGCCACAACATAGATGACCGTGGTATAAGCATCGTTCGCCGCGGCGATGTAGTAGACCGTGTTGGCCTTTTCATCCACGCCCGCCATGGTGAAGCGGCCGTCCTTGACCTCGGCGGTCACGCCCTTGGCCGGCACGGTCAGCTCCTTATCGGCATAGACCGTAAGCTCGCCTTCAAAGGCGACCGGCTCATAGGCGGGAACGGATTCCGTGGCGGCATAGACGCCATAGCAATCCGCCGCGACCTCGCCATCGTCGATCTCCTTCTGGCTGGCCACGAACACATACTGGCTCAGCGCCAGCAGACCGGTGATATCCGCGCCGCCGGAGCCGGAGCTGCCGCCGGCCTCACCGGAAGCGGCGAGCGCCGCCGTGCCAAGGCTGAAAACCAGGCAGAGGGCGAGCAGCAGGACAAGTGCTTTCTTCAGATGCTTCATAACTTCGCTCCTTCTAGATATTTGGTTGTGTTAAACAAAACACAGACGATAAATTGATTTTATACCATGCAAAACGCACTGTCAACGCACTTTGACCTGTAGAATAAAATTTTTGACAAAAGAACCGCCGGTGCAGCCTCGCACCGGCGGTTTGAAAATCTCATATCATTCGTCTTTGATGGTCTGGTCGCCCTGGGTGCTGCGGAACACCTCCATAAATTCTGCAAGGCAGGGGTTTGGATTGTCCGCCTTCCACACGCAGATGGCTCCCACGCCCGGCTTTTCCTTCAGGCGCACGGCGCGATACAGCGGGTCGGACACGCAGCGGTGATTCTCCGGCACGAGCGCCACGCCCCGTCCGCCGACCACCAGCTCCAGCATCTCGCGCGAGGTCTTTGCCTCATAAATATCCGGCTGGAAGCCGCACTCGGCGCAGATGCGATGCACATTGGCCGTCATGGTGGGCGAAACATCCTTTTGCAGGCTGATAAATGTATCGATCTTGAAATCCAGCAGCGACGCCTCACCCACGTGCGCCAGCGGATGGGAAAACGGCACCAGCACCACGCGCTCATATTGTTTGTTCTCCACGATCTCCAGCCCATTGAGCTCGCTGCCGTGGACGTTCATCAAAAACGCGATGTCGAGCTCGCCCTCGCGCAGCAGACGGATGTTTGTTTTGGCGTGATGTTCCTGCAGGCTCAGCTCCACATTGGGATGCAGGTCGAAATATGCCGAGAAGGCACAGGCCATGCGCTCGGAGGGCATCTCCGTTTTCACCGTGCCGATGCGAAGCTGCCGCCGCGGCTCGGCATTGGCCTCGAGTGCCGCCTGCACCGCCATTTCGCGCACGAGCTTGTCTTTTTTCATCCACTGGTAGATGATCTCGCCGCCGGGCGTGAGACTGAGAACGTTGTTCTCGCGGTTGAACAGCTTCACTCCAAGCGATTCCTCCAGCGCCGCCACCTTGCGGCTGAGCGAGGATTGGGACATATATAATTTTTCGGCCGCTGCCGTAAAATTCAGGCATTCGGCCGCCGTGAGAAAGCACTCATGCTCCTGCATGTAGTTCATTTGACTACACCTCTGCTTTATGGTCTTACCGGAATATCATAGCACAGAATACAGGCGTTCGCAAGGTGCGTTCCCGCCCCTACTCCATGCAAAATCTGCGGGATAGTCCATGCAATCATAGCGCTTAACATTTGCCGCCGCCGCGCTTACAATAAAAACATCCCAAGAGAAAGTGAGGTGTCTCGGCAGATGCGTAGCAGAGCAAGCGAGCGTTGGTCCAAACTGCTCGACACGGCGATCACAGTCGCTATCGTTGCACTGATCGCTCTGTATTACATCCAACTGTCTCATATGGGATAACTTTTCTCCCATAAAAAAATTCAAGCACACAAAGCAGTAGGGCGGCGCCGCACGGAACGCCGCCATATTGCTGTTTATGGAGAAATCAACACCGCAAGGAGTTCTCGATCATGTTCAAAAACAAAAACGCCGTTCTTTCCGCCTGTGGCGGACTTCTCGTCCAGGTCTGCGTGGGCATCATCTATCTTTGGAGCGTTCTCAAAGGCGCCGTGGCCGCGAAGCTCGGCATGGACGCCGGCGCGGCCTCAATGGTATCGTCGTATATGCTGATGGCCTTCGTGCTCGGCGGATTGATCGGCGGCATATTGGATGATAAAAAGGCCGCGCGCGTGACCTGTCTTCTGGGCGTGTGCCTGTTTTCTGCCGGCATCGGCTGCACAGCCTTCGTCACAGCAAGCTGCCCGTGGCTGATCTATCTCACCTACGCCGGTCTCGGCGGTCTCGGCAGCGGCATCGCCTATTCCGCGTGCATCAGCTGCATCCAGAAATGTATGCCCGAGCGGCGGGGTCTGGCCTCGGGTCTGGCCGTGGCATCGTTTGGCCTTTCCACCGTGATCTTCGCGCCGGTGTTTCGCGTTTTGATGGGCGTTTTCACGGCGGCGGACGGCTCGCTGGCCTTCGGTCCCTTTTTCGGCACGCTGGCCGCTATCTTCCTTGTGTTCGGTCTGCTCGGCACACTTCTCATCCAAAAGCCGCCCAAGAACGAGGATGAGGAGGAGAGTTCCATCGCCAGTCTCACGCTTTCGCAGGCGCTGCGTAAGCCCGCCTTTTTCTATATCTTCCTGACCGTATTTTTCATCAACGGCGCCTGGAATCTGGCCACACCGCTTTTGTATGATCTGGGCATTGCGCGCGGCCTCACGCCCGCCATGGCCACACTGGCCATCTCCGCAACAGGCATCGCAAGTGCCGCCGGCCGCCTTCTCATGGCCGCGCTTTCCGATAAGCTTGGCCGCCGCCGCAGCATATGCATTCTCTCGCTCATGACGGTTTTGGCCTCCGTGGCGATGATCCTTGTCACCGGCAAGGCGTATTTCGCCGCCGTATCCCTGCTGGCCTTTGCCTATGGCGGCCCCAGCTCCGTCAACGCCGCCATCACGGCCGACGCCTTCGGCCCGCGCCACAGCGGCAGCATTTACGGCGTGATATTGCTGGCGCTCGGCGCATCGAGTATGTTCTTCAATCTCGTCTCCTCCCGTCTGCTCAACGGCGATGTGACCGCCACGTTCATCATGGCCGCCGTGTCCGCGCTGGTGCCGCTTTTGATGATGTTCCTGCTCGGCCGCGAGGGGCGCGAGAGCGCACCGAAGGACGCGCCGCATTTCCGCTCCGCCGTGACCCACAGCCATATCGCGTAAGCCTCTCCATATGTGGGCACTGCCCGCATATATACGGATCCCCCGTATGGAATCAAAGCCATACGGGGGATTTTTCTTATGCCGGATGTTTTCGCTTGATATGCTCCATTGTCATCTTAACGATCGTGTTGATCAGCAGGATCAGCAGCGACACAAACGCCGCGCTCTCCATGAGAAGCTGGGCCTCGAACTGGTTGATCATCAGCGAAACCGGCTTCGGCGCCGGCGGCGCGAGGAAGGACACCGCCGAAATGGTCATCATGGAGTTTACGAAGAAATAGGTAAACATCTCATAAAGTGTATAGCGCACCTTAGGCACGATCACATCCACCACGATGCGCAGCCGGGATATTCCCAGCGTGGCGCCCACGGCCTCGAGATCGGGGTTCACCTTTTCCAGGGTGTTATACATCATAAGGTAGGGCGAGGCGAAGAAGTGGACGGAATTGACCACCATGATGAGAAACAGCGTGCCATAAACCGGCGTGCCGCTGAAGAAGATCACATAGGAAAGACCCAGAACCATGCCCGGAATGGCCATGGAGGTCAGTGCGATCAGATGCAGCCCCGCGCCGAAACGTCCGCGCAGACGAACCGTCATGTATGAACACAAAAAAGCGAGGAATGTTCCCAGCGCCGCCGCACCAAGGGAATAGATCACGGAGTTGAGCAAATATTCATCCGCACCGCGGTTGATGGTTTTCTGGATGTGGTAGAGCGTGAATGTAGGGTCGACCGGATACTTGGTTTCAAAAACCATCATCAGGAACATGGCGATGGGCGCCAGCACACACACAGCCATGGCGATACAGAACAGATACGCCAGTGCATCGGCAAGCTTGTTCCTGCGCGGCACAAACGCCTCCGTTACGAACTTTTCCTGTCCCTTATCCTTGCTGACAAGATCGACCACAAAGGCCGCGATGGCCGGCAGGAGCAAAAAGGCGCCGATCACACTGCCGGAGCTGTAGTCGATCATGGCCACAGCCTTGTTATACATCAAAACCGAAAGCGTGAGCGTTTTGCCGCCCACCATCAAGGGCACGCCGTAGTCCGTGACGATCATGCTGAAAACCGCGAAAAACGCGGAGATGATGGTCTTTTTCAGATACGGCAGCGTGATGCCCAGGAAGCGATGCGGGCCGGAGATGCCCAAGACCTTGGCCGCGTTGTACGGCGTTGCATCCTCATAGTGCAGGATGCTCGCAAACATCAAAAACGCCACCGGGAACGAATACATGACCGAACCGAGCACGATGCCCCAAAAGCCATAAATGTTGCTTTTCAGCCCGAGCAGATTCGTGACCATGCCGTTGCCTCCGAACAGCGCCACGAGGCCGAACGCATGGGAGATGGACGGGATGAGCATCGGCAGCATAAACAGAAGATTGAACACCGCCTTGAAACGGATCGCCGTGCGTTCCAGACACCACGCCGCGAGCAGCGCCAGCGCCAGCGAAATGGCCGTGGCCGTTAAGGCGGTAGTAATGGAATTCTTTACCGCCTGCGGAAACTGGACCGACTGCACCACGGAGGTAAAGCCCTCCGGCGTGATGCGGCAGAGCATGGACGCGATGGGCAGTATCACCGCCACAATGAAAAACAGGAAGATCGAAAGCTTGATGATAAGCTTTGCGCTTGGTTTTTTCGTCATAGCGCCGCACTCTTTCTGTTCGTAAATTTCGCCAGCGCATCCACCTTTGCCTGGAGATTGTCCAGCACGAACGAGCGCACATAGTCGTTCGCCGGCCGGTCGCACAGGTTTTCGGGCGTGTCCAGTTGGCTGATGCTGCCGCGGTCCATGACCATGATGCGGTCGGACATGGAAAATGCCTCTTCCTGATCGTGGGTGATATAGATCATCGTGGTGCCAAAAGCTGCCTGAAGCTTTTTCAGCTCCGCGCGCATGGAAAGGCGCGTGTCCACATCCAGCGCGGACATGGGCTCGTCAAACAGCACGATATCCGGTTTGAGCGCCAGTGTGCGGGCGATGGCCACGCGCTGCTGCTGACCGCCGGAAAGGTCTTTGGGCATCTTATTTTTGTGTTCCGTCAGTCCCACGTTCTCGATCATGCGCTCGGCCGTTTCGCGCGCCGTAGCGCGGGTATCCCGGCGGTGTTTGAGCGCATATTCCACATTGCCCAGCACCGTCATGTTCTCAAACAGCGCATAGTTTTGAAACACAATGCCCATGCCACGTTTATCCGGACGGGCATGGGTGATATTCTGTCCATCCTTGCTCACCGTGCCGGAATCGGGCTCCAGCAGGCCGATCAGAATGCGCAGCAGTGTTGTTTTTCCGCAGCCGGACGGCCCAAGGATGGAGAGAAATTCCCCATCCTTGACGTCAAAGCTGAGCCCCTTGAGGACAGTGTTTGATGCACTGCCCTCCCGGTAGCTTTTTACGATATCCCGAACTTCGAGCTTGTTCACGAGAACGTCCATTTTGCCTGAAGCCTCTCCTTCTCGGCCAGAGTGTCGTTTTCCATATTGCCGTAGTCGATGTCCGTGGGGAAACCCTCCAGCTCCGGCGCGAAATCCTTGAAGATCTGATCCGGCAGATACAGCTCATTGAGCATCTTGGCAAGATCCACCGCGATGTAGTCAAACACTTCCATAACCTCCGCCCGCTCGGCGCTGTTGGCCAAAACCGCACTGCCATACATGCTATAGGGCGATCCTTCCTCGAAGAAAAGGATCTCAAGATCGACTCCCTGATTGATCTC
This sequence comes from uncultured Oscillospiraceae bacterium, assembly GCA_964386575.1. GTDB lineage: Bacteria > Bacillota > Clostridia > Oscillospirales > Oscillospiraceae > CAJOIG01. The sequence goes on along the minus strand of CAYLSA010000001.1, from coordinate 39,831 downwards.
CGACACAGCCTGGTACGTCATGCCAAGAGCAATAGCCGCCTCTCCCTGAATCAGCGCATTGACCGGGCCGGAGCCGGAGGAGGTATACTGCAGAACATTGTTCGTGAACTTCTCGAAGTACTCGAACGCCTCGTCCTCACCCCACTCGTTCACGAGCTGACGCAGGAACATATAGCCGGTGCCGGAGGACGTGGGGCTGGGCATGGAGAGCAGCCCCTCATACTGCGGGTCGAGCAGATCGTCATAGCAGGTGGGCACGGGCAGGCCCTTTTCTTCCAGCACAGCGGGGTTGATGATGATGCAGCCGCCGTTTTTGCACTCAGGCGTATACTTGCGGTTAGCGGGAACGATCTCGTCCATAAACAGAGAATAGTCAAAGTCATCCAGCGTGGCAAGATACTCCGAACACTTCTCCATATAGCCGTATTCCTCCGACAAAATGATGTCACAGGAGCAGTTCTCGCCCTCTTCCATGACCTTGGCGGCAATGGTGCTGCTGTTCATGTATTCCAGTGTGAAGTCATAATTCGGAAATTTCTCCTGAAGCGCAGTAAGATACATTTCGTTCACGAAATCTTCTCCGCTACTCCAAATAACGATCTTGTCGCCCTTTCCTGTGCCGCCGCAGCCGACCATAAGCGCGCAAAGCAGCGCCGCCAGACACAGCAAGCTGATGATTTTCATGCCTTTCATAAACATATCCTCCTCTTCTATATGCAAAACGTTTTCTTATACATCGTAGGCCGGATCGAGCATCTTGAGTTCACGGAAGGTGTCGATCTCAACCACGTCCTCGCTTTTGCATTCGCGGACGCGAATCTTGTATTCATCGGGGAACACAGACAGCGCCACACTGTCCCAAAAGCGTTCCTTGCCGCCCGGCATATCATAGGCAAGCTTAATGTGATCGGCAAGCTTTCTGCCATCCTCATCATTCCAATAAGAGATGCCGACCACCTGATAGCAGTTCATGCCGCCCACGACCATCGAGGTGATCACATTGTCTTTCACTGTAAAGCACCAATCATCTGAACGCTCCATCGGGATACTCAGATAGTTGGAATGGTAATTATACTTGCGAACGATCGCCGGGTTGTTCAAAAGCAGATCCGCCTCAAAAACATAGGCATTGCTCAGCAAATACCGGGCACACAGCGCGGACGAGATGTTGTTTGATTCGTTATAAATGGGGTTTTCGAGGAATTTGATCATCGGGTACTTGTAAAGGAGCTGATCGAATTGTTCCCCCAGATAACCGCGAACGATATAAATTTCCTCGATTCCCGCCGCAAGCACCGCATCGATCAATGTGTCGATGATGCGCTTGCCGCGCACACGAACCAAGGGCTTAGGCGTGTTGAGCGTGACGGGGACCATGCGGCTGCCAAAGCCCGCCGCAATAAAAATCGCCCGTTTGGCCCGATATGGCTCCAACGCCTCATACCCCGCCGGCGTCAGTCGGTAGCTATTTACCAACCCCGCCTCCGCAAGGCTGCTGAGCACACGGTTGACCGAGCCGAGCGACATGCCCGTCTGCACCGCAATGCCACGCTGGTTGATCTTTTCAGCGTTCTGTTCCAAACAGACCAGAACATCGAACTGTTTTTGAGATATAACCATTTTTCTGTTCCCGCCCCTCACGCAGAGCGAAGCAGGCCTCCTATTTTGAACTGTTTTTGCAAAAACAAGCGGATTTTTCTCTTTTTTTGTTCAATTCGCCTTCATTTTAATCCTCATATTGAAAAAGCGCAACCACTCCGGTGATCTTTTAACCTTTTTGTTACTTTTTGTTCCTTTTGTACATTTATTCGCTCATAAAGAATCGTTTTGGAACAGCGCTCCGATGCCGTCATCCACATCGCATATCGGCGCATCCGTGCGGCATACTATTTGATGGGTGATAGAATATGAAAGGAAAACGCGCGATACCCTACATCGTGTTCATCGGCGCGGCGCTGGCCGTGGGCGGCGTGGCCTCGATCATCACGCAAAACGGGATGCCCTATTACGAGTTGGCCCTCAAGCCGTCGTTCACGCCGCCGAGCGTGCTGTTTCCCATCGTGTGGACGCTTCTATACATTCTGATGGGGCTCGGCATGGCGCTGGTGTGGCGCTCCGGCGACCGGCGGCGGCGCTATGCGCTTGTCCCCTTTTGCGCGCAGCTCGCGGCCAATTTCCTCTGGACAGCATGGTTTTTCGGTTTGCGGGCCTATGGCCTCGCGTTTTGGTGGCTTCTGGGGATGACGGCGCTCGTGGTGTGGATGCTGGTCGCCTTTCGGCGCATCCGCAGCGCTGCCGGATGGATGCAGATTCCGTATGTGCTGTGGTGCCTGTTCGCCGGCGCGCTCAACCGCGCCATCTGGCTGCTGAATCGATAAAAATGCCCTGCGGGCCGTCACTCGGACAGCTCGCAGGGCAAATTTTTATGGTTTGACCGTCTCAGGAATACTTCTCAACCAGCGCCACGATGGCTTCAAGAGTCTCGAAGTTGGCCGGCAGGATCTCGCGGGCGGGGATGTCAATGTCCAGCTCGTCGTTGAGCTCGTTGACCATGGCCACCACGGCGAAGGAATCCACGATGCTGTCCGAGATCAGATTGACCTCGTTTTCAAAATCGACATCGGGCACGACGTCCTGCAGGATCTCAAGTACGCGTTCTTTCATGTTGGTTTGTCCTCCGTGTTTGAATATTTATGAAAAATTGGGTTCGCGGAAATTATTTGCGGCGGCCGGCTTCGCTCGCCTCCAGCTCGCGGCATTTATCCAAAAGACCACGGTCGCGATCCTTGATGCGTCGGATGGGCGAGCCGACATAAACGCCCCAGGGCTCGGTGGATTTGTTGATCATGCTCATCGCGCCGAAGGAGCAGCCCTCGCCGATGTGGACGCCGGGCAGGATCACGCTGTGCGTGGCAATGAGAACGTGCTTATCGAGCACGACCGGCTCCTCCGTCAGGCTGCGGAAGCGCGGCGGAATGGTGGGGTTGCACATATACGGGCCAACGTAATCGTCCGTGATGCCATAGAACGAAACATGGGACGAAACGCCGCAGTAGTCGGCGATGTCGATGTGGCTTTTGCCGGAATACAGCTCGCAGTTGGAGCTGATGTGAACGTGGTTGCCGACGTTGATGGTGCCGTTGAAAACGGTGAAATCATCGATGATGACATCGTCGCCGATCGAAACCTGATCGGGGTGGTAGATCTTGCAGGTCTTGCAGATCAAAACGCGCTTTCCGATGTGCTTAAAGCCCATCTCGCGCAGTTCGCGGTTGGAAAAATAAGCAATGTCCATGAATATTCCTCCATTTTTATGTAATATTGGGCGTATTGAACGGATCGAGACGGATGTGGCCGCGTGCCATTTTCGCGCCCTCGGCCTCGGAATAGATGACCACGGCGGGCAGATCGCGGCTGAGCAGGAAGGCAAAGCCCTCGTTGATGGAATAGGCGCCCGTGCGGCCAAAGACCAGCACATCGCCCAGCGCGGGCTCCACCATATCCACCGCGCGCACCAGAACATCGTTCGGCGTGCAGAGGCTGCCGCACAGACACCAGGTCTCCGCCTCGCCCTGCGGGGCCATGAGATTCGTAATGGGCGGCACGGCCGTGCCCTTCATCTGGCCGTCGTAGTTCATCTGGTGCAGGCCGCCATCCACAATGGCGTAGTGGAAGCCGCAGTTGGTTTTCTTGTCCATCACGCGCGTGAGATAATAGCCGCAGCTTGCCGAATAGAAGCGGCCCATCTCCACCGTGAGCTCATAGCGCTCGGCCACGTCGCGCAGAAGCGGCGCGACCTCATCCAAAAGCGCCTGCTCCGCCGCATCGGGGTCGGATCCGAAATAGTCGATCCAAAGACCGGGGCCATATTCCATGCGTTCGATCTTCAAGCCGCACTCGCTCTCGAGCCGTTCGGCCAGCGCCTCCATGCGGGCAAGCTCGCGCCCGACCAGCGTGGGCCGTTTTTTCAGCGTACCGGAGAAATAATGCAGACCGACCATGTTGATATGCGGCCAGCGTTCCCGCTCCGATACCGCCTTGACAAGCTCCTCCTCGTCCATGCCGAACTGGTTGTCGCTCGTAAGGCGCATGAGCACATCCGCCTGTTTTCCGGCGGCGGCCGCCGCGGCCTCGATGTTGTCCAGATGGAGATAACTCTCCACCGTGAACACCTCCACGTTATCTTCCACGGCGCGCGCAATGCACTCAAGCGTTTTGTTCACGCCGGAGAAAATGATGTGGCTGAGATCGACGCCCGCGTTTTCGCACACGGTCAGCTCGCCCGGCGAACACACTTCCAGCGCACCCAGTTCCTCCGGAAGACAAGCCAGCAGGAAGGGATTGGCCTTCATCGAATAGCACAGGCGGATCTTCTCGCCCAGCGCCGTTTTCACCATGCGCAGCCGCGCCGCAAATTCATCCGCGTCAAACACATACAGCGGCGTTCCATAGCGCGCGGCCAGCGCCAGCAGCTTTTCGTTATCCATAAATCATCCTCACAGCTTTGATTTCAGCAGCGCGCGGTCGATCTTGCCGTTGGGGTTGAGCGGCAGCTCATCCATCAGCACCAAGCGCTTCGGCAGCATATAATCCGGCAGCGTGGAGCCCAGCGCCTCGTTGAGCTCGCGCAGCTTCAGCTCCGAACGGGTCGAACTCATGAAAACCGTGATGCGCTCGCGCACCGCGTCATACAAACAGCAGCAGCGGACCACGAAATCCAGCGCGCTCACGGCGGCCTCGATCTCCCCAAGCTCGATGCGGTATCCCTTGTATTTGATCATGCCGTCATCGCGCGACATATAAACGAGCTTGCCGTCCGCCTCCCGACGGGCCAGATCGCCCGTGCGCAGAACGCGGCGGCTCTCGCCGTCGATCACCGCGTCGCAGAAAACCTCGGCGGTTTTTTCCGCATTGCCGATGTATTCATCCGCCAGGGCGGCGGATTCGATCATGATCTCGCCCTGATCGGCGCCGTCCACCACGCCGTCATGGCCCAGATACACGCGGCAGTTCGGCAGCGGATGGCCGATGGGCAGCGGATCGGGCGCGGGTTCGCCCTTGGGGATGCGGTAATAGCAGGCGATGCCCGCGATCTCGCTGGAGCCGTAAAGGTTCACAAACTCCGCCTCCGGCACAGCCTCGCGCCAGCCGGCCAGGTCCTTGGCCGGAAATACCTCGCCCACGAAATACACGCGCTTGAGATACTGCGGCACAACATCGCGGAACGTGCGCAGACGCGCCACGATGGCCAGCGCCGACGGCACCCACGAGATGAAAGTGATCTTCTTTTCGTTTAAGTATTCCACCAGTTGCACCGGGAAGGAAAACAGTTTGGTGGGGATGATCTCCATAGTGGCTCCGGCAGCGAGCATCAGATAAAGATCCTTGGCCGAAGCATCCGCCGAAAACGGTGACTGGTTGCCGATGATCTCCTCGGCCGTGAAGCCGAACTCCTGCACATAGGCCTCGATGAAATCGACCTGCGCGCCGTGGCTTTTGCGGATGCCCTTGGGCGCACCGGTGGAGCCGGAGGTATAGATGAGATACAGCGTGTCGCGCGGATCGATGGCGACATCCGGTCGGACATCGCATCCGGCGGTTTGGCGATGGTCATAGAGAATATACTCGCAGCCGAGATCGGCCCCGTCATACTCCGTTCCATCCATGCCGATCACGAACCGCGCGGCGGAGTCGGCCAGAATTTTGTGGTTTTTGTCCGCCGGCACCGTGGGGTTGAGCGGCACATAGCCGCAGCCCGCCGCGGCCACGCCCAGCATGGCGGCGATGACATCCACCGTTCGTCCGGCATACACACCCACCGGCTCATGCGCACAGCCCTTATCCAGCAGCAGCCGCGCCACGGCGTAGGCCTGACGGCGAAGCTCGACAAAGCTCAGCTCATTCTCGCCATCGCGCACAGCGGGCTTGTCCGGCCTTTCGGCAGCCTGCGCATCCAGATAATCAATGACGTTTTTCGTAACTTTTTCACTCCTCATAACGGTCTTTTGCCGTTATGCTGTATTATGGTGGAATCCGACAGTAAAGTCAAGTCGCTATTCCATTTTTGTTAAAAAATAAACCTTTTCGTCATTTTCTACAGTTATTTACGGAAACATTATTTATTTTATAGTTGAAAAAAATCGGCAAAAGGCTTATTCTATTCTATGCCTGTCTGCATCGAACAGGCTTGGCAGCGCGCTGCCGAAACATCCGCGAAAAGAGGTATCTGCCACTGTGAAGAAGCGTTTCATCCTTATGCTGCTGGTGCTCGTTCTGGCACTGCAATGCGGCTGCTCCGTCACACTCGACACCGGCGAGGCCAAGGAATATGTCTTTGACATCGTTTACGACGGCACGCAGGGCAACGCATGGTCGGAAAGCAAGGACGGTTATTATGCCGAAGGCACGACCATCACCGCGCACGCCGTTGGCGGCGACGGGCGGGATTTCATGTGCTGGACCGTGGGCGGCTATCTGGCCGACGGCGGCGTGGACATCAGCCACGATGCTGATTTCACCTTCGACATCTCCGGCGACACCTGGCTGTACGCCAACTTCAAAAGCGACGATCTGGCCCTCGTTCGCTACCACACCAACGGCGGCGTGGTGGCCGAAACGGGCGGGGAGGTATACGAGCAGCAGTTCTCGCTGGAATACTACCTCTACCCCAACACGCTGGCCAGCATGGATTATTTCAAGCGCGATGGCTACACGCTCATCAGCTACAACACCAAGCCCGATGCCACCGGCGAAGCCTTCAACCTCGGCGGCAAGGCGCTCGTGGAAACGAACGGCATCATCGACCTTTACTGCATCTGGGTCAAACAGACCGATGCCTCGCTGTTTGAGTTCACGCGCGACAATACCCTTGAGGGCTGGTTCGTGACCGGCTACAGCGGCCACGATGAGATCCTCTGCATCCCCGATACATATCAGGGCGAGCCTATCTTGGGCATCGAAAGCGGCGCACTGACGGGCGCGGACATGAAAACGCTCGTCATCCCCGACGGCGTGCAGTATGTGCGCGACGGTTCCTGCACCGACTGCCCCAACCTTCAGCGCATCTATGTTTTCGACTCGCTGACCTATATCTCCGACGCCGCCTTTGAAGGCTGCGGCGAGCTGCGCGGCTACTACTTCAACGCCGCCACGCCGCCGCGCTTCACCACCTGGTTCAACAACCACACCAAAAAGGTCGAAGTTCTGTGCTACAGTTCGCGCCATGCGGAAAATCCGCGCATCATCTGCGTGGGCGGCTCGTCCACGACCTACGCGGTGGACTGCGAACACATGGAGGAATATCTGGACGGCGACTGGACCGTTATCAACTTCGGCACCAACGGCGCCAATCTCTGGACCATGACGGGCTGGTGGATCATGCGCTATCTCAACGAGGGCGACGTGGTCCTGCAACTGCCGGAATACTCCGCATGGCAGCTTGGCGGCATCATCTGCCGCTGGGAGAGCTTCCGCTCGTTCGAGGGCTGCTACAACGTGTTCAGTTGGGTCGATGGCCGCTATTTCTACGATCTGCTCGACTGCTTCAACGAATTCCTCGACGCCCGGCGTGATATGGACCCGACCAGCTACGAGGACTACCAGAGCACACTGGCCCCCACCGGCTACTATAACGATCAGGGCACGCTGAACGTCCATGTGCGCGGCTCGAACGCTGATTTCTGGGGCAACCGCAGCATCACCATCTGCGGCAACTACCTTTACGACTACATGGTCGGCTACTGCAACTCCATCTACGATTCCATCCGCGAGTGCGGCGGTACCCCGCTGATGAGCTGGACGCCGCTGAACATCAACGCCATGGTGTATAAGCCCGAATCGCAGGAGATCAACGACTTCCAGGAATACATCGAAACGAACCTCGATCTGCCTGTGATCTCCGACGTTCACGACTACTTCTACACCGGCGATCACTTCTTCGACGACGACTATCACCTGTCCTACACCTCGCGTCTGGGCTACACCGAGCAGATCGCCGCCGACCTCAACGCTTATTTTGCTTCGCAAAACGAGGAATAAAAATAAACCATTTCGGAGGGTGCAATGTCTCCTGTTTTGACCTTTCTGATCCTGTGCGCGGTCTCCGCGCTGCTGCTGGCGGGCGCGAGCTTTCTGCCTCGCGTGGCGGCAAAGATATGCTCCGCGGTTTTGCTTGTATGGCTGGCCGCGTCGCTTCCGCTTTTGTATTTCACCATGCTCGACGAAAAATACGTGCTGCTGTTTTACCTTGTGTCCGGCGCGTTCGGGCTGCTGTTTCGGCTGGGAGGTGAGACGAAATGAATTTTAACTCGCTTTCGTTTCTGATCTACTTCCCCGTTGTGACGGTTTTGTATTTCCTGCTGCCGCAGCGCTGGCGCTGGATATGGCTGCTGGCGGCCAGCTACTATTTCTACATGAGCTGGAACCCCGCGCTGGTGTTCCTGATCCTGTTCACGACCATGATCTCCTACTGGGCGGGTCTTCGCATCGAGGCCACGCAGGACAAGGCCAAGCGCAAGGCCTATATGCTCATAACGCTGATCGCAAGCCTTGGCGTGCTGTTTTTCTTCAAGTACTTCAACTTCCTGTCCACCTCGGTGACGGGGCTTCTGCGTGCGTTCACACTGGATGTGGACGATCTGGTACTCGATCTGATACTGCCGGTCGGCATCAGCTTCTATACCTTCCAGACTCTCTCTTACGTCATCGACGTGTACCACGGCAACATTCAGGCCGAGCGCCATTTCGGCTACTACGCGCTGTTTGTGTCGTTTTTCCCGCAGCTTGTGGCCGGCCCCATCGAGCGGCCGGAAAACCTGCTGCCGCAACTGCACGCGGATCACAAATTCAATAAGGACGATTTTCTCATCGGCCTCAAGCGCATGATCTGCGGCTTCTTCAAAAAGGTCGTTGTGGCCGATGGGCTGGCGGCGTTCGTAAACGCCGTGTATAACGACAATCCCTCCGCCTCCGCGCCCGCCGTGATCCTGGCCACGTTCATGTTCACCTTCCAGGTCTACTGCGACTTCTCCGGCTATACCGACATCGCCGTGGGCTGCGGCCGCATCATGGGCATCAAACTCATGCAGAACTTCCGGCTGCCGTTTATGTCGCGCAGCATCCATGAATTCTGGGAGCGCTGGCATATCAGCCTTACGAGCTGGTTCCGCGACTATGTGTTCTACCCCATCGCCACTAACAAAAAGCTCAGCCGCAAAACACGCGAATGGGGCAAGCGCACCGGCCACCGTGTCTTCGCCGCCATGATCCCGCAGTGTTTGGCGCTGTTCATCACATTCCTGCTTTCCGGCCTGTGGCACGGCGCGGCATGGACATTCGTCCTTTGGGGCACCATCCACGGCGTGTATCAGGTGATCGAACGGCTCACGGACAAAAGCCGCAAGAAATTCTGGACAAAACTTCATGTCAACATGGATTCCAAGGGCTTCGCTCTGTGGCAGATGGTCGCGACGTTCCTGCTTTGCAACTTCGCGCTCATCTTCTTCCGCGCGAATACCGTTTCCGATCTGGGCACGCTGCTTGGCAGCCTGTTCACGAACTGGCACTTTGACAGCGTGCTGGCCGAGCTTGGCATGACGGACATTGACGTTATCCGCGTGCTGGTCTCGCTTTTGATGATGAGCCTGCTCGACCGGCTGTTCATTCAGGACTGGCCCATGCGCCAGCCGAACGGCGGTCTGCTTGCCAAGGGCGAGGGCTGCGCGTTCCTGATCGCGGCCATTGCCTGCGCATGGATCGCACTGCTCGCCGGCGACGGCGCGGCGGCGTTCATCTACTTCCAGTTTTAAGGGGGCGAACGAATGAAACAGATAATCCGCATCATCGTCGCCCTGACGCTGGCCCTGGTCATCGGCGCGGGCGTGGTCGTGGGCGCCATTCTCATCATGCCCGAGCGCTTCGATAAGGTCTATTTCGGCGCCATGGCCGATAAATACGAGCGTCTGCGCAATGTGGACGGCGAAAAGATCATCATCATCGGCGGCAGCAGCGTGGCCTTCGGCGTGAACACCGAGATGATGGAAAACTACCTTGGCCGTCCGGTCGTGAACTTCGGCCTGTACGGCCCGCTTGGCACGACCATCATGCTCGATCTGACCCGCGGCCACATTAACGAAGGCGACATCGTGGTCATCGCCGCGGAGCCCGACCACCAGACCATGTCCATGACCTTCAACGGCGAGGGCTTCTGGCAGTGCTGCGACTCCGATTTCACCATGCTGTTTAAGCTGCGCGGCGACAAGATCGGCCAGATGCTCGGCTCGTTCTGGACCTATGCACAGAAAAAGCTGAACTTCTTCCACTACGGCAAAGCCCAGCCGAACGACGTTTACAGCCACAGCTCCTTCAACGAGCGCGGCGACATGGTGTTCCGCCGCAACGACGTGGACATGGACGAGTGGTTCGACGATGAAGTACTCATCAACCTCGACCCGTCGATCATTGACGACGAGTTCATCGACTATGTCAACGAATACGTGGCCTACTGCGAAAAGCAGGGCGCGACCGTGTACTGGTCGTATCCGCCGATGAACATTCTGGCCGTGCAGCAGGATTACGAGGAGCGTCTGCTCTACGCCACCTACCTGCGCGAGAATCTCGACTGCGAGGTCATCTCCAATCTCGACGACTACATTCTCTGGCCCGGCTATTTCTACGACACGAACTACCACGTCAACACCCGCGGTATGTCCGTTCACACCGCCAACCTCACGCAGGACATCGTGAATATGATAGACGGCGGCAACAAAGTTAATATGAGTCTTGACGCGCCGCTCACCCGTCCGGATGGCACCTCACTGGAGCCTTCGCATGACCCGAGCAATGAGCCGCCGCAGGACGGCGCCGTGACGGAGCCGGACACGGAGGAGACGGCCGAGACCGAGGAGACCACCGAAACCGTGGAGGCCACCCCCGCACCCAAGGGCTCGAGCGCCGACGCGCAGTATTTCAAAACCGAGGCGATCGACGAGTCCAGCCTGCGCATCATCGGCGTGACCGACGCCGGCAAAGACCGCAAGGAGCTGGAGGTTCCCTGGGAGATCAATGGCGTGACGGTCACGGAGCTGGCAAACGGCGCGTTTAACGGCTGCGGCAAACTGACCACCATCCGCATCCAGTCGAACATCACCCGCATCACGCTCGGCGCGTTTGACGGCGCGCCCACCCTGTCCGGCATCTACATCGACTCCGAGGGCCAGAACGTTCTCATCCCCGGCAAAGACCTGTTTGACAACGTGCCCTCGCGCTGCAAGGTATATGTTCCCCGCGCAAACTACGGCTCCTTCATCGCCGACTATTTCTGGGGCAACTACAACGACCGCATCGAGATCGCGGACAAATAAAAAAAGGACGTCCCGAAGCCAAGTGCCTCGGGGCGTCTTTGCATCTTGCGATATTTAATATTGTGTGATGTCGATCGGTCGCGCGGGGCCGTCATACGGCTGCGGCAGGAACACGCGGCGCTGGGCATCAAAAGGCGCGACCGGCCCGCTCACGAAAAACTCTACCTTGGGCGCATGGGGGCATCGCTCCCCCGTCATACGCGCGGCCAGTTCCGCGCCGTTGGCAACGAGCGCGATATCCGGGCCAAGATACGCCGCGATGGCGTCCTGCAAAACCGGAAAATGCGTGCAGCCGAGGATGACGGTGTCGCATCCGGCGGCGCGGATGGGCGCGAGATAGCGCTCACACGCCGCGATAACAGCGGGATCGGATGCCGCCGCGCCCGCTTCCACCAGCGTTACAAAATCCGGACAGGCCGCTTCGGTGAGCGCAACGGCCGGATCGAGCGCCCGTATCGTGCGCGCATACGCGCCGTTGTCGATCGTGGCCTGCGTGGCGATGAGGCCCACGCAGCGGTTTCCCGTCCGCCGTACCGCGCCCTCGGCCGCCACATCGATCACGCCATGCACCGGCACTCCGGCGGCCGCACGGAGGGCATTGAGCGCCACGGCGGTAATGGTGTTGCAGGCCACGACCAGCTCGTCCACGCCCTGCGAAAGCAGAAAGCGCATATCCTGCAGGGCAAACGCGCGGATGGTGTCGGCATCCCGCGTGCCATAGGGCACACGCGCCGTGTCGCCAAAATAGACATAGCGGTCGTATTGATTCGTCTTCAAAAGTTCCTTCAGCACCGTGAGGCCGCCGAAGCCGCTGTCAAACACACCGAGACATTTTCCCATTGTTTCGTTTCCCCTGCCCTGTTTTTTAGCACCATTATACCATTTTTCCGGCGGATGTAAATCTCCGTTCATTTCGGTTGACAGAGTTTTGTGTTCCTTATATAATTATTGTATCTGTGCCAAAATGCATGGAAGGAAATACACGATAAGGCAGGACGATGAAATGCTGACTGATAGACTGAAGGATTTTTACCGCAAGTTGCGGCTGGTGCATTACCGGGAGCTGTTTGGCCGCATCCGCGAGCGGGACGGTTCGCTGAGCGCCACGGAGGCATTCGCCGTGGATGTCGTGTATCTGCTGGGCAATCCCACGGTTTCCGCTCTGGCCGACGCGTTGGGCATCAGCCAGCCGAACGCCACCTATAAGATCAACAATCTCTCCGCCAAGGGCTATGTCGTTCGCACGGCCTCCAAGGAGGATAAGCGCGAGTGCCATGTCTCCGTTGGCGAGCGCTTCTATCGCTACTACGACACCAGTTGCGACTTCCTCACCAAGGCCGCGGCCAAGCTGAAAGAGCGCTTCACCTCGGACGAGCTGGCCACCTTTGAGCGCGTTTTGGCCGCGCTGGACGAAAACATCGAATAAGGAGCGGACGCAATGACCACCGGTATGAATTTCTGGGACGCGGAAGTATGGGGCTTCATCGTGTCTCTGGGGGCGCTGCTGCTGGCCATGATGGCGGCCAACGCCCTGCAAAAGCTGATAAAACCGCTGCGGCGGCTGATGATCCCAAGCTCGGTTCTGGGCGGATTTCTGCTGTTGGGCGTGATGTGGCTGGTGCGCGCGCTGGGCGGCGGCGAGATCGTGACCACCTCTCTGCTTGAGATGATAACCTACCACGGCCTCGGTCTCGGCTTTGCGGCCATGGCCCTGCGCAACATGGAGAAAAAGCAGGACAAGCGCTCGCGCACGGGCGCATTTGACTGCGGCGTGACCGTTGTGAACGGCTATTTGATGCAGGCCGTGGTCGGCCTTGCGGCCACGCTGCTTCTGTCGAAGATCTTCGGCGGCTTCTTCGCCTCCGGCATATTGCTGCCCATGGGCTATGGCCAAGGGCCTGGACAGGCGTATAACTGGGGCCACACCTACGAGCTGCAATACGGCTTTGCAAACGGCACCAGCTTCGGCTTGACCGTGGCGGCGATGGGCTTTGTGTCCGCGAGCGTGGGCGGCGTGATCTTCTTGAACCATCTGCGGCGCAAGGGCGTTATCCATCGCGATCTGGGCGAGGATGTGCAGGAGCAGCTCAACCTTTCGGATTTTGAGGGCGAAAATGAGATCCCGCAGAGCGAGTCGATGGACAAGTTCACCGTGCAGATGGCGCTGGTGTTCGGCAGCTATCTGATCGCGTATCTGTTCATGTACGGCATCAACTGCATCATCGAAACGGGCATTCTCGGCGGCCTCGGCTCCACGCTGCAAAGCCTTATCTGGGGCTTCCAGTTCCTGTTTTCCACGCTGGCCGCTATGCTGGTCAAGGCCGTTTTGCGCGCGCTGAAAGGCAAGGGCATTATCAAGCGCGAGTATACCAATAATTATATGCAAAACCGCATTGCGGGCTTTATGTTCGATCTGATGGTCGTCGCCTCCATCGCCGCCATCGATCTTTCCGCCTTCACCAAGCCGGAGTTTCTCATCCCGCTCACGGTCATCTGCATTCTCGGCGCCGTGACCACCTATGCGTATCTGCGCTTTGTGTGCAAGCGGGTGTTCCCGATGTATGAATACGAGGCGTTCGCCTCGCTGTATGGGATGCAGACCGGCACGGCCTCCACCGGCGCGATCCTGCTGCGGGAGCTTGACCCGAAGTTTGAAACGCAGGCGGCGGACAATCTGGTATACCACCAGCTTTGGGCCATTGTGTTCGGCTTCCCGATCATGCTGCTCATGGGCGTGGCGCCGCAAAGTCCCGCCAAGGCCGCGCTCACCATGGTGATCGCGCTGGTGCTGTTCGTGGCGTTCAACATCCTGCTCCTGCGCCGCAGCATTTTTAAGAAGAAAGCGAAATGATACCAAAACCCGCTCCGAGCATTCGGAGCGGGTCGATTTTTATTTGATCGGGTCGAACATGGGGCCGGTGCCGGTCTCATCCCATTTGGCGGGGCCGCCGGTATAGAAAATCTCAAAGTCCGCCGTGCAGAGCAGACGCTCCTGATCGTCATATACCTCCGCGCCAAACAGCGCCGTGCGCTTGCCAACGCGAACGAGGCGGCTTTTCGCCGTGAGCACACCGGCGGCGGCGGGACGGAGATAGTGGATATCGGCCGACTGGGTGAGCATATTGCGGTCAAAGCTGGCGGAAGCCACACCCGTCACGCAGTCACACAGCAGAAACAGCAGACTGCCATGGACCACGCCCTGCGGGTTGCGGCCGTTTTGCGTAAGCTCCACCTGGCACTCGCAATACCCCTCCTCCACCACGGTGAAGCGGATGTTGTTCCAGCCGTTGAAGCCGGGCAGCGTGTTGAGAACTTCCTTGAATTTCACAAGATCCATGTTTCTTTCTTTCCTTTACTCATCGCCTGTTCGTGTGGACAAGCGGAAATTTTGATGGTATAATTTTTCTATGCACATAATGAAATACAGTCACAGGAGGAAACATATATGCTTATTGGCAAGGTTTTGGAAAAGACCCGCGCGGAGCAGGCCTGGCAGGTTTGCGCCGACAAGCTGGCGGACAGCATCCGCAACATCTGGCAGACGAACGCCAAGCTCGGTCTGACCCAGTGGGAGGAATCCCTTTCCGAGGATCCCAACGCGCTGGCCGGACTGCGCGAGGAGGGCTTTAAAAACCTCGTTGGCGTGGACTACATCTTCAAATGGTGGGGCAGCGACGATTCCGAGGAGCTGGCCGGCGAGATCAACGTGATCTGGAAGGTCGGCACGGACGACGGCATCCACTGCTACCGCAGCTGGCTGAAGATCGCCGAGCGCGACTTCATCCTCGGTCTTTACAAAACCGAGCGCGAAAAGCGCGAGGCCAACCGCGCCGCCTTCCGCGACGCTTTCGCCGCGTGGCAGGAGCTGTTCGGCCAGCTCTGATCAGCCAAGCTTCGCCTTCACGGCGGTCACCGCTGCGCCCGCTTTATCCACAAGCTTGAGCACAAACGACTTGCACACGCCAAGCAGCAGCGCCGTTGCAACCATCGTGGCCGCGGCAAAGAGCAGGCACTGCCACCACTTCCAGTTCCAAGCGTAGGCCTGCAAATACATCAGCACGCCCACGACAAGACCAACGATCCAAAAAATCAGCGTTAAACTCATACAAAAACACTCCCTAAAAGCCCAGAGGCCCTCGCCTTTGGGCTTATTTTTTTGCCGCACGTTAAATCAAAACAGACTCATCTGGCTCTCCTCCGGCATGGAGCCGAAGGCGCCCAGCTCGCGCAAAACGGTAAAGTGGGTCTGGCTGACCTTGGGGCACACCGCCGCGATCTCCTCGATGGAAACGAAGCTTCGGCCGCCCTTTCCGGCCCGCGCCAGATCTTCCGCCGCCGTTTCGCCCAGGCCCGATACCGCCACGAACGGCACGCGAAGCTGCTTCTCGCCCACGGGCAGGAATTTCGCCGCGTCCGATTCATAAAGATCGACCGGCGCGAAGTCAAACCCGCGCATATAAAACTCATACACCATCTCCAACGTGGTCAGCAGGTCTTCTTCCTTGGCCGTAGCGTTGGGGTTGGAGTTTATCTCTTTGATCTTCGCCTTCACCTTGGCGATGCCCTGCGTCATCATCAGCGCATCGAAGGAATCCTTCTGGCTGCGGCGGTAAAACAGCGCCGAATAAAACGCCAGCGGATAATGCACCTTATACCACGCGATGCGGAACGCCATCAGAACATAGGCCACGGCGTGCGCCTTGGGGAAGAGATATTCGATCTTGTGGCACGAGTCGATGTACCACTCCGGCACATGATGCTCGCGCATGGCCTGCACCTGCTCGTCCGTGAGCTGTTTGTTCTTCTTGCGCACGTTTTCCATGGACTTAAAGGCCGTGTTCGCGTCGATGCCCATTTCCATCAGATACAGCATGATGTCATCGCGGCAGCCGATGGTCTGACTGACGGAGGCGGTGCCGGATTTGATGAGATCCTGCGCGTTGCCAAGCCACACACCCGTGCCGTGGGAATAACCGGACAAGCGCACGAGCATATCGAATTTGTCCGGCTGGGTGTCCACGAGCATTTGGCGCGTGAAGCCCGTGCCGAATTCCGGAATACCCAGCGAGCCGGTCTGGCCGATGACGGGGTCGTTATCCGGCACACCGAGCGCCTTGGGCGATTTGAACAGACTCATCGTGGGCGCGTCGTCGAGACGGATGGTCTTGGCGTCCGTGCCGGTGAGATGTTCGAGCATATTGATCATGGTGGGGTTATCGTGGCCAAGTTCATCGAGCTTGAGCAGATAATCCTCCATGAAGTGGTATTCCAGATGCGTTGTGATGATGCCGGAGCCGGCGTCATCCGCCGGGTGCTGCACGGGGCAGAAATCCGTGACATCCATATCCTGCGGGATGATGACCAGACCGCCGGGATGCTGGCCGGTGGTACGCTTCACGCCCACAAGTCCCTGCGCCAGACGGTTCATCTCCGCCTGATTGAAACTCAGTCCCTTCTCCTCGGCGTATTTTTTCACATAGCCGTAGGCAGTCTTTTCCGCCACCGTGCCGACGGTACCGGCCTTGAAAACGTGGTCGGCGCCGAACAGGGTCTTGGTGTATTCGTGCGCCTTGGCCTGATATTCGCCGGAGAAGTTTAAGTCGATATCGGGCACCTTGTCGCCCTTGATGCCGAGGAAGGTGGCAAACGGGATGTCAAAGCCCTCCTTCTTCATCTCAATGCCGCAGTCCGGACACAGCTTGTCCGGCATATCCGCGCCGCAGCCATAGCCCTTGCCGGATTCAAAATCCGTGCGGTAGCACTTCGGGCACAGATAATGCGCCGGCAGGGAGTTGACCTCCGTGATGCCGGACAGGTACGCCACCAGCGACGAGCCCACGCTGCCTCGACTGCCGACCAGATAGCCATGGGCGTTGGAATCTGCCACAAGCTTTTGCGCGGACATATAGATCACGTCGAAATGGCGGGAGAGGATCGTGTCCATCTCCAGCTCCACGCGGTCGGTGATGAGCTTTTCGGGATTGTCGCCGTACAGCTCGTGCAGCCGCCCATAAACAAGGTCCTTGAGCTGTCCGGCAGAGTTTTCGATGACCGGCGGATAGAGATGATGTTCCGGCAGCAGGGCCACCTGCCCCTCCACCATATCCGCGATGGCGCGCGTATTCGTCACCACGACCTCATAGGCCTTCTCCTCGCCGAGATAGGCAAACTCCGCCAGCATCTCATCCGTCGTGCGCAGATACAGCGGCATATCCTGATCGGCATCGGCGAAGCCCTTGGTGTTGAGCAGGATGTGGCGGTAGATCTCGTCCTCGGGATCGATGAAGTGGCTGTCGCCCGTGGCGCAGACGGGGATATTCATCTCCTCGCCCAGCGCGACCACGCGGCGGTTGAAGTTGCGCAGATCCTCCTCCGTTTCCGCCGAGCCGTTTTGCAGCATGAACATATTGTTCGCCAGCGGCATGATCTCGAGATAATCGTAAAACGATGCGATGCGCCGCAGCTCCGCCTCGCTTCGATGGCGCACGACAGCCTGAAACAGTTCGCCCGCCTCGCACGCCGCGCCGATGATCAGTCCCTCGCGATGCTGCATGAGCAGGCTTTTGGGGATGACCGGACTTTTGCGGAAATGCTCCAAATGACTTTTCGACACAAGCTCGTATAGATTTTTCAGTCCCACGCGGTTTTTCACCAGAATGGAAACGTGCCGCGTGCGCGGGGGGCGGCCGTTTTTGCGCAGCGATACACAAAGATCATTCGCCGCCGCCAGCGTTTTCACGCCGCGCTCGTCAAAGCGCTTGATGAACGCCTCCAGCAGCCGCGCGCATACCGTGGCGTCATCCACCGCGCGGTGGTGATTAAACGGCGGCAGCCCCAGAAAATCGGACACGATGTCCAGCTTATAGCGCTTCAGCTCCGGCAAAAGGCTCTGCGCCATGGCCAGCGTGTCGCAGTAAAGCGGCTCAAAGCGCCGTCCCATGCGTCCGGCCGCGGCGGTGATGAAGCCGATGTCAAAATCCGCGTTGTGGGCGCAAAGAGGCCGCCCGCCGACAAAATCGAGGAATTTCCCCACGACCTCCGCCTCGTCCGGCGCATCGTATACATCCTTGTCGCGAATGCCCGTCAGGCGCTGAATGTGCGGCGGGATGGGGCGTCCGGGATTGACAAAGCTTTGGAAATGGTCGATCATGCGGCCGTTTTTATAGATGACGGCGCCAATCTCCGTAATGCGGTCGTCCAGATCGGAAAGGCCCGTGGTCTCGATGTCGAACACGCAGAACTCCCCGTCCAGCGGCGCATCGCCCTCTCCACGCACGGCGGCGAACTCGTCCACATCGTTGGCAAGATACCCTTCTACGCCGTAGATGACCTTCACACCGGTCTTTCCGGCGGCGGAGCCTGCATCCGGAAACGCCTGCACCACGCCGTGGTCGGTGATGGCGATGGCGTCCCAGCCCCAGGCCGCGGCACGCTTGACCAGAGCGCCGGGGTCGCTGAGCGCGTCCATGGAGGAAAAGCGGGTATGCGCGTGCAGTTCCACGCGCTTCACCTCGGCCTTATCCTTGCGGATGGACGGCTGCTCGGCCGTTTGGATGTGGCGCGGCTCAAGCGCAAGCTCCTTGTCGTAGGTGTTGAATTTCAGCGCGCCGGAAACCGTGAGATACATCCCCGGCTTGATCTTGTCGATCACGCTGCTGTCATCCTCTTTGGAGAAGAACTTCGACACGCGCAGCGAGCCGGAGCCGTCCGTCATGTCAAATTGCAGAACGTGCGCGCCGAGACGCTGTATCTCGCGGCTGTCCGCGGCGAATACGCGGCCCTGCACGTTCACGCGGTCGATGGCGGAATTGAGCTCGCCCATGGGCGTGATGCTGCCCTTGATGGCCTTGCCGAACAGCACCGAGCCGCTCTTTTTCGCGCCGCCCTGTGCCGGAGCCGGTTTGCGCTCCTCGCGCGGGAAATCCGCATCGATGTGAACGCCCGCCACGCCGAGATCGGCGGCAATGACGCCCTCGAGCGCGCTGATGTCCGTCGGCGCCGGACGCGCCGCGAAAAACGCCGCGATCTCCAGCGTCATGCTCTCGCGCCGCAGCGTGGCCGCCGTGACATACGCCTTATCCAATCCGCCCGCCACGCCGCCAAGCGCCGCGCAGCACGGAAACATTTCCAAAAAAGCTGTTTTATCCAATCTATCTCTGTCCTTATGTATTTTCCTCGATCAGCGCCGCCAGCTCGTCCAGCAGCTGCGCCTGCGGTATTTTCGTTTTCACGACCTGCCCATGGATGAACAGGCTCCCGAAACCGTCGCCACCGGCCACGCCGAAATCCGCCTCACGCGCCTCGCCGGGGCCGTTCACTTCGCAGCCCATGACCGCGATGGTAATATCCCGCTCAAGCGCACCAAAGCGCGCTTCCACCGCATTGGCAAGGCCGATCAGATCGATGCGCGTGCGCCCACAGGTCGGACACGACACGAATCGCACCCCGCCGCGCCGCAGACCGCAGGACTTCAAAATGGCGATGCCCGCGCGCACTTCTTCCAAGGGGTCCGCCGTGAGCGAAACGCGGATGGTATCGCCGATGCCCTCATTGAGCAGCGTTCCGATCCCGGCGGCCGAGGCCACAAGACCCGAATAACTCGTGCCCGCCTCGGTCACGCCCAGATGCAGCGGGCAGTCAAAGCGCTCCGCCGCAAGGCGATAGGCCGCCACGCATTTGGTGACCTCCGACGCCTTCACAGACAGCGCCACGTTTTCAAATCCAAGCTCGCGCAGGGCATTCAGCTCCCCTGCCGCCGATTCCACCAATGCCTCCGCCGTGGGGCCGCCGTACTTTTCCAAAAGCCGCCGCTCCACCGAGCCGGTGTTCACGCCCACGCGGATGGGGATGCCCGCCGCCGCACAAGCACGGGCCACCTCGGCCACGCGCTCGGTCGAGCCGATGTTGCCGGGGTTGATGCGCACCGCGCTGACACCAGCATCCGCCGCCATGAGCGCCAGACGGTAGTCAAAATGGATGTCCGCCACCACAGGCATGGGCGCTTCGCGTATAATTTCCGGCAGGGCACACGCCGCCTGCTCGTGCGGCACCGCCACGCGGATGATGTCGCATCCGGCCTCGTGCAGCGCGTGCATCTGGGCCAGCGTTGCGGCCACATCCTGCGTTTTCGTGTTGCACATCGACTGCACCGTGACCGGTGCGCCGCCGCCGACGGCCACGCCGCCGACATGGATGCGTCGGGTTTCGTTTCGTGTCATATTTCTATCCTCCTCAGGCCGTCACGATGCGGACGATGTCGTTGAACATGACATACACCATCAGTGCCATCAGCAGCACCAGTCCCGCCGCGTTGATATAGCCCTCGTATTTCGGGTCGATGCGCCGCCGCAGAAGCCCTTCAAGCACCGCCGTGACCAGCAGGAAAAACACGCGCCCGCCGTCCAGCGCCGGAAGCGGCAGCATATTCATCACCGCCAGATTCACCGCCAGAAACGCCGCCAGATACGCTATGTTCAAAAACGCATCGTACGCCGTCGGCGCGGCTTTACCCGTTTGCGCGATCACATCCACGATGCCGACCACGCCGCTCATCTGCTTCATGCCGACCGCACCCGTGATCAGATCGCCAAGGCCTTCCCACACCATGCGCACGAAGTTTTTCGCCTCGTACCAGGTGTATTTCAGCTTCGCGCCAAAGCCCGTTTCGCGCACGCCGAAGTAGAACCCGTATTTCATCACGGTCTCGCCGCTGTCTTTATCCACATATTCGCGCTTGGGCATATAAAAGTCCTCAAGCTTCACCTTTTCCCCATCGCGCACGACCACGATGTCGTGGTAGTCCCCATTGCCGCGGGCAAGGCTCGTGGCCACATCGGAGGAAAAATACACATGCCGGCCATTGATGCGCCAGAACACGTCGCCCTCCATGAGCGCGTCGCTGCTTTCATAGGGGCAGCCATCCATAAAGGCGGTGATCTGCGGCGTTGTGAAGGACGCAAGCTGCGTGAAGCACGCAAAAATGAGTACCACGCCGAGCAGAAAGTTCATAAAAGCGCCCGCGCATAAGATCACAGCCCGCTTCCACACGGCCGCGTTCGTGAACGCGTGGGGATCGTCGCTGCCCTCATCCTCGCCCTCCATGGCGCAGAAGCCGCCGATGGGAAGCGCACGCAGGGATATCTTGGTGCCGCTCTTGCTCTGCTTCTGCCACAGCACCGGCCCCATGCCCATGGCGAATTCCAAAACCGTCACGCCGCAGGCGCGGGCGGCCAGAAAATGGCCCAGTTCATGGATGCCGATCAAAACGCCGAATATAACGATGGCTACAAGGATATAAAGGACAGTGCTCATAGGGTCTCCTTACCGATCAAAGCGCGCGGACAAATTCGCGGGCCGCCGCGTCCGACTCCAAAATCTGCGCGAGCGTGGGCTCGGCGATAAATTCTATGCCGTTGACCGCCGCGAAAACACGGTCATATATCTCATTATACCCGATCCGATGGCCCAAAAACAGCCCAACGGCGATCTCATTGGCCGCCGACATCACCGCCGGGGCATTGCCGCCGCGCCGTGCGCACTCGATGGCAAGGCCAAGACACGGCGTTTTTTCAAAATCGGGCGTTTCAAAGCTGAAGTCGCGCATAGCCGTCCAGTCCAGCCGCTCATACGGCGACGCGGTACGATCCGGCCAGCTCATGGCATATTGGATGGGCAGACCCATATCCGGCACCGCCAACTGCGCCAAAACTGTGCCGTCCGCCAGCTCCACCATGGAATGGATCACGCTCTGCGGATGCACCACGACCTCGATATCGTCCGGCGTCACAGCGAACAGGTGCATGGCCTCGATGAATTCAAGGCCCTTGTTCATCATGGTCGCGCTGTCCACGGAGATCTTCGCGCCCATGCTCCAGTTGGGGTGTTTGACGGCCTGTTCCGGCGTGACCGAAGCCGTCTCGGCGCGAGTCTTGCCGCGAAACGGGCCGCCGGAGCCGGTGAGCAAGATGCGCCGCAGCTGATCGCGCCGGCCCTCGAGGCATTGATAAATGGCCGAATGCTCGGAATCGACGGGAACGATCTCGCTGCCCGCCTGCGCCGCAGCCTTCATCACGATGTCGCCCGCGCAAACCAGCGTTTCCTTGTTGGCAAGGCAGATGCGCTTTTTCTGCGCGATGGCATCGAGCGTTGGCAAAAGGCCCACCGAGCCGGACACCGCCGTGACCACAGCTTCGCAGTCGTTCATCACCGCGGCCTCGCGCAGCGAATCCATGCCGCTGCCCACGCGGACGGACGTGTCCGCCAGCGCCGTGCGAAGCTCGGCTGCCGCCGCTTCATCGAACACGGACACGAATTCCGGCTTATACCGCCGGGCCTGCTCCTCCAGGCGCTTTACGTCGCGCTGCGCACTCAGCGCCCGCACGCGCACACCCAGATGCTCCGCCGCCGCCAGCGATTGGCGGCCGATGGAGCCGGTGGAACCGAGGATGGATACTGTTTTGATCATGTTCCGCTCCTTCCCACGTCACCGAAGCGGCGCTCACGCCCCCGATAGGCCTCGATGGCCGCGTCCAGATCGCGCTCGGTGAAATCCGGCCAGAGCGTGTCCGTGAAGTAAAGCTCCGTGTACGCGCTCTGCCACAGAAGATAGTTCGAAATGCGCTTTTCCCCGCCCGGACGGATGAGCAGATCGGGATCGGGCACGCCCGCCGACCATAAATACGACG
Source organism: uncultured Oscillospiraceae bacterium (assembly GCA_964386575.1). Lineage (GTDB taxonomy): Bacteria > Bacillota > Clostridia > Oscillospirales > Oscillospiraceae > CAJOIG01. Next base: position 16,787 of record CAYLSA010000001.1, on the reverse strand, counting down.
AAAAACGCGCCTCGTCCAGCTCCGGACAGCCATCCGCCGCCCAGCGCTTCGCCGCGCGCACGATCTCATCGCGCCCGCCGTAGTTGAGACAGATGTTCACCTGCCCCTCCGGATACACCGCCGAACGCGTTTCGCAGTCCTCGCACAGCTTGCGAAGCCGCGGCGACAGCGCCGAAAGATCGCCGAAAAAGCGGATGCGCCGCCGGTCGCGCTCAAGATTTTCCAGTTCCTCGATCAGATGCTTTTCCAAAAGCCCCATGATCGCGGCCACCTCCGCCGCCGGCCGGCGCCAGTTTTCCGTGGAAAACGCATAGACCGTGAGGTATTCCACGCCGATGTCCTTGCAGTAGTTCGCGATGCGCCGGAAGGCACTCACACCGGCCACATGACCCGCCGTGCGTGCCTGGCCGCGCTTTTTGGCCCAGCGCCCGTTTCCATCCATTATGATGGCGATATGGCGGGGGAGCCCAATGGACCCCTCCGCCGTAAGCTTCTTTTCGTTCATCTGTCAGCCGATCTCAAACAGCTCTTTTTCCTTCGCGTCCGTCAGGCGATCGACCTCTTTGATCGCGCCGTCCGTGAGTTTCTGAAGATCTTTTTCCAGCAGCTTCTGGTCGTCCTCGGTGATCTCGCCGGCCTTCTGCTGTTTTTTGAAGGAATCCATCGCGTCGCGGCGGATGTTGCGCACGGCCACCTTGGCCTCCTCGCCGTATTTGCGAACCTGCTTGGCAAGCTCCTTGCGGCGCTCCTCCGTGAGCTGCGGGAACACAAGGCGGATCACGCGGCCGTCATTCTGGGGGTTGATGCCCACTTCGGACGACTGGATGGCCTTTTCGATGCCCTTGAGAACACTGGTGTCCCAAGGCGTGATGACCAGCGTGCGGGGGTCGGGGTTGGAGATGGAGCCGACCTGGTTGATGGGCGTGGGCGTGCCGTAATAGTCGACCGTGATGCCTTTGAGCACGGCGGCGTTGGCGCGGCCGGCGCGCACGGAGTCAAACTGGGAGACGAGGAAATCCTGCGCCTTTTTCATCTTGCTTTCAAATTCCTGTAGTTCGGACATGGGGTGTTCCTCCTTGTCGTTATTGATTTTATGGTGTCCCGCCGCGTCGGGCGGGCAAGTTTACGCGTCCTGTCAGCGAACGATGGTGCCGGCTTTTTCTCCGGCGATCACGCGGCGGATATCCTCCGGCGAAAGGCGGAACAGCATCAGCGGCATGGCATTGTCGCGTCCCATGCAGGCCGCCGTAGAATCGACCACGGCCAGATGCTTTTCCAGAATCTCATCGTAGCGGATCTCATCGTAGCGCACGGCAGTGGGATCCTTGGCGGGGTCAGCGGTATAAACGCCGTCGATGTTCTTGGCCATAAGAACCACGTCTGCGCCGATCTCCACGCCCTTGAGAACCGCAGCCGTATCCGTGGAGAAATAGGGCGAACCGGTGCCGCAGCCGAAGATGACCACGCGGCCTTTTTCCATGTGGCGGATGGCACGGTCGTGCTCATACAGCTCCGCCACAGGGCTGATGTTTATCATCGTCATCACACGCGCCGGCTGGCCGAGCTGGATGAAGCAGTCCTGCAATGCCAGACAGTTCATCACCGTGGCCATCATACCCATTTGATCGGCGCGGGTGCGTTCCATCTTGCCGCCGCCGTCTTTCACGCCGCGCCAGAAGTTGCCGCCGCCGACCGTGATGCCGACCTGAACGCCAAGCTTTACGCAGTCCATGACCGCCTCGCAAACGCTTTTGAGGAAGTCAAAATCCACACCGCGTCCACTCTCGCCGCCGAGCGCCTCGCCGCTGATCTTCAGCAGCACGCGCCGGTAAGCCGCCTTGCTTTCACTCATTTATCCGTCCCCCTGTTTCAGCCGCAATTTGTCAAATTCCATACACAAGAGATTTTACCATAAGCGTGCGCCGATTTCAACCGACTTCGCGCTCGCGGCGCATTATATTTTTCCCATGAGGATCGTGTATGTAGATGAGCTGTTCGCGCTCAATCTGGCCATCGACTATTTTCTGCTGCTGGCCACGGCGCAGGTCTGTGCCCTGCCGCTGCGGCGCGGGCGCTTTGCTCTGAGCGCGGCGTTTGGCTCCGGATGGTGCTGCGTGTCGCTGCTGCCGGGGTTTGCGTGGCTCGATGGCAGCGTGATGAAGGGCGTTTTGGCGCTGGGGATGTGTCTGGCGGCCTTTGGGCGCGAGGGCAAGCTATGGCGCAGCTTCGGCGTGTTTCTGGGGCTGTCCGTGCTGTTTGGCGGCGCGATATGGGCGGCGGGGCTGCATCGCGGCGTGTGGCGCACGGACGGGCGGCTGGTGCGGCTTGATATGCGGACTCTGGCGCTGGCCTTTGCCGTTTGCTGGGCGGGCGTAGGGTTCGTGTTCCGTCGCGCAGTAAAAAAAGCCGAGCGTGCAGCCTATGATGTTGTGATCGAGCGCGACGGTCGATGCGTTCGCCTTCGCGCCCTGCACGACACCGGCAACGAGCTGTATGACCCTCTCACAGGCCGCCATGTTCTCGTGGCGGAGGCGGACGCGCTGGCGCCGCTGTTTGATGACATAGAGGCCGCTGCCCTGAAAGCAGACGCCATCGACGCCATAAGCGCGCTGCGCGGATTTCATCTCATTCCCTACGCATCCCTCGGCGGCAGCGGACTTCTGCCCGCATTCCGGCCCGCGCGCATCATGGTAGACGGCGAAGCGCGGGACGATCTGGTCGTGGCCGTGACAGCCACGGCGCTCAGCGCAGGCGAAAACTGCCGCGCCATTTTATAGAATTCGGAAAAGGAGGCTCATCCATGCTCAAACGCATCATCGTAAAGCTGCGGCTGCTGCTGGCCGCGCGGGGGCAGCGCATCTTCTATGTAGGCGGCGGCGACTATCTGCCCCCACCGCTCGACCGCGCAGCGGAAAGCGAGGCCGTGCAGGCGCTGGCCCGCGGCGAAGTGTTGGCCCGGCAAACGCTCATCGAGCACAATCTGCGTCTTGTCGTATACATTGCGCGGCGCTTTGAAAACACCGGCGTGGCGCTGGAAGATCTCATCTCCATCGGCACCATTGGCCTGATCAAAGCCGTGGAGACCTTCCGCAGCGACAAGAACATAAAGCTTGCCACCTACGCCTCGCGCTGCATCGAAAACGAGATACTCATGTATCTGCGAAAGCTGTCCTCCCGGCGCGGCGAGGTGAGCTTTGACGAGCCGCTGAACACCGACTGGGACGGAAATGAGCTCCTGCTCTCGGACGTTCTCGGCACGGATGGCGACGAGGTATCCCGCCCGATGGAGGACGATGTGGAAAAGCAGCTTCTCATGCAGGCCATTGGGCGGCTTTCCGAGCGCGAAAAGAGCATCATCCTCATGCGCTTCGGTCTGGACGGCTGCACAGAGCAGACGCAGAAAGAAGTAGCCGACCGGCTCGGCATCAGCCAAAGCTACATAAGCCGCCTGGAAAAGCGCATCATCGCGCGGCTGCGGCGGGAGCTGGTACGGCAGTTTTGAGCGCACAAAAGGCAGGGGACGCCGGTTTTTCGGTATCCCCTGCCCTTCTTTAATTCTGCTCAGATAAATTCGCGCGGCAGATTCCGTACCATCAGCGGGCTGCACGGCAAGATCGCCCGGTCGCCCACGTCGCAGCCGCAGTTTGTCACATCGAGCATGGTGTTCTGCATGGCCACGCGCCCCAGCACCGGCGCGTTCATGCCGCGCACGAGCGCCTCCGGCCGCCGATGGCGAAGAAGCTGACGCAGCGGCCGCAGCAGTGCCCGCAGATAATCCCCCGCGCTCACCGGCTCCGCGCCATGATCGAGATCGACCCCGTGATAATAGCCAACATTCAAAAGCGCCACCCGCGTTTCCTCGCGCGCACGCCACGCGCCGCCGTAGCCGAGGCGTTGCCCCGCCGCGACCGTTTGCACCGACGTCACCCGCGCATCGATATAGCCCACGGGCCGCAACCCAAGCGCCGCGCCCTCCGCGCAGGCCACGCGCCCAAGCAGCGCGCTTCCCAGCCGCACCGCGTCCATGCGCATATCGTCAAAGCGCAGCGCCGCACACGAAGCCGCGCAGTGAGCGACGCCCCGCCAGCCCGCTTCCCGCAGTGCATCGACCGCGCGGCAAAAGGCATCGTAGCGGCGGCGTGTGTTCCGTTCCGGCCCCGCCGCGTTCGGAAAATGGGTAAAAACGCCCGTGATGGCCACGGCATCGTCCCGTTGCCACAGCGCGATGAGTTTATCCCTATCGCGCACGGAAAAGCCCTCACGGCCCATACCACTGTCAATATACAAATGCGCCTCGGCCCGACAGCCGAGCATCCGCGCCATTTTCGCAAGCTGCTCATACGCCGCCTCGCTGCCCACCGTGCAAACCACACCCGCGCGCAAAAGCTGTTTGATCTCCCGCAACTCCGTGGCAGAGCGCAGCATGAGTATCTCGCCGGTAAATCCCTCGATCCTAAGCGTCTGCGCCTCCTCCGGCTCGCTCACAGCAAAGCGTTCCAGCCCGCAGGACAGGAGAAAGCGCGCATACTGCGCAAGGCCGAGACCATAGCCGTCACCCTTCACGACCGCGTAGATCCGCTCGCGCCCCATCGCGCCGCACAGGCGCTGCACATTCTCCCGCAGCACCGCCGAATCGATCACATAGGCGTCCATCCTGTCCCCTCCCATCTTACACCACCATGGTAACAGGCACGCGATTAAGATTCCAGAAGCCAAATCGTTAATAAATGCTTAAGTCCTTCCTAAATACGGACGCATCCACGGGCGCTTTTGTGACATTTTGCTTCGGTTTTTTATTGCCCATGCCACGCATACTATGATATAATGGCAATAGAATGGTGATGCGGCGTTTCCGCATCCTGCACGAGCCGAAGCGCCCGCCGCGCGGGCATTCCGATATCAAAGACGTCAAGGAGGTCACAGCATGGGTTTTTTCAAAAAGCTGCTGGGCGTGGGCGTAGTCGCCGGAACGACCGCCGCCGCCATCAAGGTCGCTGAGAAGGTGAAGGAAAACAATCCCGACGGCTTCGCCGATGAAAACGGCAAGGTGGAGCCGCAGGCCGTTGTGGGCGAGGTCGTGCGCGCCGCCGCCGACTTTTACCACGAAACGGCGGACATCGTGAAGGACAAGGCCCCAGAGGTCGTCGATAAGGTAAAGGGCTTCGCCGCCGGACTCGGCATGGCCGACGCTCCCGCTGCCGATGCCGCGCCCGCCGCCCCGACTGAAGAAGCGCAAGCATGAACCATCGGCCCGACCCCACGTCGGGCCGTCTTTTATATCTCGCGCAGACTACATTTGTAGCCTGTTCGTCCAGCATGGCATAGCAGACTACAGTTGTCAACTGCAAGATGAAGAATATGCAAAAAGAGGGAGCCAATGGCTCCCTCTCGTGTTTTTTATTTTGCTTCGGCGTCGAACAGATTTCCCTGCGCGACGCTCGGGGCCAGCGTGAGCGTGATCTCATCGCCCGGCTCGGCACTTAAGCCGTCCACAACGGCAAACAGCTCCGTTTTGCCAAGCGATACCGCCGCAAAGCCCTGACCGACAGCGGTCACCTCGCCCGTCACGCGGCCATCGCCCGCAGCAAACTGCACGCGCACGGCAGGCGCCGCCGTGCTGTCGCGCTCTGCACCAAGCGTACCGGCATAGTACAGTGTGACGCTATCGCCGGGATGCACGCCGCGTTCGGCCGTGACCGTGGCGGAGGCAATATCAAACACATAGTCCAGCCCCGCCGCTTCCAGCGTGATCTTGCCGTCCTGCATGGATACAAGCGTACCTGCGATGGCCGAGGATGTATCGCGCACGGGCACGGACTCCACAGTCTCCTCGGTCGATTCGTCGGTCTCCTCGGTCGGCTGCTCGCCGCTCGGTTCGCCGGAGGCCGTGGACTCCTCCTCGGTGTCGGTCTCCTCCTCCGCCTCGACCCACTGGGCGTAAAGCGTGGCATCGCCGTCCATTTCGTATTCATCCCCGGCGAAGAAGGTCACGCCGAAGCCCTTTTCGTTGGTGTTCCAGTTGACAAATTGCCAGCCCTCACGCACCGGCTCCAGCAGGGATAGATGGATGGCCTCACCGCCGAGCTTATGCTGAGCCTCGGGCGCGGCCGTGCCGCCGTTTGCGTCATAGGTGATGATGGAAAGCTTGCCGGGTCGCTCCATGAGCAGCAGCTCGCTCGCGATATAATACTCCCGTCCGTCGATCATCACGGCGCTCCAATCGCCGGAGAGGCCCCGACGCGAAAGCTCCTCGCCGCAGTCCACATCGCCCACGCAGGGGTATTCCATGCCCGGTCCGGTGCGCAGATTGGCTCGCACGGAGGCCCACACGGTATCGTCGCACGCCTCATACGGCCACGCGTATTCGACGGTTTCCTCCGTTGTTTCCACGGTCTCGGTCGTGGTCTCCTCGGTCGTGGTTTCCTCCGGGGCCGTCAGCAGGGCCGCACCGTCGTTATCCGTCACGCTTTGCAGCCAAACGCAGTTTCCGCCCTCTCCTTCGCCAAGGCAGGTCAGCTCCACATAGATGCCCTCGCGCAGACCCTGCCACAGATCAAGCGCCGCGCCGGAAAGAGAAAAATCCGCCGTGCCGCCGTCATCGAGCGCCACGCGCAGTTCATACTCGCCCAGCGACTTCACCGTGCCGCGCAGAGTATAGGGCTTCAACTCGCTGTTTTCCGCCGAAGCGACCGAAAGCGCCGTTTCCGCGTTATCCTCCTCATAGGACACCGTGAAGGTATCGCCGGCGATGAAGCCGCGCGCGAGCGAGAAAGCGGTGTCCGCCGCAACGGAAAAGCTCTGCTCGTCGCCATCGACAGCCAGCGTGAGCACGCCTTCCTCAAACGAAACGAGCGCGCCCTCCGCCTCCAGCAGGACCACTTCCTCCGTTTCCGCAGTCTCCTCCTCCGGCGCAGCATCGCCGCAGGCGCTCATTAGCGAAAACAGCACAAGCACTGCCAACAGCAGCGCCAAACCATTGATTCTCTTTTTCATGATGTGTACCCCAAAATTACCATGATTTGTATAATTTTACCCTAACAAATTGTGTCAATCAAGACTTTATTTCTAACAAAAGAATTACAACTTTTTGTTTTTCCAAGCAAAGACTATAGCAATTGAAAAAGATGTGTGCTATAGTAGTTTTGGAAAGTGATTTAGCTAGCTAATTTCATGGAGGTTTTTTCGCTATGAACGATGTTCTGACCGGCGACATCCGCAAGGTCTGGCGCAAGTATCTGTTCGCCGCTCTGGGCAGCGCGATCATCAGTTCCATCTACGTCACGGCCGATCTGATCATCGTCGGCCAGTACGAAGGCCCCAACGGCGCGGCGGCCATGGCCGTCATCCAGCCGATGTGGAGCATTATCATGGCCATCGGCATTATGTTCGCCGTAGGCGGCAGCGTGATGCTGGGCGTTTCGCGCGGCGCGAAGGACAAGTCCGGCGAAAGCTACTTCGCCGTGACGCTTGTGGCCTCCATTGCGGCGGCAGCACTGCTGGTGGTCATCTTCCGGCTGTTCCGCTTCCCGCTTTACCGGCTGTTCGGCGCGAGCGAGGAGCTTCTTCCTCTCGTGGAGGGCTACGCCGGATGGCTGAGCTGGTTTTTGCCCAGCTTTTTGGTGGGCCAGGTGCTCATCTTCTTCCTGCGCAACGACGGCGCGCCCATGCTGGCCACAGCGGCCGTGACGAGCTGCGGCATTTTGAACATCATCGGCGATCTCATCCTCGTATTCGTGTGCGACATGGGCATCTCCGGCGCAGGTCTTGCCACGGTTTTGTGCCAAACGCTCGCCGTTATCATTATGTGTTCGCATTTTGTGCGCAAAAAATGCACGCTGCGCTTCATCTGGCCGGAAAAGCCGCTGAAATATCTCGGCGAGGTTTTCAAGATCGGCATCTCGCCCTTTATTGTGGACATCTCCGTGTTCGTAAGCTCGATTTTGTTCAACAACCGCATCATGTCCTTCGCCGGCGCCACGGAGCTGGCTGTTTACGGCACCTGCTCCAACATCGGCGTTTTGGCCATGGGCCTGTTTTATGGTGTGGGCGGCGCGCTGCAGCCCATCGCCTCCGCCAGCCGCGGCGCAAAGGATCACGGCCGCATGACCCGCTCGCTCAAGCTTGCCATGACGAGTTCGATTTGCATCGCCGCGATCTTCACGCTGGCGCTGGAGCTGTTCCCTGCACCCATCCTGCGCGCCTACATGGCCGTGACACCGGAAGTCCTCGCCGTGGGGCCGCGCGTGGCGCGCATCATCGGCGCAAGCTATATCTTCGTTGGCGTGAACATCACGGCCAGCTATTATCTGCAATCCGTTTTGCGAACAAAGGAATCGCTGATGGTGTCGCTGCTGCGCGGCATCGTGCTGGTCGTCCCTCTGCTGTTTGCGCTGCCGGCGCTGTTCGGCTTTGACGCCATCTGGTGGACGACCGCGCTGACCGAGCTCATCACTGCGGCTGTGGCCGTGGTTTTGATAAAAATGCAAATTCAAAAAGATAAGGAGATAGAACACCATGAATCATGAAGCTGTAGTCGTGGCCTATGGCCGCAGTCCCTGCTGCCGCGCCCGCAAGGGCGGTCTGGCCGGTATGCACCCCATCGAATACGCTGCCCAGACCCTCAAGGGCGTCCTGGCCCAGATCCCCCAGCTCGACCCCGCCAACATCGACGATGTGATCACCGGTTGCGCCTCTCCCACGAACGAGATGAGCATGAACGCCTCCCGTCTGATCGTCAACCGCGCTGAACTTCCCGAGTGCGTTTCCGCCCAGACCATCAACCGCTTCTGCTCCTCCGGTCTGCAGGCCATCGCCACGGCCAACAACGCCATCGTGGCCGGCCAGATGCGCTGCGTGGTCGCCGGCGGCGTGGAGTGCATGACCAAGTGCTTCGCCCCCTACCCCGATGAGCAGAAGGACCCCTGGTTCGACGAAAACTACATCGGCGGCTATATGTCCATGGGCGAAACGGCCGAGCGCGTTGTGGAGCGCTACGGCATCACCCGCGAGCGCATGGAGGAGATGGCTCTGCGCAGCCACACTCTCGCCGCGAAGGCCCGCAAGGACGGCAAGCTGAACAAGTGCATCATCCCCATCGAGGATCAGGACGGCAACATGGTCGAGTATGACGATGGCGTTCTGGCCGATATGGACGGCAACCTCAAGACCTCCATGGAGAAGATGGCCGGCATGAAGCCCTGCTTCCGTGAAAACGGCACCGTGACCGCCGCCACCTCCTCCCAGACCACCGACGCGGCGGCCTATGTCGTTCTGATGGACCGCGCCTATGCCGAGGAGCTCGGCATCAAGCCCATCGCCCGTCTGCTCGGCTTTGCCGTGGCCGGCTGCGAAGCGACCGTGATGGGCATCGGCCCCATCTACGCCGTTCCCAAGGTAATGAAGCAGATCGGCATGACCGTGGACCAGATGGACGTTGTGGAGCTCAACGAGGCCTTCGCCAGCCAGTCCCTCGCCGTGATCGACACGCTGGGTCTTGACTGGAACAAGACCAACCCCTACGGCGGCGCCATGGCTCTCGGCCACCCCATGGGCGCGACCGGCGCTTTCCTGACCATGAAGGCGCTCGACTATCTGCGCGACCCCGAGACCGCGGGCAAGTACGCTCTGGTCACGATGTGCATCGGCGGCGGCATGGGCGCTGCCGGCGTGTTCGAGCTGTGCGACTGATCTGACCGCATGAGACAATAAAAAGTTCCCGTTCGGAGCTACATATCAACAGCCACAGCAGGTCATTCTGCTGTGGCTGTCTTGTAATTTAAGCGCATTGTGATAAAACATAATTTGATCGGCAGACCGTATAGGTACACCGCACCAAAGCCTCCCTTGTGTAAAGGGAGGTGGCACGGCGAAGCCGTGACGGAGGGATTGTCATGCAATCGAAACACAACAAACAGCTGGTACCGCTTGCGAAGCAATTGCGAAAAGAAATGACCAAAGAAGAGCGACATCTCTGGTATGACTTTCTGCGCACCTATCCGGTTCGGTTTTCAAGGCAAAAAGTACTCGGAAAATACATTGCAGACTTTTACAGCGCAAAGGCCAAGTTGGTAATAGAGCTGGATGGTTCTCAACACTATGAGGCCGAAGGCATGGAGGATGATGTATTGCGAACCACTTTTCTGGAAGGCTATGCCCTGAAAGTCATTCGCATCCCAAATAACGAAGTCAATAAAAATTTTCACGGCGTTTGCGAGTATATCGATGCCGCAGTAAAACAATCCCTCAGTCAGCTTCGCTGACAGCTCCCTTTACACAAGGGAGCCTTTGGCATTTCTGTATCCGTACATACTATAAAAAAATCCCGTTCGGAAAAGCTCCGAACGGGAAATTTTTTCGTTATTGAGCCTTCGCTCAGGCATTTTCCAGCTCGCCGGAGCGGACGCGGTCGAATTCCGCCTCCATTTCGGCATCGGGCTTTTTCGTGCACAGCGACACGACCACGATCACGAGGGCGCTGACGATGAACGCCGGCAGCAGCTCATAGATGGCGAACACACCGCCGAGGGGCTTGATGAGAAGCTTCCAGATGAACACCATCGCGCCGCCGGAGACCATGCCGGCGATGGCCGCGGGATAGGTGGTGCGCTTCCAGAACAGCGAGAACAGCATCAGCGGGCCAAACGCCGCGCCGAAGCCCGCCCAGGCAAACGACGTGATGCCGAAGATGGTGGAGTTGGAGTTCCAGGCCACGGCGATGGCGATGAGCGTGACCACCACAAGGGTGATGCGCGAGCACCACATGACCTGCTTGTCGGTGGCATCCTTTTTCACCACGCTGCGATAGATGTTCTGGCTGACGGCGCTGGCCGTGATGAGCAGGTAGGAATCGGACGAGGAAATGGCGGCCGCCAGCACGCCCGCGCAGGCAAAGCCGGCCAGAATGGGCGGCAGGAAGGTCGTGGCGGCATCGATGAACACGTTCTCGGCCGCGGCGTTGGACAGATAATCCAGCCCCGGCACGCTGCGCGCGACCACACCGATCATGATGGCGGCGGCCATGGAGATCACGACCCAGATGATGGCCACACGGCGGGAGCGGCCCAGCTCTTTTTCCGACCGGATGCCCATGAAGCGCAGCAGCACCTGCGGCATACCGAAGTAGCCAAGGCCCCACGCAAGGCACGACGCGATGGACAGGAAACCATAGCTTTTTCCGGCACCGAATGCATCGACCTGCTCCGTGGAGGGGGTGGCCGTGGTGAAGAAGGAGAAGTAGCCGTCGATGTTCTTGGCGTTTTCGATCACAACGGACAGACCGCCCGCCTGGGCAACGGACAGCACGAGAATGAGGATAAGCACCGTGATCATAACGACCGCCTGCATAAAGTCCGAGGCGCTCTCCGCAAGATACCCGCCAAGGAAGGTATAGACCAGCACAAAGATCGACGCGACGATCATCATGCTGCCGTAGGGCAGACCAAAGAGATTGGCAAAAAGCTTGCCGCAGGAGCTGAGGCACTGGGCCGCATACACGCAGAAGAACACGATGATGATCAGCGATGAGATGGTCATCAGAAGTTTCTTCTTTTCATGGAAGCGGTTGGAGAAGAAATCCGGAAGCGTGAACGCATCGACCGCGATGCTGTAACGGCGCAGACGGCGCGACACGACCAGGAAGTTCAGATAGGTGCCGAGGGCGAGGCCGATGCACGTCCAGCCGACATCTGCAAGGCCCGTCCAATACGCAAGGCCGGGCAGACCCATCAGCAAATAGCCGGACATATCCGAGGCCTCCGCGCTGAACGCCGTGACCCACGGACCAAGGCTGCGGCCGCCGAGGAAATACTCCTCCGTGCTGCTGTTGGCGCGGCGGGAAAAATATACGCCGATACCGACCACCGCCGCCATGTAGACGATCATGGCAAGCAAATGCTGCAAATTGGCTCCGATCATTTCTGCATCCTCCTCTTGACAACTGACGCATTACGAATTATAATGTTTAACATTACAATCATTAAATCAACATGGCGGTATCTTACCACCATCGCCGAACAATTGCAAGAGGTTTTTTCAATGGATACAAAAAAATATTCGGTTTTTGTCAAAACCGTGGAGCTTGCCTCGCTCACAAAGGCCGCCGAGGAGCTGGGACTGACGCAATCGGGCGTGAGCCACATCATCGCCGCGCTGGAAAAGGATCTGGGCCTTGCCCTGCTGCGGCGCACACGCACCGGCGCGCATTTAACGCCCGATGGCGAGCGGCTGCTGCCCTTCATGCGCGAGATCGTGCGGCAGGATGAGCTGCTGCACCGCGAGGCCGCCGAGCTTACGGAGCTTGTGGCCGGCTCGATACGCCTCGGCACGTTCACCAGCGTGGCCACGCACTGGCTGCCCGCGATGATGATGCGCTTTGAGCAGGAGCATCCGCAGGTGGAGTTCAAGCTGTTCAACGGCGACTATCATGATGTGGACAATTGGCTGGCCGATGGCAGTGTGGAACTTGGTTTCATCACGCTGCCGACGGAGCTGAAATGCCGGTGTATACCACTATATGAAGACGCGCTGGCCGCCATCTTCCCCAAGGGACATCCCCTCGCCGCGCAGGAGCGCTGCCGCGTGGCGGATGTGGCGCGCGAGCCGTTCATCTCGCTGCTCAAATCCTCCGACCATGACGCACGCCGCGCCCTGGAGGCCGTGGGTGTGAAGCCGAATGTGCGTCTGCACAGCAAGGATGACTACGCCGTGATCGCCATGGTACGGCAGGGTCTCGGCGTTTCCATCATGCCGTCGCTGCTTCTGCGCGGCAACAGCAGCGGCATCGAGGCCCGTCCCATCGACCCGCCCGCCAGCCGCACCATCGCCCTGGCCGTGAGCGACCAGGCCGGCCCCGCCGCCCGCCGCTTCGCCGCCTTTGCCGAAGCGTGGGTGAAGGCCTGGGCGAGAGGGCAATAACGCAAAAAACCCGGACAGCGATCGCTGCCCGGGTTCGTTCTGTATTGGGACTCAATAATTCTCCGCGTGAAGCTCGAAATACGCCTGCGGATGGGCGCACACCGGACAGATCTCCGGCGCAGCCTCGCCGACCACGATGTGGCCGCAGTTGCGGCACTCCCACACCTTCACCGAGCTCTTGGCAAAGACCTCCTGCGCTTCAACATTATGCAGCAGGGCGCGGTAGCGCTCCTCGTGCATTTTCTCAATGGCCGCCACCATGCGGAATTTCTCCGCCAGCTCAGAAAATCCCTCCGCCTCCGCCGTTTCCGCGAAGCCGGCATACATATCCGTCCACTCGTAGTTCTCGCCCTCGGCCGCGTACACCAGATTCTCCGCCGTGGTGCCGATGCCGTTAAGTTCTTTGAACCACATCTTGGCGTGTTCTTTTTCGTTGTCTGCCGTTTTCAGAAACAGCGCCGAGATCTGCTCGAAGCCGTCCTTTTTCGCCTGCGAGGCGAAGTAGGTATACTTGTTGCGCGCCTCCGATTCGCCGGAAAAGGCCGTGCGCAGATTCTGTTCCGTTTGCGTGCCCGCGTATTTGTTCGCCATGATCGATTCCTCCATGTTCGATTTTTTGATACTGACAGCATAGCATATCCGCCGCTTTTTCTCAATTGGAATTATACCCGCAAAAGCGCCTGACAATCGCAAAAAATCACATTGTATATCGCGCCGTGGCGCACACCCACCGCGTCGGCCAGCTCCTCCTGCCGAACGCCGCGCTCGCGGCGGAGCCGTTCCAAACAGTTCTTCATGCCTTGACCTCATTTTTGTAAAGTTTATTTTACATTTTCGACGCGCTTCTTGCATTTGCCCGAAAGCTGGTATATGATGCCTTTGTTCGCGCCGAAGGGCGCATGGGAAGGAAGCGAGCAGATGCATCGAATCGAACGGGCCATCATCATGGCCGCCGGACAGGGCAAGCGTATGCGCCCGGTCACAGACCGCACCCCGAAGCCGCTGGTTGCCGTGAACGGCGAGCGCATGATCGACACGGCGATCCGCGCCCTGCATGAAAACGGCATTTTTGAGATATACGTTGTCGTAGGCTATTTGAAGGAGCAATTCGCCTCCCTTGCGCAGGAGCATCCCGGCCTTACGCTGATCGAGAACCCGTGGTACGCCGAGTGCAACAACATCTCGTCGCTGTACTGCGCGCGCGAACACATCGAAAACGCCATCATACTCGACGGCGACCAGCTCATCCGCACAAGCGAGACTCTGCGGCCGGAGTTTGAGCGCTCGGGCTACAACTGCGTTTGGACGGACGAGCCCACGGACGAATGGCTGCTGACCGTGCAGGACGGCCATGTTGTCTCGTGCAGCCGCACAGGTGGATGCGGCGGATGGCAGCTTTACAGCGTGTCCCGCTGGACGGCGGAGGACGGGCGGCGGCTCAAGCGGCATTTGGAGCTTGAGTTTGACGAGCGGCAAAACCGCCAGATCTATTGGGACGATGTGGCGCTGTTCTGCCACCCGGAGGACTACGATCTCGGCGTCATGCCCATGGCGCGCGGCGATGTGACGGAGATCGACGACCTGCGCGAGCTGGCCGCGCTGGACCCAAGCTACGCACACTGCATAGAATAAAGCACCCGGCCGCATGGCCGGATATTTCCCGGAGGACTTTGCATGGAAAACTTTCAGCTCATCGTGGAGCTTATCGGCGCGGCGGCCTTTGCCATATCGGGCGCCGCGCTCGGCATACAAAAGCGCATGGATCTGCTCGGCGTGGCCATCATTGGCATGACCACGGCGGTCGGCGGCGGGATGTTGCGCGATGTGATGCTCGGTTCGGTGCCCTCGGCCCTGCTCGACCCCACGCAGGCGCTTTTGGCGCTGGTGGTGTCGCTGGCGCTGTTTGCGCTGCACAAAAGCGAGCGCATCCATTTCCGCATTCAGGGCACGGAGTTTCTCCTGCTGCTGGCCGACTCGCTGGGCCTTGGCATCTTCACGGTGCATGGCGTGAGCGTGTGCGTAAAGGCCGGCATGGGCGACCATGTGTTCCTCACGCTGCTTCTGAGCGTGCTCACGGGCGTGGGCGGCGGCCTTTTGCGCGATGTTTGCTGCATGGAAAAGCCGTATATCTTCACCAAGCATTTCTACGCCTGCGCCTCCCTCGGCGGCGCGATCTTGTGTATGCTGCTGTGGCCATACAGCCAAACGCTCGCCATCCTGTCCGGCAGCGTCCTCACCGTGGCTCTGCGCCTGTGCGCCGCCAAATTCCGCTGGAGCTTGCCGAAAGCGTGAGATTTTTCCCGATCACATCCTGCCACGCTTGCCAAAAAAATACTTTTGTGGTTTAATGGCCGTGGTAATGCGTCTGTTTAGTGCCGACCTTACGTTAAGGGAGATGTGGGTATGGATTTTGTAGCACTCGATCTGGAAACCGCTGACCGCCGCAATGAAGCGCCCTGTTCACTGGCTTTAGTGCTGGTTCAGGACGGTATGATCGCGAAGGAAAAGCAAATATTTATAGATCCCGAAGCAGAATTCAATCCATTTGCTATTCGAGTCCACGGCATCACGCCGCAGCAAGTGGCCGGTTGTCCGACATTCCCGGACATTTGGCCGCAGTTGAGCGCTATTTTTCAAAAATATCCTATTGTAGCACATAACGCAGCCTATGATATCAGTGTTTTGAGAAAAGCCGCCGCGCGTTATCAGCTGCCATTTGAACCGCCCACATTTTATTGCACCATGCACCACGCGAAGCTCAACTACGAGCTTTCCTCCTATTCGTTGGACGGTCTTTGCAGCACGTTTCACATTGATCTGCCGCATCATCATGATTCACTGTATGATGCAAGAGCCTGTGCCTTACTCATGCTCAAATACTTGGACGATGGCATCCCTATTGAACCCGGCACAGATTCCATCGGCACCAAGAACAAACCGAGGAAAAAGAAATCCGTCCGCATTTCCGACATAACCACACAATGCGACTGTATTGATACAACCAATCCCTTATATGGCTGCAAAGTCGTCTTCACAGGCGAACTTTCTATTTCCAGAGACAGGGCTATGCAGATCGCTGTAGATCATGGTGCAGAAATCAAAAGCAACGTTTCCAGATTAATCGATATATTAGTTGTCGGCAGCCAAGACCCAGCAGTTGTTGGATGCAGTGGCCAGAGCACAAAAGAGAGAAAAGCTGCCGAACTAAATGCATCCGGACAAGCCCACATTCTCATCATCAACGAAACCAGATTTCTTGCGCTTGCAAATAACGAGGTAGATGTATGAACGAACAATTAAGCTTAAATCTATCCGCAGAAGACGAAATCAAATCCACCGTTCTTGACAAACTCAAAACTGCTGCGCTTAAAACACTGAAGAAAAACTGGCTTCCGGGCGAGTTTCTCGTTTCCTCGTCAAAGACTCAAAGCAACAGCCTGTATTTTCTCAACCAAACGAATCTCATCGTTCGTGTAAAAGCGAAGGACGGTCGTTCTTATATCAGCGTATCCGAATCCATTGCCGCTCTGCTGCCAAATGAGGTAGAGTATCGCAAGGACAAGGACAGAAAAGGGAATATAATAATTGCCATCGAAAACGGAGGTGTTACACCCATCCACATTCTCGCCGTGCAAGCGGCTCTTCAAAACATACTGGATGCGATAGCGTGCGACTTTGGCTGTTGTGGCCGGTACAAAGAGTGCAGCGATGCAAAGCAGTGCGTCCATTCGGATAAGCAAACCTCTTTATCCTGCTACTATCGCCGCAATCTCTTGCAAGGCCGAATTTTTTACGGCACAAACAAGAACATATAATTCAGGCGTGAGATCAAATAAAAAACCGGCTGTCCGAGACGTTTCGGATAGCCGGTTTTG